>NZ_JBFOCT010000025.1:0-139901 GCF_040907925.1 Aeromonas sp. s12 | reverse complement strand
AAGTGAAACGCGGTAGCGCCGATGGTAGTGTGGCATTCGCCATGCGAGAGTAGGACACTGCCAGGCACCCAATTAAACAGCGATGTGAAGAATCATGTCACTGGCTGCGAGGATGACACCTCAGAAAATGCAGCAGAAGATTTAGCGAAAGCTAACCGAATGCGGAGCGGTAGTTCAGTCGGTTAGAATACCGGCCTGTCACGCCGGGGGTCGCGGGTTCGAGTCCCGTCCGCTCCGCCACTAATTTGAAGGCCTTCCCAGATGGGAAGGCCTTTTTGCTATGGGCGTTTTTACCCACTGACCCCGATGGTTGCACACCGGAACCAACACAAAGCCCGGCTTCACGACCGGGCTTTTGTATTTTTAGCGCGTTAAACCGCCAACGTTTGGTTTTTACCTGCCGAGAGAGTGCCAGATAGCCGGTTATTTCCACCATTTTCTGGCTATATCCGAGCCCTATCAGTTTCATTCACAGCAATTTGAACGACTCTGCAGGCGGTCAAATCAGGCTTCTGCTGCCTGCTGACTACAGGGCAGCTCCATATTGACCACCCCCTCTTCCATCTGTACATCGATCTTGAAGCCCAGCGGCTTGGCTGGGTTGGGAATACCGAGATTGCCGGATTAATCAGGTACCGTTCAAGCAAAGAGGCCTTCCCGACGGGAAGGCCTCTTTGCTTTATCTATCAACTGATTACCATCACTCGGTTGATTTATCAGGGCTTCTCTTTGTTGCCAATGCTCAGGCCGAGCTTGATGGAGAGTGCTGCCAGTAGCAGCAGCATCATGATCAGGGAGAAGAAGTTGCTGCCGAGTTCCGGGTATTGCACCTTGAGCAGAGCGGAGTGGCCGAAGACACCGATAAAGAAGCAGAGCAGGGTACAGATGGGGGTGTTGCCCACCATGGGTTCATGGCGATAGTGCTGGAACAGCTGATAGGCCGCCAGCCAGAGGGCAATCAGCGGGAAGAAGGAGAAAGGCACAACCGAGTTGGTCAGCACGGCCAGAGAGGCATCGCCACAGATACCAATCAGCATGGCCATGGCGAGCGGTTTTTTCGGGATCATAAGCTGTTCAGTCATATCGTTCTCCATCCTGTGGTCATGGGTGAGGTTCACGGCGCTTCTGGTTTTGTACCTCGGCGCCCATGGCGATCATCCGCAGTTGGCGAATTGTTCGGTCGGAGAGTGCACGGCACTCTTCGCTGGTCATGTCGAGTGCATCGGCACCGGCACTGAAGACAATGGTGACCATGGCTTCTGCCTGGATGTAGGCATCTTCCCGTGGTGCTTCTGTGGTGGCTTCCAGATAATCGGTCAGCTCTGCGATAAAGTGCTGGATTTCGCGAGCCACCGCCTGACGAAAGGCGGCCGAGGTGCCGGAGCGTTCCCGCAGCAGCAGCCGGAATATGTTGGGGTTGTTCTCGACGAACTCCATAAAGGTCTGCACAGAGGTGCTGATGACACTGCCACCACCGGCAATGCGCTGGCGTGCCTGGCGCATCAGTTGGCGCAGGGTGAGACCTCCTTCGTCAACAAGGGTCAGGCCCAGCTCCTCCATGTCGCGAAAGTGGCGATAGAAAGAGGTTGGGGCGATGCCCGCTTCACGAGCGACTTCCCGCAGGCTGAGATTGGAGAAACTCCGATTGGCGCACAGTTGGCTGAATGCAGCATCGATCAATGTACGCCGGGTTTTTTCTTTTTGTTGAGCGCGAATACCCACGAAATCAGTCACCTTCAGCTTAACGAGGACAAATGATAACCCGAAGGCGCCTCAGGATCAGGTTTGTATCCTACTTTTTTACCATTGACCGTGAGGAAATCACCATAGAAAATGGCGAACAGCTGTTCGCTGAAAGGATGCAATGAGATGGCCAGACCCCCCATTATTTTGACCAATACCCTTCTGTTTTCCCTCTCCGGGATAGTGGCGTTGATTGTCGTACCCTGGTACGGCATGAGCCACGGTTACGATCTCTGGCAGTGGGCCAGTTTCCTGTTGTTGTTCTGCCTGAGTGGTCTATCCATCACCGCAGGCTATCACCGGCTCTGGTCGCACAAGGCCTACAAGGCGCACCCCGCTTTGCAGTGGTTGTTTGCCATCGGCGGTGCGTTGGCACTGCAGAATTCGGCCCTGCACTGGTCGGCCGATCACCGCCGTCACCATCGTCATGTGGATGACAACGATAAAGACCCCTACAGCGCGGGGCGTGGCTTCTGGTATTCCCACATCGGCTGGATGTTGCGGGAGCATCAAGGAGATCGCTATGGCGATTACAGCAATGTGCGGGATCTGCAGAACAACCCGGTGGTCGCGTTTCAGCACCGTCACTATCTGACGCTGGCACTGGCGGCCAATCTGGGGCTGCCGCTGCTGCTTGGCCTGTGGCACGGGGATATGCTCGGCATGTTGCTGTTGGCGGGCGTGCTGCGGATGGTGATGACTCACCACACCACCTTCTTCATCAACTCGCTGGCCCATATCTGGGGCAGTCAGCCTTATACCGACCGCAATACCGCTCGCGATAACGGCATCCTGGCTTTTTTAACCTTTGGCGAGGGGTACCACAACTTTCACCACCTGTTCGAGAATGACTACCGCAACGGCATTCACTGGTGGCAGTTCGATCCGACCAAGTGGTTGATCCGGCTCGCCTCCTGGTGTGGTCTGGCGGGGGATCTCAGATCCTCGCCGGAGGAGCGTATCGAACAAGCCCGGCTGCAGATGCAGCTGAAACGGGCACAAGCCAAGTTGCGCAAGCAGGAAGATCGCGAACTGTGGCAGGCGCTGCTGCAGGAGGAGTACGACAAGCTGAGCCAGCAGTTGCAACACTATTACGCCAGTCGCAAGCGGCTGCTGGAGCTGCGCAAACGCAAGGCGCTGGCGCGCTATGACAGCCTCAAGCTGCAACTGGAGTACCGGGCCCTGCGGGACGGCTTCATCGCTGGTAAACGCAACTGGAGTCGTTTGCTGGCAGGTATTGCATGATGCCACCCGGTTATCACAGAGACTAAAAGAGAAGACCGCCTGCTGGCGGTCTTCTCTTTTATGATTCAACTCAAGCTAGTTGGCTTGGCTCTGCTGTTGCTGCAACTGATCCAGTGCCTGTTGCTCCTGCTGGCTAAGACCCAGCTGTTCACAGGCCTGCTCAAAGCTGATCCCCGGATGGCACATCATGATATCCAATAACGGGAGGGCTTAGTTGGCTTGGCTCTGCTGTTGCTGCAACTGATCCAGTGCCTGTTGCTCCTGCTGGCTGAGACCCAGTTGTTCGCAGGCCTGCTCAAAGCTGATCCCCAGATGGCACATCATGATATCGATGGCGGGCAGATAGTTCTTCATAGCTTCTTCCATGGTGATCCTCCAGACCCGTCACTTATGCCCTGAACCACTCGGTGCGGCAATTAGACTTTAGGCTTAGTCTGTCCATTTGATAAGCACCCCTGCCACTGGGGGAGGGAATTTGTTACCCTGCACCATGATAAAAACGGTTGCCGTATGACTGCGAGCAACAGGTGAGGAGCAGGGCATGTTATTGAGTTTCTTGATCATCGCTTCAGGTTGGTGGCACATCCGTGCTGCCTACGGTTCAGACAGCCGCCAGTTCTATATCAGCAAGCCGCTGACCATGTTGCTTATCATCGCGTTGGCGTTCGGCTACCAGAGTTATGACCACGACGGTTCCCACGCCTGGATCCTGCTCGGCCTCTGCCTCTCGCTGGCGGGCGATGTGCTGCTGATGTTGCCAAGTGATCGCTTCATTCAGGGGTTGGCGGCATTTCTTGTCGCGCATCTCTGCTATATCGTCGGTTTTGCCCAAGGACCATTGCTGCTCAATCTGGTGGATGGTTTGCTGCTGTTGCTGATCGCCGGCATGGTATTCGGCCTGCTGTGGGGCAAGCTGGGGGAGATGCGGATCCCGGTCTTCTGCTACATGCTGGTGATCATCGGCATGGCCTGGGTGGCCGCAGGTGCCTGGCACGCCTCTCTCACTGCCGGTTCTGCCGCTGCTCTGGTGGGGGCGCTGATGTTCCTCTTCTCCGACAGCATGCTGGCGCTCGATCGCTTCCGCCGCCCCTTTCCCCACGCCCGCGCCTGGGTGATGAGCAGCTACTTCGCAGCGCAATTCCTGATTGCAGGGTCGCTGGCGGGATAACGTCTTCTGGTTGAGTGCAGGCAACAGATAACGAAAAACGGGCGCTTGCCCGTTTTTCGTTTTATGCCCTGCGGTTTTTCACGCCTCTAGCGGTTCGGCATCTGCTGCCCGTGGGGCGGGGGATTTGAGCAACAGCATCAGGCCGCTGGCGACCAGCAGGAAGATCCCCATGATGTAGAACACCTGGTTGTAGGCCATGATGGCTGCTTCCCGGTTGATGGTGTTGGCCAGCATGGCGTGGGCTTGCTGCTGAGCAATCTCGGGGCCTGAACCCTGCGCCATCATGCTCTGGGCCAGTTGCAGCAGATAGCTCTGCCCCTCGATACTGCTGGCGGCCAGAGTGCTGCCAATCTGCAGCACATGGGTGCGGGTATCGTTGTCGAGCATGGTCGCGATGATGGCGATACCGAACGCACCACCGAGGTTGCGCAGCACGTTGAGCAGAGTCGAGGAGGAGGGGATCTCGTCGTGGCTCAGGCTGGCGGTGGCGACCAGGGAGAGCGGCACCATGATGAAGGGCTGCCCCAGCGCCCGCACGATTAGTGACTGGATCAGCTGCGGCCCGGCGTAGTCGGCACTCATGTTGACGTTCATAAAGCAGCTGACGGCGAAGATCAGGAAGCCGAAACTCACCAGATAGCGCGGGTCTATCTTGTGGGTCAGTTTGGGCACCAGCGGCAACACCAGCAGTTGCGGTAGTCCCATCCACATCAGGACTTCGCCGATTTCCAGCGCGTTGTAGTTGTGGATCTGGGTCATATAGAGCGGCAGCACATAGATGGAGCCCATCAACGCCATGCCGAGGATCAGATAGGCAAAGCAGGCCAGCGCGAAGCGCGGGTTGTGCAGCAGCCGCAGATTGACCAGCGGGTGACGGCGGATCAGCTGGCTGATGACGAAGAACACCAGCGCTACTGCCGAGATGACCGCCAGTCGCACGATGAAGCTTGAGCCGAACCAGTCCTCCCGGTTGCCCTCTTCCAGCACCACCTCCAGCAAGCCGAGGCCGAGCGCCATGGTGACAATCCCGATGAGGTCTACCCGCTTGATCACGGCCCAGTCCACCGGTTTTTTATCCAGCCCGTGGGCCAGCATGGCCATCACCAGCAGTCCCGGCGGCACGTTGAGATAGAAGATGTAGTGCCACGACATCTGCTCGGTGAGCCAGCCGCCGAGGGTTGGGCCGATGGCGGGGGCGAAGGTGGCGCAGAGGCCGAACAGCGCCATGCCGGTGGCCCGCTTCTGTAGCGGCAGCAGGGTGACGATGAGGGAGAAGGCCATCGGGATCAGCGCCCCGCCGGTGAAGCCTTGCAGCGCCCGGAAGACGATCATACTGGTGAGGTTCCAGCTGAACGAGCAGAGCACGGAGGCAGCGATAAAGGCGCCGGTGGTCCAGAGCAGGTAGCGGCGCACACTCAGCCCCCGGCTCAACCAGCCGCTCAGGGGGATGGCGATCATCTCCGCCACCAGATAGGAGGTGGAGATCCAGGAGCTCTCGCTCAGGGTGGCCGACAGGGCCCCCTGAATATCCTTCAGAGAGGCATTGGTGATCTGGATATCGAGGATGGCCATGAAGGCGCCGATAAGGCCCCCCATGACCGCGATCCAGTTGCGACGTGGAATGGGTTCCATCAGTTGGCAGCCACCACGGGATCTGGAGTGCGGGTATCCACGATCACTTCGGTCGAGAGACCCGGCAGCAGCTTGCCAGCCAGCGGGCCCGGCTCGGGGATGCGGATCTTCACAGGCACCCGTTGCACGATTTTGGTGAAGTTGCCGGTGGCATTCTCCGGTGGCAGCAGGGCGAACTTGGCGCCGGTGGCCGGGGCCAGGCTGTCGATGATCCCCTCGACCGGTTGATCCGGGTAGGCATCGAGCACTACTTCGACCTTCTGGCCTGGCTGCATATGGGCGAGCTGGGTCTCCTTGAAGTTGGCCTCGACCCACACCTGCTGCAGCGGCACCAGGCTGGCGACCTGCATACCGGACTGGACGTAGAGCCCTTCCCGCAGGCTGCGCTTGCCGATGATACCGTCGGCCGGTGCCCGCAGCTCGGTATAACCCAGCTCCAGCTTGGCCTGCTCCAGTTGTGCTTCGCTCAATGCCAGCTTGGCCAGATTCTGTTTGCGTTCGGCATCCAGTACCAGCAGTCGCTCACGGGCCGCTTGCAGGGCGGCTTGGGCCTCCCGGGCTTGCGCCTGATTGACCTGCAGGCCGGCACGCACCTCGTCCAGACTGTCTTGCGAGCTGTAGTGGCGCTGGTTGAGCTGACTGATCCGGTTGACCTGCTGGCTGGCGCGCAGCTGTTCGGCATTGGCGGAGGCGACCTTGGCCTCGGCCTGCTGGATCAGGCTCAGTTGTTGGGTGCGGGTGGCCGCCAGATTTTCAGCCGTCGCCTGATTGAGGCGCAGGTCGGCTTCGGCCTCCGCGACCCTGGTTTTGTATTCGCGATCATCGAGCCGGGCGATCAGTTGGCCCGCTTTGACCGGCTGGTTGTCGGTGACCAGCACTTCGCGGATATAACCGGGCAGCTTGGAGCTGATCCCGGTCACTTCACTTTGCAGATAGGCGTTGTCGGTGCTTTCAAAATAGCGGCCGTGAAGATACCAGTAACCGGCGAACAGCAGACCGAGCAGAGCCAATATCATGGCTGCCAGCAGGGGAATTTTTTTGTGTTGACTCATTTTTGTGATTCCTGAACTTAAGGGGCGCAGGCTAACACTGGTCAACTGTTTCGATTAGTATTGGTTCACGAGATATACAGTTTCACTGGTGCAACAATGGATCTCAATGCCGCGTTAATTCTGGTGCGTATCGTCGACAAGGGCTCGTTTACGGGGGCTGCCCGTGAGTTGGGGATGACCAAGGCGATGGTCAGCCGCCGCATCGCCGAACTGGAACAGCGGCTCGGAGTGCGTCTGCTCTATCGCTCCACTCGTCAGCTCACTTTGACCGAGGAGGGGGAGAAGTACTACCTGCACTGCAGCAAGGCGGTCGATGCCCTGACCGAAGCCGAGCTGATGCTGAGCGCCAGCCAGCAGGAGGTGACCGGCACCCTCAAACTGGCGGTGCCTATCGAGACGGGGCAACTGGTGGTTGGGCGCTTGGTCGCCAAGTTTTTGCAGGCCTATCCCGCCCTGCAGGTGGAGCTGGAACTGACCAACCGGGTGGTGGATCCCATCAGTGAAGGGCTGGATGCGGTGGTGCGGATTGGCGACATGAGCGACTCCAATCTGGCGGCGCGCCGACTCTGGAGCACCGGAAGGCTGCTCTGTGCCAGCCCGGACTATCTGGCCCGCAGCCCGGTTATCGAGCGGCCGGAGGATCTGGCCAACCACGAGCGGGTGACGGTGAGCAGCGGGTTTCTCGCCTCTCACTGGTGCTTCGAGCTGGATGGCAAAGAGGTGCTGGTTGACCCCCCATCCCGTTTTCGGGTCAATAATATTACCTGTGCCCGGGAGGCAGCGAAGGCGGGGCTGGGGTTGGCTTCGTTACCCGCTATGCTCTGTCAGGATGAGCTTGCCAGCGGCGAGCTGGTGATCCTGCTGCCAGAGTGGCAGCAACCCAGGGTGCCGATTTATTTGCTGTTTCCGGAGCGGCAACTGATGCCGCGCAAGTTGCGGGCATTCATCGATTTCATGATTGAGAACGGCGCCGAGTTTGGCATCGACAAGTTGTTGTAAGGGGGGAGCTATGGATAACTGGATCAATCTCTATCGCGCCTCACACACCCTGGAGGCACACGCGTTGAAAGGGGCGCTGGAGGCGGAAGGGGTGCTGGTGCGCCTCAATGGCGAGGGGCTGTCGGGCGCCCTTGGCGAACTGCCGGTCGACATGTTGCAGGTGACCCTGATGGTGCGGGCCGAGGATCGCAGCAAGGCAGGACGGGTCATCGAGCGTTACCAGCAGCGTCAGGGTAACGGCTGGCTGTGCGGCCAGTGCGGGGAGGAGAACGGCGCCAACTTCGACGTCTGCTGGCGCTGTCATCACGATCCCCACGACAGCTGATCTCTCTTCCGCTAGCGCGGCGGGAACTCAATATCTTCCCCTGCGCTGGCATCGTGATAGGTCGCCAGATCCAGCTCGTTTTCGCTGCGGGCGATCAGCACCGACACCAGAATATCCCCCGATACGTTGACCGTGGTGCGCGCCATGTCGAGGATCCGGTCAATGCCTGCAATCAGTGCCACCCCTTCCAGCGGCAAGCCCACCGCCGTCAGGGTCAGGGTCAGCAGCATCAGCCCGGTGCCCGGGGTGCCAGCGGTGCCGATACTGGCCAGGGTGGCGATGCTGATGATGGTCAGGTAATCGACCATGTGCAGATCCACACCGAATGCTTGAGCCACGAACAGCGCAGTCACTCCCTGATAGAGGGCGGTGCCATCCATGTTGATGGTGGCGCCGATGGGCAGCACCTTGGCGGTGATGGCGGGGGAGACTCCCAGCCGCTTCTCGGCGCAGGCCAGACTGATGGGCAGGGTGGAGTTGCTGGAGCTGCTGGTGAAGGCCACCGCTTGGGCATCAACGATGCTCTTGAAGTAGTGCAGCGGATTGAGCCGTGCCAGCAGGAGCAGCAGGGTGCTGTAGACGCCGAGCACGTGCAGCAGGCAGCCGAGGTAGACGGCGCCGATCACCTTGAGCAGCGGCAGCAGCAGGTCGAGACCGTACTTGCCGGTCATCCAGGCCATCAGGGCGCAGACACCGTAAGGGGCGAGCGCCATCACCATCTGGGTCAGCTTGAACATCCCCTCGGCCAGCGAGGTGAAGAAGAGGATGGCGGGACGGCCACGGCGACCGCTGGCATTGAGGGCGACCGCCAGCGCCACCGCAAAGACGATTACTTGCAGGATCTTACCATCCACCATCGCCTGTACCGGGTTGCTCGGCACCAGATGGCTCAGCACGCTGGCCAGAGTGGGTGGTTCCGACATACCGACCCGCTCATAGGGGCCCATGTCGGCACCCATGCCGGGTTCCAGCAGCCAGCCCATCATCAGGCCGATGCAGATGGCGATGGCGGTCGAACAGAAGTAGAGACAGATCGCCTTGCTGCCGATGCGATCGAGGGCCTTGCCCTTGAGCAGCGAGGTGAGACCGGCGATGACCGAGCAGAAAATGAGGGGCACCATCAGCATCTGGATGGTGTTGACGAACAGGACGCCAAGGGGCTTGAGCAACAGGGCTTGCTCTTCAAAGCCGACGCCCAGACCCACCCCTGTCAGCATGCCGATCAGGGTCTTGAGCCAGAGTGGTCGGCGGGTCCAGATCTGCCAGGGCTTGAGAGCCTCTCCATGGAACAGCATGACGCCAATATCCTTATACATTGTCTGCGATGGCCAAAAAGGGGCGCCAGTGTAGCGATCCCTGACGCGGGTTGCCACATTATCGACAAAGCGGTGGCGGTGACCACTCCCCTGACCAGGAAATGCGCAATTTATTGGCCTATATCAAGATCCCTCCGGGCGGGGAGATATTTAATTGGCATTAAATATGTTCATTATTGAGGTGAGAGATGTCGCAATCGGTTCATGGTCACGAAGTGATGGAGATGATGTTGGCACAAGGGGGGCAATTTACCCGTGCCAGCCTGAAACAGGCGATGGCCGAGCGGTTCGGCGCCGAGGCCCGTTTTCATACCTGCAGCGCCAGCGAGATGGATGCGGAAGCATTGATCGACTTTCTGGCCGCCCGTGGCAAATTCATCGACTCGGCCGAGGGTTTTCAGACCCGCGCCGACAAGATCTGCAACCACGGTTAATCCCGCTGCGAGCGCATCATGGCGCTCGCTCAATTCTTCGCCCTTTGCTATATTTCGCCCCCTCTCTTTTCCCTATTCAGGGCATAGCCCGGGCGTTGTATGGATACTTTCTCTGCCGCAGTCATGCTGTTTCTGATCATGGACCCGCTGGGCAACCTGCCGGTCTTCCTCTCTATCCTGCGTCATATCGATCCCAAGCGACGTCGCAAGGTGATGGTGCGCGAGCTGCTCTTCTCGCTGGCCATCATGATGCTGTTCTTGTTCGTCGGTCAGCAGATCCTCGGCTTCCTCAACCTGCGGCAGGAGGCGGTCAGCATTGCGGGGGGCATTATCCTGTTCCTGATCGCCATCAAGATGATCTTCCCGAGTGAAGGGGGCGTGACCGGGCTGGCGGCGGGCGAGGAGCCCTTCCTGGTGCCGATGGCGATCCCGATGATTGCCGGCCCCTCGATCCTCGCCTCCTTGATGCTGCTGGCCAATCAGGAGCCGACACGGATGGTGGACTGGTCGCTGGCACTCTTTCTGGCCTGGGCTGCCAGCGCGGTGATCTTGATGTTCTACGAGGTATTCAACAAGCTGCTGGGTGAGCGGGGACTCACTGCGGTGGAGCGGTTGATGGGCATGCTGCTGGTGATGATCTCGGTCCAGATGTTGCTGGACGGGGTACATCACTATCTGGCGGTGACCGGTCAGGGCTGAGAGGTTTACATCTTGAAGTGAATGAAACGGGGCTACGCAGAGCCCCGTTTTTTTTGCCGCCGAGAAGGCGTGCCGTCACCCGTGAGTGGTCGCAGCGGGTTCCAGTTTGCTCATGATGAGGGAGAGCAGCAATTCCCGCAGCCAGCGGTGGCCCGGATCCTCGCTGTGACGCTGATGCCAGATGAGCAGATGGGAGATGCTGTCCAACCCGATGGGCAGCGGCAGCTGCAACAGCGGATAGACCTGGGTAGCGTGGCGGGCATAGAGCCTGGAGAGGGTGACTATCATGTCGGAGTGCATTCCCATCCGCAGCGCCGCCTCGAAGGAGGGCACGGTTGCCTCGATACGCCGGTAGAGATCCTGCTCTGCCAGCTTGTGATCCAGCATCCAGCGGTCCCGTCCCTCGCAGTAAGTCTGCACATGGGGATAACTGAGGTAGTGCTCCAGATTCCAGTTGGGCTCTCGCAGCGCGGGGTGGTGCTGCTGTACCAGACAGGTGAGATCATCGACCGCCAGCACTCGCTGACAGATGCTGTCGGGCAGGGTATCGAGCCGATAATCGGAGCTGATGCAGTTCTCCCGCACCGCGAAGGCGATGTCCACCTGTCCCTGACTCATCTCGGTCAGACTGTTTTCGGTCCACTCCTCGTAACGCAAGCGGATCCTTGGTGCCTGCCGCTTCAGCTCGCTCAGGTAGAGCGGGGCAAACAGGGTAAAGGCGCTGTCCATGCTGGCGATGACGAACTCTCGCTCCGAGCTGGCGGGGTCGAACTCGGGCGGCTGGATCAGGTTATCCAGCGACAGCAGGATGGGTTGCAACTGCTGTTGCAGCGCAAGGGCGCGGCCGGTGGGTTCCAGCCCGTAGGCAGAGCGGATGAAGAGGGGATCATTGAAGGTATCGCGCAGACGGCCGAGGGCTTTGCTGACGGCGGACTGGCTCAGATGAAGGCGGCGTGCGGCCTTGCTGCCGTTGCGCTCCTCCAGCAGCACCTGCAGGATAATCAGCAAATTGAGGTCGATGCGACCCAGTTGTTCCAGCAGCATGATATGAATCCTCTTCAATTCTAAGATGAATTTATACCATTTGTTTTCATATCTTGGCGATCTTATCCTCGAATGGTCTCAGGTTCGCATGAACCACTGGTACAGGATGTAGCGGTTGAGGGGACATGTAGCACAATCAATATGGCGACCTCAGGGTCGCCCTATTTTTTGGCTATGATTTATTTGCTCACTTGCACCTGCCTTGATTTTGCCCAACAATCCCTGCGCTCTATTTTGATACAAGTAACAGATATCTCTTTGTGAGGGAGTATCCCTATGGGACTCGGTGGAATTCATATCTGGCATATGTTGATCCTCTTGCTGGTCGTTGTGCTGGTCTTCGGCAGCAAGCGTCTTGCCAGTGCAGGTGAGGATCTGGGTACCGCCATCAAAGATTTTCGCAAGGCGATGCGTGACGACGCAAATCATCCGAAATAAGCAGTAGGAGTAGAAAATGTCTGTAGACGAGAAAGTTGAACTGAACGAAACCTGTGACAGCTGCGGCTGTTTTGCCGAGATCGGCACCATCATCGGCGAAGGCGACGATGTGATGGATCTGGTTATTGAAGCCGCTGCCGAGGCGGATGCCCGCGCCAAGCTGGCTGCCTATGAAGCACTGGCCAAACAGGTCACTGCCGAAGCTCAAGTGAGCAGCGAACTGACCCAGGGCGCCAACGGCGTGATCCTGAAAGCCCGCCTGAAATTCACCTGCACTGCTGAAAAACTGATTTTCGAAATGCGGGCCCGCTCTATCTGAGTTGTCTGATAACGCGGCAGGTTTGCCTGCCGTGTTGACCCTTCTGCTGTGGGTCGGCGTTCTATAGTTACTCTATCCCACAGACGTTTTTGCCCGGCGCGAGTCGGCCAACAGAAGGCGTAAACATCATGACGCAGCGATGGATCTCTGCTCCCAATCCCACCCTCTATCGTGATCGGTGCTGCCAACAGGCTGCAGTTGTGACTTCAGCACAGGGGCAGCCATCGTGATGCGACGCTGGATCTGGGCTCTGCTGGCCCTCTGCTGTTTTCCCCTGCTGGCGGCTGAACTCAAGCCACAGCGTCTGCCCCAACCCGGGGACCTTGAAAGCATTCTGCAAAAGCGCGAACTCAGGGCTCTGGTGGTCTATGAGCGCGGCTTCTATTTTCTCGATCGCGGCGCCCAGTACGGCATTCTGGTCAACCAGCTGCAAGGGTTCGAGCGCTGGCTGAACAAGACCTATCTCGCCAAAGAGAAGGTCAAACTCAAGGTGGTCTACATCCCGGTGCGGCAGGACAAGCTGCTGGACTATCTGACCGAGGGGCGTGGCGATCTGGTGGCGGCGACCATGACGGTGACCCCGACCCGGCGTGAACAGGTGGCCTTCTCCCGGCCGCTCATTTCATCCATAGAGGAGTGGGTGGTGAGCCAGCAGAGCCTACCCGCCTTCAGCCGTATTACCCAGCTTTCCGGCAGGCGGGTCTGGGTGCGCGCCAGCTCCAGCTACTACGAGAGTCTGCGCCAGCTCAACTGGTTGTTTCGCGAGCTGGGGCTGCCCCCTGTCTATATCGAAACGGTGCCCGAATACCTGCAGGATGGCGATCTGCTGGAGATGGTGGCCGCTGGCATTATTCCCCTGACGGTGACCGACAGCTACAAGGGACGGATCTGGCTGGGTGGCATGATCTCCGGCCTCAAGGCTCACAAGTTGATCCCCCTGCGCAACAACGGCACCAGTGCCTGGGCGCTGCGCAAGAACAGCCCCGAGCTGCTCAAGGCGGTCAATGGCTATCTGGCGAGTGTCAGCCGCAACAGCCTTTACAGCGACATGACCCTGCGCCGGCTGCTGGTTCGCAGCGATCAGATGAGCAATATCCTGGCGCCGGATCCTATGGGGCGCCTCGCGACCATTCGCAAGGTGCTGGAGAAGTACGCCAATCAATACGATCTCGACTGGTTGATGCTGGCGGCGCTTGGCTACAAGGAGTCCGGCCTCAATCCCAAGGCACGCTCGCCCAAGGGGGCCGTGGGCCTCATGCAGTTGCTGCCCAGCACAGGGCGGGAGGTCGGCATCAACGGCGCCAGACTCACCACGCTGGAGGGAAATGTGGAGGCAGCCTGCCGCTACATGCGGTTGATCCTCGATACCTACTTCAATGATCCCAAGCTGGATCGGCTCAACCGCCACCTGTTTGCCCTCGCCGCCTACAACGCCGGGCCAAACCGGGTGCAGGCGCTGCGAGGCAAGGCGGAGAAGCTGGGGCTCGATCCCAACGTCTGGTTCGGCAACGTGGATCAGCTGGTGGCCAACGAAGTCGGACAGGGGCCGATCAACTATGTCGGCACCATCTACAAGTACTACGTAGCCTATCGTTTCAGCCTGCCCCAGATCGAGGGCAAGGCTGCCGCTATCGAAGCGGCTCAGCCCTGAGCCGGTTGACCGGCAAGGTCGCCTGCACGGTCGGCAATTGCCAGCCACCGTCCCTGTGTTGCAGGAACCAGTGGGCGGGGCCGGTGGCCGGGATGAGATCTGGCTGGCTGAGCTGGCCCAGATAGCGCAACATCGGGGTATCATGCAGTTCCATCAGCAACTCCTTTTGAGTATGTGAGAGGCTCGCCAGCGTTATGACACCCGGCCATGACAGCAGGATGACACCATGATCCCCGGATCCTTTGCCCTGATCGACGATCCCCTGCTGGCGCTCAAGGTGCGCTGCCACTGGATCCGCCATGCCCGCGAGCGGATCCAGGCGCAGTACTACAGCTGGGAGGAGGACAGTAGCGGCAAGTTGCTGCTGAGCGAGCTGCTCCACGCTGCCCGGCGTGGTGTCAAGGTGCAGCTGCTGGTGGATGATCTCTATGCCGGTGACAACCGCTTTCTGGAGATGGTGGCTCACTACCCGGGGATCGAGGTGCGGCTATTCAACCCCTTCTGGCTGCGTGGCTGGCGCCCGCTGGCACTGCTGCTGGAGGGACTGCTCAGCTTTCGCCGCATCAACCACCGGATGCACAACAAGCTGCTGCTGGTGGATGGCAAGCTGGCGCTGATCGGCGGGCGCAACATAGGCGATCGTTACTTCGGTCTGGATCCGCAAGCCCCCTTTGTGGATCTCGATCTCGCCTGTCAGGGGGGCCTGTGTCAGCAGATGGAGCAGGGGTTCGAGCAGTTCTGGCACAGCCGCTGGAGTCATCCCATCCGCCATCTGCTGCGCCGCGAGCTGCTGCCCGCCGAAATAGAGGTGGTCAACGACTTCCTGTTCACCATGACGGATCCGGCGGTGGCGACGGTCTACGATCTGCCTGCGGCGCTGTTTGACGAGAGCGATTTGCCGCTGCAGTGGCATGAAGGGCGGGCCGAGGTGTGGTTCGACCATCCCGGCAAGGGGCTTATCTCCCGCCCCACCACTGCCCGCCAGCTTTGGCGCCAGCTGGCTGACAATCCCGGCTCGCTGGGGTTGGTGACCCCTTACCTCATCCTTACTCGCGGGTTTCGGCACCGTCTGGCGCGGCTGCGCCAGCAGGGGGTCGCCATCGACATTCTCACCAACTCGCTGGCCAGCACCGATGTGCCACTGGTCTATGGCGCCTACCAACGTTATCTCGGCTGGTTGCTGCGGCGCGGGATCCGTGTTGCCGAGTTTGACCACGGCCACGGCAGCCTGCACGCCAAGCTGATCCTGCTGGGGGAGGAGCGGGCGCTGTTTGGCAGCCTCAACCTCGATCCCCGCTCGCTGTTTCTCAATACCGAACTGATGCTGCATCTGCACTGCCCGCTGATCTGCGAGGCGCTGCGAATGTGGCTGGCTCGCTGGCAGGAGCAGGCGGGTGGATTGCCGCGCAAACCCGAAGGGTGGTCAAGGCGACTGATAGCACGCCTGAGTGACTGGTTGCCCCTGCGCCGTTGGCTGTGAGGCGGCCATTTTTTGTGCGAGATCTCGCAAAGCCTTGTAAGCCATTGCTGATACCCTTTGCGGGTGAATAACCATGCATGAATCTATCTTGCTGTTTTATAACAATTTAGTGGTGATGATAAGGCTGTTTTTTGTACTCTGATGTGAATGGAATTAGCATAAAAACGTTTTTTATTTTGTTTTTATGCGTAATATTTCAGTTGCAAGGACAAACACGGTGGCTTGTCTGCCGTGTGGATGAAGGTTGTAACGGGTAGCTGGTCGGTTGCATTGCTGCAATTGGCGCGCACTTCAGATGGGTCGCGAACTATCGGAAAGTGAAACAGAGACCCGGCGTGGCCGGACTCCAATATGGAACATGCTATTTGCGAGGGGGTGACATGGACATGTCACCCCACTTTTTTGGCCGCTCGCCACCGTTTATCTTTTTCCATGATTGTTGCTCATCGCAAGAGCCGCAGAGGGCAAGGCAATAACAAGGCAATAACAAGGCAATAAAAAGAGGGCCGCAATAGCGGCCCTCTGTCTCATCTGCCCGGTGGATTAACCGGCCTTGACGCTGCGGCGACGCTGCAGCCAGACGATCGCCCCGAACAGCAGGAAGCCCGGGATCCACATCCACTCCTTGGTCCAGCGCTCGGTCGGCGCCTTGACGGTGAGGATCTCCTGATCGAACTCCAGTCCCATGGTGGCGGCCGGGCTGCCAAAGGCGACGTTGTCGATCAGCGTCTTGCCATCCTGCTCATAGAGGCTCAGCCCCAGATTGGCCAGCCGCTCCTCGCCATTTGCTCCATCCGGTACGGCGACCAGCAGGGTGAACTTGCGTGGCTTGCCCACTGCATCTTCACCGAGGATCCGCAGCCGCAGGGTGCTCTCCGCCTCCACTTCACCCATGGTTTGGGCCAGCTGGGCAGGCGGGGTCTCGCGATAGGGGTCGTGCACCATGTCCATCCAGAAACCCGGGCGGAACAGGGTAAAGGCGACCAGTAACAGCAGCACGCTCTCGTACCAGCGGCTCTTCACCAGGAACCAGCCCTGGGTGGCGGCGGCGAAGATCAGCATGGCGATGGTCGCCACGATGAAGATCAGCACGCCGTGGGCGAAGTCCACGTCGATCAGCAGCAGATCGGTGTTGAAGATAAACAGGAACGGCAGCGCTGCGGTACGCAGGCTGTAGTAGAACGCGGTGATCCCGGTCTTGATGGGATCGCCCTTGGAGACGGCCGCTGCCGCGAAGGAAGCCAGTCCCACCGGCGGCGTCACATCCGCCATGATGCCGAAGTAGAAGACGAACAGGTGCACCGCGATAAGCGGCACGATCAGCCCGTTTTGCTGCCCCAGCGTCACTACCACCGGTGCCAGCAGGCTGGATACGACGATGTAGTTGGCAGTGGTGGGCAGCCCCATGCCAAGGATCAGGCTCAGCAGAGCGGTCAGCAGCAGCATCAGCAGCAGGTTACCCATGGAGAGGAACTCCACCAGATCCGCCAGCACCAGACCGACCCCGGTCTGGGAGACCGCACCCACGATAATCCCCGCGGTGGCAGTGGCAATGCCGATACCGATCATGTTGCGGGCACCGGCGACCAGCCCTTCCCGCAGATCCACCACGCCGTCAGCGACGGTGCCGTAGTCGTGCTTGCCGTCCTTGCGCAGCCAGTTGAGCAGCGGGCGCTGGGTCAGCAGGATGATCACCAGCATCACGGTACCCCAGAAGGCCGACAGCCCCGGCGAGAGGCGTTCCACCATCAGGCACCATACCAGTACCACCACCGGCAGCAGGAAGTGCAGGCCGGAGAGCAGCACGGCGCGGGTGTTGGGCAGCTCGGTGAGCGGCTTGTCGGGATCTTCGGCAGGCAGCGGTTCATTGCTGGCGGCGATCTTCAACAGGGCCACATAGGTGGCAGCCAGCAGTACCGAGATCCCCGGCAGGGCGTAGTCACCCAGTGCAGGTTTGAGCCAGCCGAGGCCATAGTAGACCGCCAGCGACAGGCCGCTGATGAGGGCCGCGCCAAAGGCAAAACCGGTCAGGCGACGCAGCCAGGGTTTGGGTTGATGGTTGCCGATGGGCTGCATGCCCAGTTTCAGGGCCTCCAGATGGACGATGTAGAGCAGCGCTATGTAGGAGATGGCGGCAGGCAGGAAGGCGTGCTTGATGATCTCCACATAGGGGATACCCACGTATTCGACCATCAGGAAAGCCGCAGCCCCCATCACTGGCGGCATGATCTGGCCGTTGACCGAGGAGGCCACTTCGACCGCCCCCGCTTTCTCTGAACTGAAGCCCACCTTCTTCATCATCGGGATGGTGAAGGTGCCGGTGGTCACCACGTTGGCAATCGACGAGCCGGAGATCAGGCCGGTCAGGCCGGAGGCGACCACTGCCGCCTTGGCCGGGCCGCCGCGCAGGTGACCGAGCAGGCTGAAGGCGAGCTGGATAAAGTAGTGACCGGCACCGGCCCGCTCCAGCAGGGCGCCGAACAGCACGAACAGAAACACGAAGCTGGTGGAGACGCCAAGGGCGATGCCGAACACCCCTTCGGTGGTGATCCACTGGTGGTTGGCCAGCGCGGTAAAGCCTACCCCGCGATGTGCCAGCAGTCCCGGCATCCAGGGGCCCGCCAGGCTGTAGATCAGAAAGACGATAGCGATGACCGCCAGTGCCGGCCCCAGGGCGCGGCGCGCCGCTTCCAGCAGCAGCGGAATGCCGATGCAGGCGGTCACCAGATCGGCGGTGGTGAGGGTGCCGGGACGCAGCGCCAGTGCTTCATACATTACGAACAGGTAAGAGGCGGCGCCAGCAGCGATCAGACCGAGGGCGATATCACCGAGGGGAACCCGATCCCGCGGCGAGGAGCGAAATGCTGGGAACACCAGAAAAGCGAGCAACAGGGCAAAGGTGAGGTGAATGGAGCGGGTTTCGGTGTCATTGAGTACGCCAAAACCCACCATGAAGGGGAGTGGCGAGGCGATCCAGAGCTGGAACAGCGACCAGGCCAGCGCCAGCGCTGTGATGAGCCAGCCCATGATGCCCAGCGGCAGGCGAGCGCCCACATCCTGGGCGATCAGTTCCTCGGTAGAGAGTTGTTTATCTTGCATAGGGATAACTTGTGCCAACGAGTACAACAAGAGCGACACCCGCCCCCGCAATCAGGCGGCAGACGGGTGTCGAAGAGAGTGACAAAGGCCCCGGGGCCTTCAATCAGAGCCAGCCGCGCTCTTTGTAGTAGCGGGCAGCCCCTTCATGCAGCGGTGCAGAGAGACCCACCTTGATCATGTCGGCCTCTTTCAGGTCGGCAAAGGCAGGGTGCAGGCGCTTGAAGCGATCCAGGTTGTCGAACACCGACTTGACCAGCTGATAGACCACTTCCGGATCGGTTTTGGCGCTGGTGGAGAGCACCGCTTTGCCACCGATGGAGGGGGTCGGCTTGTCGCTGCCCTTGTAGATGCCGCCCGGGATCTCGGCCTTGCTGTAGTAGCTCTTCTCGGCCAGCAGCTTGTCGATGTCGGCGCCGGCCACAGGTACCAGTACTGCATCTGTGGTGGTGGAAGCTTCCTGAATGGCGCCGTTCGGGTGACCGACGAAGTAGCTCATGGCGTCGATGTTGTTGTCACCGAGGGCGGAGGCCTGTTCGGCCGGCTTCAGCTCGGAGACCAGACCGAAGTCACCCTTCTTCCAGCCTTTGACCGCCATGATCTCTTCCATGGTGTCACGCTGGCCGGAGCCCGGGTTGCCGATGTTGACGCGCTTGCCCTTCAGATCGTCGAAGCTGGCGATCTTGGCATCGCGGCGAGCCAGGATGGTGAACACCTCGCTCTGCAGGGAGAAGACGGCGCGCATATCGTCCATGGCCCCTTCGGCCTGGAACGGTGGCAGCCCCTTCATCGCCTTGAACTGGTGGTCGGATTGCATGATGCCGAAGTTGAATTCACCGCTGCGGATGCCGTTGACGTTGGCAACACCACCGCCACTGGCCGGGGCGTTGCACTTGATCTGGTGATCGGCGGCGCCGCGATTGAGGAAGCGGCAGATGGACTGGCCAGCGACATAGTAGACGCCGGTCTGACCGCCGGTGCCTATGGTCACGAAGCGCTCCTGCGCTTGTACCGGACCACCGAATGAAACACCGACCAGAGCCGCCGACAGGGCGCATGCCAAAGTTAATCCTTTCATTTTTTCTCCCTTTTCTTTGATTTTGTTTATCCGATCCCCGGATAAATTGATGGCAGTCCCGTTCTGCGCCGGGCTTGCCCGCTCTTCTCGTTGCGCGAAAGCGGGGGAGTTGATCACCCCCTTTCCGGCAGTCACCCTCATCCTGTGGTGAGGCTACCGACCTCCTGTCGGTCGAAGATAAATTGGCCCCTGAGGGGCCAAATAAAAAGTTGCAAGCACTCCGATTAAGCACATTCACCCAACATAAATCAAACGAAATGGCAAAATAGCGGAGTTAAATCTTGAGAAACATGACCTCGATCATTCATTTTCTTGCCGAAGATTAATTTGATATGGAGGGAAATGGAAGAGGGAAAAACTACGAGAGGATTCTTATGCGGCCCTTGAATGACAAGGGCCGAGGTCATAATGGATCAGTTGGTCGGGGTGGCCAGATCCAGGATAAAAGCGTATTCCAGCGCGATATCCTCGTAGGCTTTGAAGCGGCCCGACTTGCCGCCGTGGCCGGCATCCATGTCGGTGTTCAGTAACAACTTGTTATCATCCGTCTTCAGTTCGCGCAGCTTGGCGACCCACTTGGCGGGCTCCCAATACTGCACTTGCGAGTCGTGCAGTCCGGTGGTGACCAGCAGGTTGGGGTAGGCTTGCGCCTTCACCTGATCGTAGGGGCTGTAGCTCTTCATGTAGTCGTAGTAGCGCTTCTGGTTCGGGTTGCCCCACTCGTCATACTCTCCGGTGGTGAGGGGGATCGACTCGTCCAGCATGGTGGTGACCACATCGACGAACGGCACCTGCGCTACCACGCCGCGATAGAGTTCGGGCGCCTGATTGATGACGGCCCCCATCAGCAGACCACCGGCGCTGCCGCCCATGGCGTAGACCTGATCTTTGGCACCGTAGCCTTGCTCAACCAGCGCCTTGGTGACATCGATAAAGTCATTGAAGGTGTTCTGCTTTTTCAGCAGTTTGCCATCTTCGTACCAGTGACGGCCCAGCTCTTCACCACCCCGGATATGGGCGATGGCGTAGACGAAGCCGCGATCGAGCAGGCTCAGGCGCGAGCTGCTGAAGTCGGGATCCATGCTGGCGCCGTAGGAGCCGTAGCCATAGACCAGCAACGGATTCTTGGGCGCATCGGCCTGCTCTTTCTTGAACTTGTCCTTGCGATAGACCAGCGACACCGGCACCGATACGCCGTCGCGGGCGGTCACCCAGAGCCGCTCGCTGGCGTACTGGTCGGCCTTGAAGCCTGCCACCGGCTGCTGCTTGAGCAGGGTGCGCTTGCCGCTCGCCATATCCAGCTCATAGGTAGAGGCGGGGGTGGTCATGGAGGAGTAGCCATAGCGCAGGGCACTGGTATCCGGCTCCGGGTTGTAGGCGAGCCAGGTGACATAGGCGGGATCATCGAAGGCGATCTCCTTCTCGTCACCGCTCTGCCAGTTGATCTGGCGCAGTCGGGTCAGCCCCTTGTTGCGCTCTTCCAGTACCAGCCAATCCTTGAACAGGGCGTAGCTCTCCAGCAGCACATCCGGATTGGGGGCGATCACCGCCTTCCAGCGATCGACCGGGCTCTCTTTGGTCTCGTAGAGGCCGAAGTTCTTGCCGTCCTTGTTGGAGCGCACATAGAAGCGGCCGCGGTAGTGATCCAGGCTGTATTCGTGATCCACCTGACGGGGCAGGAACAGGCGGGGCGCGTGCTCCGGCTGGTTGGCATCGATCAGCCGAGCTTCGCCGGTGGTGGTGCTGGAGAGGGCGATGACGATGAAATCTTCCGAGGTGGTGGCGTAGAGGCTGATGTAGAAGGAGTCATCCTTCTCTTCATAGACCAGCTTGTCCGTGGCCGGATCCGTCCCGAGCGTGTGGCGATAGACCTGATAGGGCAGTAGGGTCTGCGGGTGCTTGCGCACATAGAAGACGGTCTTGTTGTCGTTGGCCCACACCAGATTGCCGGAGGTATTTTCCAGTTTGTCGGTGGCCCACTGGCCGCTCTCCAGATCGAGGAACTGGATCTGGTACTGACGGCGGGAGAGGAAATCTTCCGCCACCGCCAGCCAGCGGTTGTTGCGGCTCACCTCAAGGGCGCCGAGGGCATAGAACTCGTGCCCTTCAGCCCGCAGGTTGCTGTCGAGCAGCAGACTCGCCTGCTCTTCACCGAGCTTGGTGCGCGAGTAGATCCCGTACTCCTTGCCCGGCTCATAGCGGGTCTGGTAGCGGTAGCCGTTCTTCACATAGGGTACCGACTCATCCTGCTGGGGGATGCGGGCGACCATCTCTTTGTAAAGCTGTTCGCGCAGGGGCTGGGTCGGCTTGAGCATGGCCTCGGTATAGGCGTTCTCGGCCTTGAGATAGTCCAATACCTCGGGCTTCTGCCGCTCGTCGTCACGCAGCCAGTAGTAGTTGTCGATGCGGGTATCCCCGTGTTTTTTCAGAGTGCGGGGATGTTTGGCGGCCACGGGCGGCTGGATTGGATGTTCGCTTGTCAGCATGGCGGGCTCTTCATTGGCATAAGTGGGGGGGAGAACTGTCAGAAAGGCTAGCAGCAGAACTCCTCGGGAAAAGGTAAACATGTCGCATCCTTGGCGCTGGAAAGGGTTGGTAGACCTGAGCATCGGCTCCATGAATTGGCGTTAAATCTGCCCCTTGTTGCCGGTGGTTGCAAGCAATCCCTTGTTATTGCAGGAAATGTAATCAAAAAAAGCCGCTATCTCGTGATAGCGGCCCTCTTTCTGGCCATGAGCGGCAAGAGTCCGCTCAGGTGTGCCTCACATGATATGGGAGTGCCCTCTCATGGCCAGTTTTCGTCAGCCGGGGTAGCTCGACCAGCGGTTGGTCGCGCCCTCGTTGCTGATACTCAGTACCTCATAGGGATGGCCCGGAATATCCATGCCCGGCGCACTCTGGGGCATGCCCGGAATGGTCAGGCCACGGATCGCCGGTTTTTCCCTGAGCAGCTTTTGTACATCGGCGGCCGGTACATGCCCCTCGATCACATAGCCATTTACGATACCGGTATGGCAAGAGGCCAGTTCCGGCGCGATACCGTATTGCTGCTTCACTGCGCCGAGCTGTTCGGTTTCGATGACCTCCAGTTCGAAGCCATTCTGCTCCATGTGCTCGTTCCAGCTTTGGCAGCAGCCACAATATTTGGATTTGTAGACGGTCATCTTCTCGGCCGCGAGAGCCGAAAAGCTGACGGTACCGGCCAGCATGGCCAGTAACAGGGGTTTGTACATCACTCACCTCAGATTGAAAGAAAAGATGCCCGATACGGGATGCGTTTCAGATCTGGGTGCGTGGGGGACGTTCGAGCCGCTCGCACGGAGCGTCCGGCATATAGAGAGAGGGGGAGGCGAAGTCGGGGGTATCCGGTTCCAGTACGGCGACCGTCAGGCTGTCGCTGCCTACCAGCGTCATCGAGAGGGCGGTGGTAAAGCTGCCGCAGGGCATCGCTTTTTCCAGGGTACGCTCGCTCTGGCTGCAGTGGGTGGTCAGGGTACAGAGGTCGGTTGCGGCCCGGCTGCCAAACGACATCAACACCAGCACCAGACTCCACAAGGGGAGCCAGCGACGGGCGTGAGCGAGTTGGCGACGGGTGAGAACCATGGAATGACTCGGAAAAAACAAGGGGCACATGGTAACCCTGTGCCCCGGGGGAGGGTCAAGCCCTCCCCATAGTGTCAGTCAGCCAGGATTAAGGTTGCTGACGGGTCGCCGCCAGCACGATCTCGCGCACGCAGACATTGGCAGGCTGGTTCCAGGCGTAGAGCACGGCATCGGCGATCACTTCCGGCGCAATGACGCCGCCCATCTGATCTTTCCAGTCGTGGTAACCGGCCTTGATGCTCTCGTCAGTGGTATGGCTGAGCAGCTCGGTCTCGACCGCACCCGGGGCAATGGTCACCATCCGCACGCCGACATCGGCTACCTCTTCCCGGATGTTCTCGGTCAGGGCGTGCACGGCGAACTTGGTGGCGCAGTAGGCAGCATGGTTCGGGAAGGTCTTGCGACCGGCAATGGAGCTGATGTTGATGATGGTGCCGCTGCGGCGCTCCTTCATACCTGCCAGCACTGCGTGGACGCCGTTCAGTACCCCCATCACGTTGATGTTGAGCATCTGCTGCCACTCGGCGGGATCCTGCACATCGGCCTGACCCAGCAGCATGACGCCGGCGTTGTTGACCATGCAGCCGACCGGGCCAAATTTGGCTTCTGCCTGCTGGACGGCGGCCTTCATGGCAGCGGTGTCGGTTACATCGACCCCGATGCAGAGGGTATCGGGCAGGTTCAGTGCCTGCATCGGCTCGACCCGGCGGGCCAGCAGTAGCAGCGGATGACCGGCGGCAGAGAAGGCACGGGCGATGGCGGCACCGATCCCGGCGGAGGCACCGGTGATCACGACGAGAGATTTGGACATGGGTCTTTCCTTCTGATTCAAGAGTCGGTTTGAGCAAACAGGTGGCTGGCCAGCACGGAACCCAATCACTATAGTCACTGCATCTATAAGTGATAAATATTGTTTTCCGCTGGTTATCATCTGAAAAAACTATGGTTGGTTTATGCTGGACTTGAGATTGCTGCGTTTCTTCATCGCCATCTATGAAGAGAAGAACATCACGGCGGCGGCCGAGCGCTGCCACGTCAGCCAGCCCTCCCTCTCGGCGGGGCTGCGCCAGCTGGAAGAGGCGCTCGGTGACAGCCTGTTTGTCCGGGGCAAGAAAGGGGTGGTGGCGAAAGATCCGGCCCACTATCTCTATCCTCACGCAGTCAAGCTGGTGGAGGAGGCGCGCCGTCTGCCGGAGCTGTTTCGCCAGAAAGCGACGCGTGCGAGGCTCAATATCGCCATCATGCCGGACTTGAGTCGCCGTCGGGTGGCCGGGCTGCTGCAGCAAGTACAGCGCGTGTTGCCGCAGCTGGATCTCACCCTTTCCGACTACACTACACCCGCCGACTGCCGCTTGACGCTGGATGCCTTGCGCCGGGAGGACGAGATCTTTCTGCCGCTGTGGGAGGAGGATTACGTGCTCTGTGTACCGGTCGACCATCCCCTTGCCAGTCGCGAAAGGATCGAGCTCGCCGAGCTGCAACATTATGATTTTATTGAGTGCCCGCCCTGCGAAGCCCATCAGCAGACTATCGGCCTGCTGGCCTGTGACCGCCTTACCCTCAATCTGGTGGCCAAGGCCGAGAGCAAGGGGCTGGTGATGGCGCTGGTGCTGGCGGGGGTCGGCATCAGTTTTCTGCCGGACGGGCTGGTGGAAGATGAGGCGGGTCTCTGTACCCTGCCGGTGAGCGGGCCGCGGATGTTTCGCCGGATTGGGCTCTGCTATCCCGCTCACCAGACCCTCAATCCGGCGCTGCGGGAGCTGATCCCCGAGTTGGCAGGCTATGGCGCTTCCTGATAAGGTCGCTCTCCGGTGCACCTTTACGATGCAGCTCCCCAGACTCCCCTTTTCTGTTTACCTCGCCTTGCACCGCAAGGCTTTGCTCGGGTGATGTGGTCATGAAACGCATTCTGGTTATTTTTTCCCATCCCGCGCTGCAGAGCTCGCGGGCCAACAAGCAGCTGTTGCAGGCGATTGAGGGGCTGGAGGGGGTCACGGTTCACGACCTCTATCAGCACTATCCCGACATGTTTATCGATGTGAAGCGGGAGCAGGCGCTGCTCTGTGAGCACGACATCATCGTCTTCCAGCACCCGTTTTACTGGTACTCCTGTCCGGCCATCATGAAGGAGTGGATGGATCTGGTGCTGGAGTATGGCTATGCCTACGGCCCTGAAGCCCACGCCCTCAACGGCAAGCAGTGGCTGAGCGCCATCACCACTGGCGGGGCGCCGGAGTCCTACTGCAGCGAGGGTTACAACAGCCGACCGCTGCTCGATTTTCTGCTGCCATTTCAGCAGGCTGCCACCTTGTGCGGCATGAACTGGCTGCCCCCTTTCGTGCTGCACTCCTTTCACAAGATCAAGGATCCCGCCGCCCTGCGCCGCTGTGGGCAGGACTACCGCCAGCTGCTTTGCGCCCTGCGTGACGATCAGCTGACCCCGGAGCAACTGGCCGGGCGCCCTTATCTGCGCGACTTGCTGGAGGTGCTCTGATGAAACACGGGCAGCTTGTTGGCCGTGCTTATGAGTCGGCTCAGACGTTCAAACGGAGGGCTGACTGATGGGCCACGGGATCCTGTTTGATGCCTTTATCTATCTCTCTGCAGCCGTTATCGCGGTGCCGCTGGCCAAGCGCTGGGGGCTGGGTTCGGTGCTCGGCTACCTGCTGGCGGGGATCATCATAGGCCCCTTCCTGCTGGGGCTGGTGGGGGAGCAGAAGGATGTGATGCACTTCGCCGAGTTTGGCGTGGTGCTGATGCTGTTTCTGGTCGGTCTTGAATTGCGTCCGGCCCTCTTGTGGCAGTTGAAGGGGCCGATCCTCGGCACCGGCGGCCTGCAGGTGCTGCTCACCACGGCGGCACTGACAGGCGTGGCGCACCTGATCGGTCTGCCGCTGCAACAGGGGTTGGCCATCGGCCTCATTCTGGCGCTCTCCTCCACCGCCATCGTTCTGCAGAGCCTGCAGGAGCGCAAGCTGATGCAGAGCGAGAGCGGTCGCTCCGCCTTTGCGGTGCTGCTGTTTCAGGATATTGCGGTCATTCCGATCCTGGCGATCCTGCCGCTGCTGGCCATGGCGCCGGTCGCTAGCAGTGGTGGCTCCGAGTTGGCGGGTTGGCAACATGGTCTGCTGGTGGTCGCGGCCATCTCCGGCATCGTGCTGGGTGGCCACTATCTGATGCGGCCGGTGTTTCGTGCCATCGCCCAGTCCCATATGCGGGAGATCTTCGTCGCCGCCGCCCTGCTGCTGGTGATCGCCATCGCGGTGCTGATGGAGTCGGTGGGGCTCTCGCCCGCTCTCGGCTCCTTCCTCGCCGGTGTGGTGCTGGCCGACAGCGAATATCGCCATGAGCTGGAGGCCGACATTGAGCCGTTCAAGGGCTTGCTGCTCGGCCTGTTCTTTATGTCGGTGGGGGCGGGGATCGACTTCGGGCTGTTTGCCGAACACCCTTTCCTGATACCCACTCTGGTGGTTGGCCTGATGGTGCTTAAATGGCTGGTGTTGATGGCACTCGGCTTCATCATCCGCATCTCGCCGAGCCAGCGTTGGACCTTCGCACTGGCGTTGGCGCAGGGGGGCGAGTTTGCCTTCGTGCTCTTCTCGTTTGCCGCCCAGAACCGGGTGCTGCCCGGTGAGACCATCTCGCTGCTGACGCTGGTAGTAGCACTCTCCATGGCGCTCACCCTGCTGCTGCTGATCCTCAATGATCGGGTGATCCAGCCCTGGTTCGATTACCGTAACCAGAGCGACGCGCCGCAGCATGAGCAGCCGGAGCTGGTGGAGCATCCGGTGATCATTGCGGGCTTCGGCCGCTTCGGTCAGATCGTGGGGCGTCTGCTGCATGGTCACGGCATCGGCACCACCATCCTCGAGCAGGATGCCAGCCAGATAGAGACCCTGCGCAAGTATGGCTATCAGGTCTTCTATGGCGATGCCAGCCGGATCGACCTGCTCCATGCTGCCGGGGCGCACAAGGCGAAGCTGCTGGTGCTCTCCATCAACGATCCGGCTACCTCGCTGGCGGTGATCGAGATGGTGCAGAAGCACTTCCCGCACCTGAAGATCCTGGCGCGAGCGCTGGATCGACCCCATGCCCACGAGATCCTGCGCCACGGGGTCGAGAGCGTTCACCGGGAAACCCTGGGCTCTGCGGTCGATCTGGGGGTGGAAGCCCTGACCCAGCTCGGTTTTCGGGCCAACCAGGCCTGGCGGGCGGGGCAGACCTTCAAGCAGCACGATAACTGGCTGTTGCGCGAGCAGGTCAACTATCTGGACGACGAACACACTTATATCAACAAGAGCCTGCAATACCGGGAGATCCTCTCCGATCTGTTGCAAGACGACGAGGAGGGGCAGGAGCGTATCCATGCCCACAACTGGAACAGCGGGCTACCCGACGACGACAAGGAAGCAAAATGATTGCCTATTATCCCATGTTCAAACACCTGCATATGACGCTGGCGCTGGTCAGTCTGCTGCTCTTTATCTATCGCTGGAGTCTGGCGCTGGCCGGCAGCGATCGGTTGCAGCAGAAGTGGCTGAAGATCCTGCCGCATATCAACGACACCTTCCTGCTGCTGTTTGGTGTGTTGCTGGCGGTGGCCTTGCAGTTGAGCCCGGGTCAACAACCCTGGCTGATGGCCAAGCTGATGGCACTGGTACTCTATATCGGTCTGGGTGTCATGGCGCTCAAGCGCCCGGCCCGCGGTCAGAAGCTGGTGGCCGGTGTGGCAGCGCTGGCGGTATTTGGCTACATGGTCGGTGCGGCCATCACCAAGTCAGCCTGGTCGTGGCTGATGTGAGCAAAAGGGGAGAGCTATGCTCTCCTCTGAAATCATATTCTGCGATGAATTAATTAATCGGAGTTTTATGCTAACAATAAATCGCAACATAGAACTTTCATTTGAGGGATTTTTGGCTAATTTTAGCCTCTAGCGGCTCCTTTTTTGAGTTCATTGTCTTTGAAAATCAATTGGTTAATGTGTTTTGTATGAAAATGGCGACAGTTGTCGCAGCAAAACTTGCGACATAGACTGTCGCAAGTCACGACTAGCATACAGTCAACGCTAAACCAGTGAAGGCAAGCACCATGAGCAAGAAGCTGTTACGACAACTGACCTTGGCGCGTTGCATCCCGCACCGCCCTTACAAGCTGACCGCCAGCCAACTCCAGGTAAAACTGGAAGAGGAAGGCATCCACGTCAGTCTGCGTACCGTGCAACGGGACCTGGAGGAGATGTCCGGCATGGGACTGTTCGACCTCACCTCGGACGAACGCAGCAAACCCCATGGCTGGTGCTTCGAGCGCCACGGCCTCAACGACTTTGCCAATATCATGCCGCTCTCGCTGGCGGTGGCCCTGAAAACCTGGAGTGATCAGGCGAGCCAACTGTTGCCGGCGAGTGTACTGACCGAATTGAACCCGCTGGTCGACAAAGCGAGCCAGGTGATCCGCGACAGTCAGAGTGAACTGGCCGAACGCTGGCTGGAGAGTGTCCACCAGTCACCGCGTCCGTTTGCCGGCAACCCGGAGATCCGCCGCAGCACCCTGATCCGCGATGCGCTCTGGCGTGGTCGCAAGTTCAGTGCCGAGATCCAGCGCGTGATCAAAGAGCGCACCGTGTGGCTCTGCTACGACCGTATCAACCCGCTCGGCATTCTCAATCAGCCGGACGGTCCGATCCTGCTCTGCACTCTGTCCGAGCTGGATCCCAAGGTCTACGGCATTCCGTTTGACCATATCAAGAACGTGGAGCTGACCAACTTCAGCGCCACCCAGCCGAAGGATTTCAATATCCAGAAGCTGATCCGCGATCAGGGCTATCAGGATGTGAGCGGCCCGATCCGCTTCGTCGGCCGGATCGATGCCAACAGCCAGTCGCTGGTGGATAACCAGATCCCCGGCAATAATCCGCGCATGACCCGCTATGACAAGCGCAGTGTGGTGGTGGAGACAGAAGTGCAGGACACCCCGGAGTTTCGCAGCTGGTTGAACAACATCGGCGGTGAACTGGAAGTGCTGGCACCGGAATCGCTGCGCAAGGCCTATCTCAATCCGGCCAACCGCTTGAGCTGATTAAAAGATTGGAATGTTGAAGAGTCGAGCCTGGTCTCGGCTCTTTTTTTTGCGGTTTTTTTAAGCATATTTATTCAACTAATTTTTAAGTCTTAACGTCAGGATTGAACCGTTTTCCTGCCCCGTTTTTGGGGGCGAAACCCGTGTAAGAGATCTGCCATAGCGACTGTAAGAGGCTGGCGCTTTGAGCCGTACGCGAAGCCATGCCAGAATGATCGAACTTTCCTGTGAAACTAAATAAATGGCTGATATTAAAGGATTAGTTTTTAAGTTCGTATTTTTGGATGGGAGCTGCATCGGATCTTTATCATTGGATGGCCCTTGTTCGGGGGGCGCATTTCCTTAGTATGGGTCTCACAAGGACGGAGCTGGTCCGGCAGGATGCAGGGCAGCGCATAAAGATGGAATAGTCCGCAGGATGTGGACAAGGGACACCTCAGGATGAGCTCGATAATCAGGATGATTATCGTCACGGATGAATAAAGGAACACCGCGGGATGCGGCAGGACACTCTCGGGATGGGAGCAGAACGAACGGAACCTCGTTCTTCAGGATGAACAGGACCTCGCCGGATGCGAGAGGAATACTTCAGGATGAAGTGAGATAACCCGGATGGTTATCTGTCAGGAAGACGCAAGGAACCCCACAGGACGTGGTAATGGACACCTCCAGGATGGAGACAGGGAAGCAGTTCAGGATGAATTGCCAGGCCAGGAACGCCGCAGGACACGCCAACGGATTGGAAAGGGGATATTCCAAAGGATTAGGATAACGTCAGGGATTGCAGGGAGCATTGCAGTTCTACGGACAGGACGACACGACTCTAGGGGACGGCTACCGCCGTCCCCTTTTCTTTTATGGTTTGTCCGAGAGATTGCCGCGCTGGGCGGCGTTGACGATCTCTTGCAGGCGCTGACGAATGTCGACCATGCCAAACACGCCAAATATCAGCACAGTGACAAATTCGGCCTTGGTGACAGCGAAGTAGCGTTTGCAAGCTGCCTTGATCATGCTGGCCTGCAGCCAGTGCAGCAGGGCGACGATGACGCCGCAGACCGGCAGAAAGCCGTTGAGTTTGCCGGGCAGCGGGGCAATCAGGCTCACCAGTACACCAAACCAGAAGAACAGTATCAGCCCCATCGCCAACAGATTAAAGACCCGCTTCATTGTTTACCTCCCGTAGATAGAGTTGATAACAGACCTGACCTGCCTGCTTGTCCTTGAGTAGTTGCCAACTGGCGGGCAGCGCCAGATCGGCCATCTCTTTTTCCCGCTCCAGATAGATGAGGGCGTCCGGTGCCAGCCAGCCGCGCTGCTCCAGCAGTTCGCACACCTGCGGCAGCAGCTCGCGGCGAAACGGCGGATCGAGGAACACCAGATCAAACGGCGTGGCCGGGCCTTGCAGCCAGCTCACTGCATCTGACTGGATCACCTGACCCTGACTGCTGCCGAGGGCGGTCAGGTTCTTCTTGATCTGGTCAGCGGCCCCTTTGTCCATCTCGATCAGGGTCACCTGCTCGGCATAGCGCGACAGCGCCTCCAGCCCGAGTCCGCCGCTACCGGCAAACAGATCCAGGCAGCGGGTGCCGCGAATGTGGGGGGCCAGCCAGTTGAAGATGGTCTCCTTGACGCGATCCGTGGTGGGTCTGAGCCCCTCCACATCCTTGACCGGCAATTTGCGGCCTCGCCACTGGCCGCTGATGATTCTTACAAAGCCCGATTTTCCTTGCGGGGCGGGACTCTTGCTCGGGTTGCTACGGCTGGATTTCACTCTGGGCATCGCGTTTCATCGTCAGAAAATAAAGTGGTAGTATAAGGCGGTTCATTTTTATGCCGACCCGCCAAGGGACGGCTATCTTAGCAGTCAGCCTTTGATGTGAGTATTTTTAGATGGCAAAAGGTTTGTTTTCCTGGCTGGGTTTCGGCCGCAAGAAAGAAGAGGCTGAGGCTGTCCAACCACAGACACCCCAAGCCACCCCCGTTACCGTTGAGCCCGAGGTCACTGCTACCCCCGCTCCCGTTTCCGATACCACTGTTTCCGATAGTACGCTGGCCGTTGCCCCCGAAGTGCCTGCCAGCGCACAGAATTCCGTTTTGCAAGATGATTGCTGCCTGCCGACCGAGCTGGACGATCACGGCCCGCTGGTGGTGGAGGAGTGCGCCTCCGATCTGGAGCCGGTGATCGTCAACGAAACGCTGATCGCCGAAGAGGAGCGTGCCGCTGAAGCCGCTCGCACTGCCGCAGAGGCGCAAGCCGCTGAGGTCAAGGCAGCCGAAGAGGCTCGTATTGCTGCCGAAGCTCGTGCTGCGGAAGAGGCTCGTATTGCTGCCGAGGCTCGCGCCGCGGAAGAATCTCGCATTGCCGCCGAAGCTCGCGCTGCGGAAGAGGCTCACATTGCCGCCGAAGCCCGCGCTGCAGAAGATGCTCGTATCGCTGCCGAAGCCCGTGCTGCGGAAAAGGCTCGCATTGCCGCCGAAGTTCGCGCCGCGGAAGAATCTCGCATTGCCGCCGAAGCCCGCGCCGCGGAAGAGGCGCGTATTGCTGCCGAAGCTCGCGCCGCGGAAGAAGCTCGTATTGCCGCCGAAGCCCGCGCTGCGGAAGAGGCTCGTATCGCTGCCGAAGTCCGCGCCGCGGAGGAGGCTCGCATTGCCGCCGAAGCTCAGGCTGCGGAAGAAGCCCGTATCGCCAAAGAGGCTCAGCGAGCGGAAGATATGCGCCTGGTCGCCGCGATGGAGGCTGAGGCCGCCGCCCTGGCCGCTCTGCCGCTGGCCGCCAAGGTGGACGACGACACTCAGGACAAACCGCAGCGGGAGGGCTTCTTTGCTCGCCTCAAGCGCAGTCTGGTGCGCACCAAGGAGAATATCGGCTCCGGTTTCTTCGGCCTGTTCCGTGGCAAGAAGATCGACGACGAGCTGTTTGAAGAGCTGGAAACCCAGTTGCTGACCGCCGATCTCGGCGTCGACACCACCACCCGTATCATCGAGGGGTTGGTGCAGCACGCGGATCGCAAGCAGCTCAAGGATGCCGAGGCGCTCTACGGCCTGCTCAAGCAGGACATGGGCGAGATGCTGGCCAAGGTGGAGCAGCCGCTGGTGATCGACACCAGCAAGAAGCCTTATGTGATCCTGATGGTCGGCGTGAACGGCGTCGGCAAGACTACCACCATCGGCAAGCTGGCCAAGCAGTTCCAGGCTGAAGGCAAGAGCGTGATGCTGGCAGCGGGTGACACCTTCCGTGCCGCTGCGGTCGAACAACTGCAGGTGTGGGGTCAGCGCAACAACATTCCGGTGATTGCCCAGCATACCGGTGCTGACTCCGCTTCCGTCATTTATGACGCCATCGAGGCTGCCCGCTCCCGAGGGGCTGACGTGCTGATCGCCGACACCGCCGGCCGCCTGCAGAACAAGAGCAACCTGATGGAAGAGCTCAAGAAGGTGGTGCGGGTGATGAAGAAGCTGGACGATGCGGCGCCCCACGAGATCATGCTGACGCTGGACGCCGGCACCGGCCAGAATGCCCTGAGCCAGGCCAAGCTGTTCAGCGAGGCGGTTGGCCTGACCGGCATCACCCTCACCAAGCTGGATGGCACGGCCAAGGGCGGCGTCATCTTCGCGGTGGCCGACAAGTTCCAGATCCCGATCCGCTACATCGGGGTGGGCGAGGGGATCGACGATCTGCGTCCCTTCGTTGCCAACGACTTCATCGAGGCGCTCTTCAGCCGCGATGAATAAGTCCGGCCGTGATGAGTCAGCTCAGCCGTGATGAGTAAGTGTTCCATGCCCCGACTCCGGTCGGGGTTTGTCAATTTCAGGGAACCGTTATGATTCGTTTTGACAAGGTCAGCAAGGTATACAGCGGCGGCCATCAGGCGCTGCAAAAGGTCAGCTTTCACCTGCGCAAGGGAGAGATGGCCTTTCTGACCGGGCACTCGGGGGCGGGCAAGAGTACCCTCCTGAAACTGATCAGCGTGATGGAGCGCCCGACCGATGGTCGTGTCTTCTTTCATGGCGATGATGTCAGCCATATCCAGCGCAGCCAGATCCCCTATGTTCGTCGTCAGATCGGGATGATCTTTCAGGATCACCGGCTGTTGATGGACAGAACCGTGTTCGACAACGTGGCGCTGCCGCTGGTGATCGATGGTTACAGCCATGCGGACATCAACAAGCGCGTGGCTGCGGCGCTGGACAAGGTGGGACTGCTCGGCAAGGAGCGTTACCAGCCGCGCATGCTCTCCGGTGGTGAACAGCAGCGGGTCGGCATCGCCCGCGCCATCGTCAACAAGCCGCCGCTGCTGCTGGCGGATGAACCGACCGGCAACCTGGATCCCCAGCTCTCCATGGACATCATGCGGCTATTTCAGGAGTTCAACAATTTTGGGGTCTCGGTACTGATTGCCACCCACGATCTGGGGCTGATCGCCCGCATGCGCTATCGCACCCTGACCCTCAAGGCGGGCCGCATGTATTCGGCCGGGGAGGAGCTCTGATGGCTATCGTTCGTCATAAACAACCGCCGCTGCGCCGTCTGATGATGTACGGGGTTGACCATGTGCGGCAGGCGTTTGCCAGTCTCGGGGAGCTGTGGCGCAATCCGCTCGCCTCCCTGATGACGCTGGCGGTGCTCGGCGTCAGCTTGGCACTGCCATCCTGCTTCCACGTGCTGCTGAAAAACGCCGAGGTGGTGGAGGGGAGCTGGCAGAGCAGTTCCCAGATCTCCCTTTACCTGCGCAAGGATCTGCCGGAGCAGAGCATTCTTGATCTGCAGCACCGGATCCTGCTCTATCCCGAGGTGGATTCGGTCACCTACCTGAGTCGTGACGATGCGTTGCGGGAGTTTCGCGAAATCTCCGGCTTTGGTGATGCTCTCGATTATCTGGACAGCAACCCGCTGCCGCCTGTGCTGAGCGTCATTCCGGATCCACGCTGGCAAAACCCGGAAGGGGCCGCCGAGCTGCTCAGCAAGCTCAACAACGAGGTGGGGGTCGAACAGGGCAAACTGGATCTGCAGTGGCTGACTCGGCTGCAGGGGATCATGAACCTGCTGCGCCACACCATTACCGGTATCGCGGTGCTGCTGCTCTCCGCCGTGTTGCTGATCGTCGGCAATACCCTGCGTCTCAACATCCTCAACCAGCGTTCCGAGATTGAAGTGCTCAAGCTGGTGGGGGCGACCGATTCCTTTATTCATCGTCCTTTCCTCTATACCGGTATCTGGTTCGGGGTCATCGGCGGCATGCTGGCCTGGTGGCTGACCGAAGTGATGGTGATCTGGAGCGAAGGGGTGGTGAAGGAGCTGGCGGGCTTGTATAACAGTAACTTCCGGCTGGTTGGCATGGGGGCGGTAGACGGGATCAATCTGATCTTGCTGGGCGCCCTGCTGGGGCTGATTGCCTCCTGGTTCTCGGTCCATCGCCACATTCGCGACATCGAACCATCCTGATTACTTTATCATCAAAGTAAATCGCTGGATTTTGAGAGGCGGATCAAGTAAAAGAGGGGCCGTTTCTGGCTTGGCCCCCATAGTCAGAGTATTCTGAATAACAATGATCTTCCGGATCTTCGCTAGATCCAGTGAACCTTCTGATTTATAAGCAGTCTATTAAAGCTGAAGCATTTATACGGGTGTGGCCCCTCTGCCTTGCTCGTCAGACTTGGCAAGCATGTGAAGGTTGCGAGCTCCGCAACAATGGACTTAGCATGCTACTTTTCGGGGGTCCTTCATTGTGACCCCCTTTTTTTGACTGTTCATTCATGATTCATCCTGCAGGCTTAAGATAAGCCGGTCTAAAACTGGGCATGTTCTTTGATACACGCCGCAGAATGGCATCCGGTCAGTAGACAGACCCTCTCAGGGTGTTAGACTGATTCGATTGAAAAGTAAGAGGTAACAGATGGGAACTTCATTGCAGCGCACTATGGCTCTGATTCCGCAAGGTAGTCTGGAAGGCTATATCCAGGCAGTAAACTCTATTCCTGTGCTGAGCGCAGAGGAAGAGCGTGAACTGGCTGAGCGTTTGCAGCAGGATGGCGATCTCGAGGCTGCTCGTCAGCTGGTTATGTCGCATCTGCGCTTTGTCGTTCATGTCGCCAAGAGTTATGCCGGTTACGGTCTGCCTCAGGCCGATCTGGTTCAGGAAGGCAACATCGGCCTGATGAAGGCGGTCAAGCGCTTCGACCCGACGGTCGGCGTGCGTCTGGTCTCCTTTGCCGTGCACTGGATCAAGGCCGAAATTCACGAATATGTCCTGCGCAACTGGCGCATGGTCAAGGTGGCGACCACCAAGGCCCAGCGCAAGCTCTTCTTCAACCTGCGCAAATCCAAAAAGCGTCTGGGCTGGCTGAACCACGAAGAGGTTCAGGCCGTGGCGGCCGATCTCGGCGTCTCCGCAAGCGATGTGACCGAGATGGAAGCGCGGATGGCCAACTACGATCAGGCGTTCGATCTGGTGGGTGATGATGAAGAAGAGGGCGGTTTCGCTCCGGTTCACTATCTGGAGGACAAATCCTCCGATCTGGCCGCGACCATCGAGAATGACAACTGGGACGATCACGCGACCCGTCGCCTGAGCTCGGCCCTCGCCACCCTGGATGAGCGCAGCCAACACATCATCCGCGCCCGCTGGCTCGATGATGACAGCAAGACCACTCTGCAGGAGCTGGCCGATACCTACGGCGTCTCTGCCGAGCGTGTGCGTCAGCTTGAGAAAAACGCACTCAAGAAGCTGAAAGATGCCATGGAAGCCTGATGCTTCCTCTCATAAAAACAGGGCCTGATGGCCCTGTTTTTGTTTCGCAAGGATCTGGTCGGCCTTGCTTTGGTTACCCTTGAGTGTGTTATGTTGCCGCCACTGCCACATTAGGGAGAGCAGAAGTGAAACTGTTGAACGACCTGTTTACCAACAACCGTGAGTGGGCCGAACGGATCAAAGCCGAAGATCCCAATTTCTTTGCCACTCTTTCTGCCCAGCAGGCCCCCGAATACCTCTGGATCGGTTGTTCCGACAGCCGGGTCCCTGCCAACCAACTGATGGGGTTGCTGCCGGGGGACGTCTTCGTCCACCGCAACGTCGCCAATCTGGTGGTACATACCGATTTCAACTGCCTCTCCGTGCTGCAATACGCGGTAGAAGTGCTCAAGGTGAAGCACATCATCGTCTGCGGTCACTATGGCTGCGGCGGCGTCAAGGCCGCGATGCAGAATCAGGAGCTGGGTCTCATCGACAACTGGCTGCGCAACATCAAGGATGTCTACTTCAAATATGGTGAAGAGCTCGAGGCCATCGAGGATGAACATGAGCGCTTCGACTATCTGTGCGAGCTGAACGTGGCCGAGCAGGTTGCCAACGTCTGCCACACCACCATCATCCAGAACGCCTGGCGCAAGGGGCAGGAGCTGGCCGTCCACGGCTGGATCTACGGGATCAAGGATGGCTTGCTGCATGATCTCGATCTCTGCATCAGCGGGCCGGATCAGATCCCCGATGTCTATCGCGCCTGGCCGGACATGCGTCCGCCCCACCGTCGGCGCTAGGGAGCTTCATGGTGGTGCCAGCCCTCTATCTGCAGATCAAGCAGCATATTCTGGACGGGATCCGCGAACGCCACTATCAGGCGGGGGACAGGATCCCGACCGAAGCGGCCCTGTGCGAGCAGTTCACCGTGAGCCGGATGACGGTCAACCGTGCGTTGCGGGAACTGGTGGCGGAAGGGTGGTTGGTGCGTACCGCCGGTTCCGGTAGCTTCGTGGCGGACAGGCGCACCGAGTCACCGCTGCTGGCTATTCGCAATATTGCCGACGAGATCGCCGAGCGTGGCGGTGAGTACAGCGCCCGGGTGATCCGGCTGCAGCGACTGGCCGCTGACGAGAAGGTGGCGGTACAACTGGGGCTGCGGGTGGGCGCCCCCATCTTTCACAGCCTGATCGTCCATCAGGCCGATGGGGAGCCGTTGCAATTGGAGGAGCGCTTCGTCGATGCCGGGCGCCTGCCTGGCTATGGCGAGCAGGATTTTACCCAACAGACCCCCAACCGCTATCTGATGGATGTCTGCCCCCTCTCCGAGATGGAGCACGTGGTGGAAGCTGTGTTGCCCAGCGCCGGTGAGGCGGGATTGTTGCAGATCCGCGTAGATTCCCCCTGTCTGTTGTTGCACCGGCGTACCTGGTCGGAGGGGCATCTGGTCTCCTACGCCCGTTTGCTCTCCCCCGGTTCCCGCTACAAGCTCAGCTCCAAGACTCAGCTGGAGTGAATGTCTATACAACTCGATTTTGCAAAGCCCACCTCCTGGTGGGCTTTTTTGTGCTTAAACTCTAAGTTTGATGCTGTTATCAGGATGTGAACTTCGCTCTTTCTTTCGTCATAGAGATCGACTATAAGAATATGTATATACATTTGAGGTCGCTATGAACAAGGAACTGTTGAACTGCGAGCGGGTCTGGCTCAACGTGATACCCGCCACCCTGAATGATGAGCTAGCCGACTACGGCCTGCTGCCGCTCCACGCCATCGGCGTGAAGGATGGCAAGATCCACGCGCTGGTGCCGATGGCCGAACTGAAGGGGCCCCATCCTGCTCACTGGCAGGATATGCAGGGCAAGCTGGTCACTCCCGGCCTTATCGATTGTCACACCCATCTGGTCTTCGCCGGCAGCCGTGCCGAAGAGTTCGAGCTGCGTCAGCAGGGAGTGCCCTATGCCGAGATAGCCCGTCGGGGCGGTGGCATCATCAGCACGGTGCGTGCCACCCGTGCCGCCAACGAAGAGCAGCTCTTTAAGCTGGCGTTGCCGAGGGTCAAATCCCTGATCCGCGAAGGGGTCACCACGGTGGAGATCAAGTCCGGCTATGGCCTGACGCTGGATGACGAACTCAAGATGCTGCGGGTGGCCCGCCGACTGGGAGAGGCGTTGCCGATCCGGGTCAAGACCACTCTGCTGGCGGCCCATGCGGTGCCGCCGGAGTATCGCGACGATCCCGACAGCTGGGTCGAGACCATCTGTCAGGAGATCATTCCGGCCGCCGCCGAGGCGGGTTTGGCCGATGCGGTAGATGTCTTCTGCGAGCACATCGGCTTTTCGCTGGCCCAGACCGAGCAGGTCTATCTGGCGGCGGATCAATACGGCCTGCCGGTGAAAGGGCATATGGATCAGCTCTCCAACCTCGGTGGCAGCACGCTGGCCGCCCACTTTGGCGCCCTCTCGGTGGATCATCTGGAGTATCTGGATCCGGAAGGGATCCTGGCGTTGGCCCACCGTGGCGTGGTCGCCACCCTGCTGCCCACCGCCTTCTACTTCCTCAAAGAGACCAAGCTGCCGCCGGTCGCCGCGCTGCGCAAGGCGGGGGTAGGGATGGCGGTCTCCTCCGATATCAACCCGGGTACCGCGCCCATCGTCTCGCTGCGGATGGCGATGAACATGGCCTGTACCCTGTTTGGCCTGACCCCGCTGGAGGCCATGGTCGGGGTGACCCGTCACGCCGCTAAAGCGCTCGGCGAGCAGGATCGCCTTGGCCAGCTCAAGGCGGGCATGGCGGCCGATTTTCTGATCTGGCACTGCGCCCATCCGGCCGAGCTGAGCTACATGGTCGGCGTCGATCAGCTGGCAGGCCGCATCTTCAACGGCGAGGAGACCCTCCATGGATAAGTTCAACCCGGTCGATATGTCGCTCTGGCAGGGACGACAGGATCCGGAAGATGGCGAACTGGCCCTGCGTTGGCACGACAAGGTGCAGCCCTGGGCCGCCGGGGCACAAGAAGCAGCTGGTGTAGTGCTGCTCGGTTTTGCCTGCGATGAAGGGGTTCGCCGCAACAAGGGGCGCATTGGTGCTGCCGGTGCGCCGCTGGCGGTGCGCAAGCTGCTGGCCAACACTGCCTGGCATCTAAATCGACCCGTCTACGATGGTGGGGATGTGAGTTGCCCCGACGGCGATCTCGACGCCGCCCACGGCCATCTGGCCGAGCGGGTCGCCGCTGCGCTTGATCTGGGCCACTTCCCGATGGTGCTGGGGGGCGGTCACGAGGTGGCCTTCGGCAGCTGGAGCGGCCTTAACCGTCATCTGGGTGGCAGTGGCAAGGTCGGCATTATCAACCTCGATGCTCACTTTGACCTGCGCATGAAGCAGGAGCAGGCCAGCTCCGGCACCCCCTTCTTCCAGATCGCCGAGCAGTGCGCCGCTCAGGGCACACCGTTTCGCTACGCCTGCCTCGGGGTGGCCGAGACCGCCAATACCCAGGCGCTGTTTGCACGGGCCGACGAGTTGGGGGTCTGGTATGTGAAAGATGAAGCCATGAGCGAGCGTGCTCTGCCCACCTTGCTAAGCGGGCTGGATGCCTTTATCGCCGATTGTGATCACCTCTATCTGACCATCGATCTCGACGTGCTGCCGGCGGCCGTGATGCCGGGAGTGAGCGCCCCCGCCGCCCGCGGCGTGGAGCTGGCGGTGATCGAACCGCTCATTGCCCATATCCGGGCCAGCGGCAAGCTGAGGCTCGCTGATCTGGCCGAGTACAACCCGACGCTGGATCAGGATAACCGCAGTGCCCGCGTGGCCGCGCGACTGGTTCATCTGTTGACCCGTTAACCCTTTGGCCGCCCGTCTCCAAAGGCACCCTATTGATACAACAAGGAGTGTGTATGTCTGTGCAACAGCAGGATCCCCGTCATGATCCCAATCGCTTGATCCGTGCCCCGCGCGGTACCGAACTGACCGCCAAGAGCTGGCTCACCGAGGCGCCGCTGCGGATGCTGATGAACAACCTGGATCCCGAGGTGGCCGAGCATCCCCAGTCGCTGGTGGTGTATGGCGGCATCGGTCGCGCTGCCCGCAACTGGGCCTGCTTTGACAAGATCGTCGAGGTGCTGACCCGGCTCGAGGAGGATCAGACCCTGCTGGTGCAATCCGGCAAGCCGGTCGGGGTGTTCCAGACCCACAAGGATGCGCCGCGGGTGCTGATCGCCAACTCCAATCTGGTGCCGCACTGGGCCAACTGGGAGCACTTCAACGAGCTCGATAAGAAGGGCCTGATGATGTACGGCCAGATGACCGCCGGCTCCTGGATCTACATAGGTACTCAGGGGATCGTGCAGGGCACCTACGAGACCTTCTTCGCGGTGGCCAACCAGCACTTCAACGGCTCGCCTGCGGGCCGCTGGATCCTCACCGGTGGTCTCGGCGGTATGGGCGGTGCCCAGCCGCTGGCCGCCACCATGGCCGGCTTCTCGATGATCGCCGTTGAGTGCGACGAGACCCGCATCGATTTTCGTCTGCGCACCCGTTATGTGGACAAGAAGGCTCACAGCCTGGATGAGGCGCTGGCCATGGTCGAAGAGGCCAAGCAGAGCAGCAGCGCCGTCTCCGTCGGCCTGCTCGGCAACGCCGCCGATGTATTCGCCGAATTGGTGGCCCGTGGCATCACCCCGGATGTGGTGACCGACCAGACCTCCGCCCACGACCCGGTGCACGGCTACCTGCCGCAGGGTTGGAGCGTGGCCAAGTGGCGCGAGCTGCAACAGAGTGCCCCGCAGGAGGTGAATCTGGCTGCTCGTCGCTCCATGGCCCGTCAGGTGGAGGCGATGCTGACCCTGCAAGAGCGTGGCGCGGCGACTCTGGATTACGGCAACAACATCCGTCAGATGGCGCTTGAGGAGGGGGTGAAAAATGCCTTCGACTTCCCCGGCTTCGTCCCGGCCTATATCCGCCCGCTGTTCTGCGAGGGGATAGGCCCGTTCCGCTGGGTGGCCCTCTCCGGCGATCCGGAAGATATCTACAAGACCGATCAGAAGGTGAAAGAGCTGATCCCCGATGATCCCCATCTGCACAACTGGCTCGACATGGCCCGCGAGCGCATCGCGTTTCAGGGTCTGCCGGCTCGGATCTGCTGGGTCGGGGTCAAGGATCGGGTACGCCTCGGTCTGGCCTTCAACGAGATGGTGAAAAACGGCGAGCTGAAAGCCCCCATCGTCATCGGTCGCGACCATCTGGATTCCGGCTCGGTGGCGAGCCCGAACCGCGAGACCGAGTCGATGATGGATGGCTCCGATGCCGTCTCCGACTGGCCGCTGCTCAACGCCCTGCTCAACACCGCCGGTGGCGCGACCTGGGTTTCGCTGCATCACGGCGGCGGGGTCGGCATGGGCTTCTCCCAGCACTCCGGCGTGGTGATCGTCTGTGACGGCTCCGATGACGCTGCCCGCCGCGTCGGTCGGGTGCTGCGCAACGATCCGGCCACCGGGGTGATGCGCCACGCGGATGCCGGCTACGAGATTGCCATCAACTGTGCCCATGAGGCGAAACTGGATCTGCCGATGATTGACGGCGCCAACGGTGTCAAAGGAAAGGTGTAACACCATGTTTGAATTGACTATTACTCCGGGCGAGCTGGATCTTGCCACCCTGCGCCGCGTCAGCCGCGAGCCGGTACATGTTTCACTGGATCCGGCCGCGCTGCCGGGGATCCACGCCTCCGCTGCCGTAGTTACCAAGGTGATCGAACAGAACCGGGTGGTGTATGGCATCAACACCGGCTTTGGCCTGTTGGCCAACACCCGTATTCCGGTGGAGCAGCTGGACGAGCTGCAGCGCTCCATCGTGCTTTCCCACGCGGCAGGGATTGGCGAGTACATGGATGACGCTACCGTGCGGCTGATGATGGTGCTCAAGCTCAACTCGCTGGCGCGGGGCTTCTCCGGCATCCGGCTGACGGTGCTTGAGGCCCTGATGACCCTCATCAACGCCGAAGTCTATCCGGTGGTACCGAAGAAGGGATCCGTCGGTGCCTCCGGCGATCTGGCACCGCTGGCCCATATGAGCTGCCTGCTGATCGGGGAGGGCGAGGCGCGCCACAAGGGCGAGCTGATCGACGCCGCTACTGCGCTGAAAATTGCCGGGCTCGAGCCTATCGCGCTGGCACCCAAAGAAGGATTGGCGCTGCTGAACGGCACCCAGGCGAGCACCGCCTTTGCGCTGGAAGGGCTGTTCCATGCCGAGGATCTGTTCGCTGGTGCCATCACCATAGGTGCCATGAGTGTGGAAGCGGCCCTTGGCAGCCGTCGGCCGTTTGATGCCCGCATCCACGCGGTGCGCGGTCAGCGTGGCCAGATCGACGCGGCCGCCTGCTATCGCCACCTGCTGGTGGATGGCAGCGAGATCGGCATGTCCCATCACAACTGCGAAAAGGTGCAGGATCCCTACTCACTGCGCTGCCAGCCGCAGGTGATGGGGGCTTGTCTGGCCCAGATCCGCCACGCCGCCGAGGTGCTGGTGTGCGAAGCCAATGCGGTCTCCGACAACCCGCTGGTGTTTGCCGATGACGAGGAGATCCTCTCCGGCGGCAACTTCCACGCCGAGCCGGTGGCCTTCGCCGCCGACAATCTGGCGCTGGCCATTGCCGAAATCGGCTCGCTGTCAGAGCGGCGCATGGCGCTGCTGATCGACTCTCGGATGTCCGGTCTGCCGGCGTTTCTGGTCAACAACGGCGGGGTCAACTCCGGCTTTATGATCGCTCAGGTCACCTCGGCGGCGCTGGCCTCCGAGAACAAGACCCTGGCCCATCCCGCCTCGGTGGATAGTCTGCCCACTTCCGCCAATCAGGAGGATCACGTCTCCATGGCGACCTTCGCTGGCCGCCGGCTTGCCGATATGGCCGAGAACACCCGCGGCATTCTGGCAGTTGAACTGCTGGCGGCGGCACAGGGGCTCGATTTTCGCGCGCCGCTGCGTAGTACCGAGCTGATCGAGCTGGCCAAGGGGCGACTGCGGGCAGAGGTGAGCTTCTACGACAAGGACAGGTACTTCGCGCCGGACATCGAAGCTGCCGCCGCCCTGCTGGGTCGTGCCAGCTACAACGACCTGATCCCAGCGGGAGTGCTGCCCAGTCTGTAAGCCTTGATCACCCTTCTCTCCTGGCGGGAGAAGGGTTGGGATCAGGGGGAAGCCGCTTCACAGGCGCCGGTGACAGCCGGGCGCAGATAACAAAAGACCGCCCAATCGGGCGGTCTTTGCGTTTCTGACGTTGGTTGAACGCGGTTATTCGTGTTCGAACATCAGGAACAGATAGACCACAAACAACACCAGATGGGTCGCACCATGGAGCACATTGGTTCGGCCGCTGCTGAAGGTTACTTTACAGACCATCAAGGTCGTGACCAGCAGCACCATATCGGCGGGGGAGAGGCCGAGGCGCACCTCCTGATCCAGCATGGAGCCGATAAAGAGCACGGCAGGCACGGTAAGGGCGATGGTGGCCAGCACAGAGCCGAAGTAGAGGTTCATTGCCCGCTGCAACTGGTTGTTGAAGGCGGCCTTGATGGCGCCGACTGCTTCGGGAGCCAGCACGATGCAGGCCACGATAAAGCCGCCCAGTGCGGCGGGCGCGTCCATGACATGCACCCCGTAATTGATGGGGATGGCCAGGGTCTTGGCCAGCAGGATCACCACCAGCAGGTAGGCGAGCAGCAGGATGGTGTGATAGACGTTGCTCTGCAGCGGGCCGTGGTGCTCCTCGTAATCCTCGTGATCGCTGTCGACGAAGAAGTGGCTGTGGCTGCGGGTCTGGATCAGCAGAAAAACCCCGTAGAGCAGGATCGAGATGATGATCAGCATCCATGACATGGCGCGCGACATACTGCCGATTGCACCGCCCTCGGTGAAGTTGGGCAGCACCAGACAGAGCAGGGCCAGCGGGATGATGGCCACCAGATAGGATTTCACTCCGTCCAGATTGAAGCTCTGGGTGTGGTAGCGCCAGCCGCCAAACAGCAGGGTGAAGCCCACCAGACCGGTACTCACCAGCATCACTACCGCAAACATGGTATCGCGGGCCATGGTGGGGTTGGGCTCGCCGGTCAGCATCACCGAGGAAATCATCACCACCTCCAGCGAGATGACCGAGAGGGTGAGGATCAGAGTGCCGAAGGGCTCGCCCAGCTTGATGGCGAGGGCATCGGAGTGGCGCACGACCGAGAAGATGGCCCAGGTGACGATGGCCAGTAGTGCCGCCGAAACCGGAAGATAGATCCCGAGCGGAGTTGTCTCTGTCAGCAGGTCACTGCCCAGGGTCTTGAAAAAGAGCAGGGTCAGCAGGCCAACGGGCAGGGCAATCTCTTGCCGGATAACTGTCTTCATAGGCAATGGTTCTCTATTGGGGGTCTTGACGACCGGATGACATAAACAGGTTGCTCGGTTATCGGTTGCGCAATAACCGGCTCCTTATGATAAAGGTTGTTATCCCCGTCAGGGCAGATCATTTTGTTGCTGAATGTAAATAAGGGGTGGCAGGAGACGGTTTGATTTCACCATGGAGCCGGGCCTGGGTCTGCAGGGGGATTTACCCGCCTGATGGCCGGGCTGGGTTACGGCGCTACCGCCAGCATCAACCTGATGATGTCGAGCCGCTGGCCAAACCGTTTCACGGCCAAATCCTGCCATCTCTGTGTTAGCTGGCCTTCTGGTGTTGCAACTGCCACTCCTGTTGCCAGTGGGTCAGTATCTTCAGCGGCATGGGTTTGCCGAAGAAGTAGCCCTGGATCAGATAGACGCCGTGCTGGCTCAGATAGTCGACCTGCAGCTGGCTCTCGACCCCTTCGGCGATCATCTCCATGCCCGATTCCCGACCGAAGACGATGATGGCATCCAGCACGCTGCGCTTGAGGTCGTTGGTGCCTATGGTATCGACGAACATCTTGTCGATCTTGATCTGGCGGATCCCCAGGCTCTGCAGGTAGGCAAAGCCGCCGTAGCCGGTACCGAAATCATCCAGCTTGAAGTGATACCCCATCTGTTGCAGCAGGGTGATCTCCTCGGTGGCCGCCTTGATGTCGAGGATCGGCTTGCGCTCCGTCAGCTCGAAGGTGAGCCGGGCGGGTGAGGGGTTTTGGCTGTGAGCGAGCAGGGTGCGCAGCAGGGGCTGCTCGATATGGGCCGCCACCAGATTGACGCTGACCCACTGCTCCGGTGCCAGCTGCGGCAGGTCAGTGATCACCTGCTCCAGCAACTGTTCGGTCATCGGCAGGATCAGTCCCTGCTCCTCTGCATATTCGATAAAGGTGCCCGGGGGGATCAGCTCGTTTCCCCGCTGCCAGCGGAGCAGCGCCTCGAATCCCACCACTTGGTGGGTACGGGCATCCACTATCGGCTGGTAGAGGGGAATAAATTCCTTGCGTATCAATCCTGTTTGCAGCAGTCCTTTGAGGGAGCGCCGATAGCTGCGCAGCAGCCAGTATGTGACGCTTAACAGGGCGCCGAGTGCGATACCGAACCAGAGACCGTAGTGATTGAGTTGGTCATGGGCATATTGCTCCAGCGCTTTTCCCGCCCAGACCGTCTGTTTGGTGAGTTCATTGGGATCGAAGAAACTGAGGCTGATATTGCTCTCTTCCTGTTTGATCTCCTTGTCACCACGGGGAAAGTGGACTGTGCTTGCATCGCTATCCTGTCGGCTGAACTCCAGATAGAAGCAGTGGCTGCAGGGGTGTTGCAGCAGGTCGTGGCTCCAGCTGTTATCCAGCACCCAGTAGGCGAGGTTGTCGCCGGATCGGTAAAAGGCCATCAGCTCCTGCTCGGTATTGTATTTGGCCACGGTAGCGGTGATCCCCAACTTGCCAAACTTCTGCCCGCTGTTCTGGAGCTCTTTGATCAGCGGGATCTCCACCCCCAGGCTGGAGCAGCTGTTGCCGGAGGCGAGCTCCAGCCCTTGCAGGCGGATATGAGCGCTGTAGAAGCGCGGATCGCGCAGCAGCTCCATGTCTTTGGCGCCGCAGTTGAACTCAAATTGTGCCAGTTGTTTGTTGATGGCGGCATCCAGCTCCCGGTGGCGTACGGCCATGGCTCCCTTGAGCTCGGCAACCTTCTCTTCCAGCAGATGAAAGGCCATCGGCTTGGCAAACCACAGGCCGAGAAACTGGCTGCCCACGACAGGCAGGACGAACAGCAACAGAGCGATCCAGACGGGTGATTTACGCAAAGGAAGTACCTGCCAGTTTCATGAGACACAAATGGACTTAGCCATCATAGAGCATTAGTGCAATCAATTTGAGTCCGAGTTGTCACACTTGTTGATTGATTTTTTAACTGCATGATTTTAAATGTGTTTATTATTAACTTTGGCTAGATTCAATCGCTGACCTGTCATAAATGACAATTGCTCAGCTTATCCGAACTGCATTAGAGTAGCCCTGCGGTTTGACTCACCGTGTGTTCAATACTCCTGTATCTGTTTTTTGTCAGTAGCACAGAGTGTTAGTTTTGATATGAGTGTTCCTTTTGGTCCCCTTTGAGGGACCATTTTTCTGTCTGTCATCCCGCCCTTTCCCGCGTCTGTAGCCCGTCATCCTTGGTATTCTCCCTCTGCTTTGGGTTATGCTTGCCCGCTTAAATTGCAGAAGCGGGATCTTCATCCATAGCTGTGGCCCGATCGCCGCTGCTACCATGAGGCGACATGGATGATGCTGGGCATACGGAAAGGCGCATGAAACTCACTACACAGCTTGTCTCATTTATCACCCTTTGCGTGATCGCAGCCATGGCGACCGTGCTGATTGGCGGGGTGTTCAGCTTTCGCGAGCTGGGCATGGAGTTGCAGCAAAAGAAGGTCGATGCGCTGGTTGAAGTGATCGACAAGCAGCTCGATGTTGCTCACGACATGGAGGATATGAGCCACTGGCTGCCCACCCTGCTGCGGGCTGCCCATGTGGTCGAGCTGGAGGTGCGCCAGAATAACCAGCGGGTCTACTGGTTCCGCGATGTGCGCAATCCTGTCGACGAGCAGCTGCTGGTGCCATACAGCCACCCGCTGCCCCATCAGGCCGGCATGCAGGCCAACTTCAAACTGGAGCGCCCCTTCAAGGAGGCGGAATACTCCATCAAGGCGATGTCCGGCATCTCTCTGGGCATCTTTATCGTGGTGTTCGGTCTCTGGTACTCCATCCGCTGGCTGCGCCAGCAGTTGCGCGGGGCCGAGCTGCTGGGCATTCGCGCCCAGCTGATCCTCGATGACAAACTCTCCAAACTGAGTCATGACCCCGCCGAAGAGTGGCCGGTGGCCGCCAGTCAGGCCCTCGATCATCTGCTCGCCGAGCTGGCTGATGCCCGCAAGGAGCGCAGCCGCTTCGACAACTTCATTCGCAGCAACGCTTTCGTCGACAAGATGACCGGCATCGGCAACCGGCTATTTTTCGACAACCGGCTGGAGAGCGCCATCATGGAGGCGAGCGTGATGAGCGGTGGCGTGCTGCTGATCGATCTCGCCTGTCTGGAGGAGCTGGAGGCCGATCAGTTCGAGCTGCTGGGGCACGATTTGATGATGGAGGCGAGCGCCACCATCGGTGCCTTCGTGCGCAAACACAACGGTGCCCTGCAGGCCCGCTATGCCGGTCAGGTCTTTGCGGTGCTGCTGCCCAATATGTCCGAGAGCGAGATGGTGGATAGCGCCAGCCAGCTGCTCAAGAGCCTGCAACGGCTGCATTGGCCGCAGGAGGTCAACCCGGAGACTGCAGTCTATCTCGGCGCCGTTTGTTATCAGGCACAAGACAGCCTGCTCAAGGTGCAGGAGGAGGCGGAGCTGGCCCTCAAGAGCGCTCGTCTGCAGGGGCACAACGGCTGGTTCCTCTACGAGAAGCAGCTGGATGAGGAGCAGAGCAGCAAGGGCACGGTACGCTGGCGTACCCTGATCAGCCGCCGTCTCGAAGAGCACGGCATCGAATTTTACACCCAGCCGATCCAGCAGGATCGGGGGCAGGTGGTGTTGCAGCAGGAGTTGCTCACCTATCTGCACGACGAGCAGGGGCGGGCTTTGCAGGCGGGGATCTTCATGCCGATGGCGGAGAAGGTGGGCTTGTTGCTGCAACTGGATCGGCTGGTGGCGGAGCAGACCCTCGCCCTGCTGCGCCAGCGCTCCGAGCAGAGCTGCCCCATCAGCCTGACCCTCAGTGCCCAGAGCCTGCTCAACCGCGAGTTCCAGCGCTGGCTTTTCTTCGCCCTGTTCCAGCTGCCGCGCAGCACCAACGAGCGGTTGATCCTGCAACTCTCCGAATCCCAGGTGACCCGCCACTTCGAGGCGCTCAAGCGGCCGCTGCGCTCCCTGCGGATGCTGGGCTGCCAGCTGGCCATCGATCATGCCGGTCAGGATGTGGTGAGCACCCAGTACATCAAGGAGTTCGAGATCAACTTCCTCAAGCTGCACCCCAGCCTGGTGCGGGAGATCCATGCCCGTCAGGTCAACCAGATGGCGGTACGCAGTCTGGTCGGCGGCTGCGCCAATACCCGCACCCGGGTGCTGGCAGTGGGGGTGGAGAGTGGCGACGAGTGGAAGATGCTGCGCCACCTCGGGGTGCATGCCGGGCAGGGCCCCTGGTTTGCCGAGCCCCAGCGGCTGGTGCTGGAACCGGCTGGTGATTGAGATAAACAACAGAGGGTCGCCTTGGGGCGACCCTCTGTTGTTTGCGGTGCTGTTTGCGGTTGCCGTCAGGCAGGGATTACAGTCGGCCCTGCTCCCGCAGCCCGGCGAGCCCTTGCATGCCGCCAGTGTGGATAAAGACGATTCTGCTGCCGGGGGCGATACGGCCCGCCGCCAGTTCGCGAAACAGACCCCACATCGCCTTGCCGCTGTAGATAGGCTCAAGGGGCAGATCGGTCGTGGCGCTGAAATTCTGCACCCACTGCCAGAGGTCCGGGCTGAACTTGGCATAGCCACCATCGTGGTGATCGAGCGCGATGCGCCAGCCGGGGATATTGGCAGCCGCAGGATGGAGGCGACACACCTCGTCAGCGATAAAGCCGCCACCTTTCAGTACCGCAATGGCGAGGATCTGCTCCCGATCCCGTTTGCCGGCGATCAGGCCCGCCAGAGTGCCGCCGCTGGCGCAGGGCAGTACCCAGAGATCCGGCGAGAAGAGCACTTCGCCGACCAGTTCCGCCACCCCGGGGATGGCCAGCGGGCTGCTACCCCCTTCCGGCACGATCAGGGTATCGGGGGCATCGAATTGGGCCAGCCAGCCGGGATCCTGCCGTCGCCGGTAACTCTGGCGGTCGACAAAAACGAGATCCATGCCCCAGTGCCGGGCATCCCGCAGGGTAGAGTTACTGACTGCGTCATATTCGCCCCGTATGATACCGGTAGTACGAAGACCAGATTGGCACCCCGCTGCCGCCAGCGCGTGGATATGATTGGAGTAGGCGCCGCCAAACGAGAGCAGATGCCGTTTGCCGTGCTCTTTGGCATGCAGCAGGTGGTACTTGAGCTTGCGCCACTTGTTGCCGGAGATGGCCGGATGGATCAGGTCATCCCGCTTGCACCACAGCTCGACGCCATAGCGGGTCAGCAACGGATGGTGGAGGCGTTGCAGGGGGGAAGGGAGGATGGCTTGACCCTCTGACTCGGCGGAAAGGTTGGCTTGCAATGGTGAGTCCGTCTTTTAATCTGGAGGCTAATCTGCTGTTTATGTTAATATTTCATACATTTAATCACTATTGATGGGCGGGCTTACATGAAACAACTGTTCAGACGGTCGACGCCAAGCCGCCAGGTCGGGCTCTTGCTGGCCAATGACAGGATCATGCTGGCTGCGGTGGGGAATCCCCCCGTCTTCGCGACGCGCACCATCAACGGCCCACAGGAGTGGGCAGTGGCCATGAACGAGCTGTTCAGCCGTCATGGGCTGGCCAAGTCTACGGTGCGGGTGGCCCTCGCCGCCAGCCTTTATCAACAGATCCAGATCGACAAGCCTGCCGTGCCTGACGCCGAGATGGCGGGGGCGCTCCCCTGGGCCATCAAGGATTATGTCAGCGAACCCGTGCTGCAACTGGCGATGGATTATGTGGACTTGCCCACCCCGCCTGCCGGTCGCCCTCGCATCAATGTGATTTGCTTGCCCAAGAGCCGGGTTCAACAGCTGGCCGATGCCATCAATGGCATCGCTACCCTGCAATCCATCATCAGCGACGAATTGGCGCTCACCTCTCTCTATGACGCGGATGACACGGTGCGCATGCTGCTGTGGCAGCCCAAGGGGCAGGATCTGCAACTGCTGGTCTTCCATCAGGGCGGGCTCTGCTTTTCTCGCCAGCTGCGCGGTTTTACCAGCCTGACTGGCGAACATGAACCGGACAGTATGTTGCTCGATTCGCTGGCGCTGGAGATCCAGCGCTCCCTCGACTATCTGGCGGGCCAGCTGAAATTGCCCGAGCTGGGGCAGATGCAGTTCGCCGTCGCCTCGCCCTTTATCGGTACCCTGGTGCGCCACATGGAGCAGACCTTCGGCTTTGCCGTCTCCGCCATGGCCAACAAGGCGATCCTGGCCGGCGTCGAATACCTGTCGGCCTACGCAGCCGCCATCGGGGAGGATGCGTGATGAAACGTCAGATAAACCTCTATGGCGCCGAGTTTCGCCCCAAGCGGCAGTGGGCCAGCCTCAATCAGATGGCGCTGGTATGGGGCTTTGCGCTGCTGCTGATCCTGTTGACGGGTGTCGGTTACGGCTGGCAACAGCAGCAGGTCAGCCGGGCGCTGGCGCAGCGCTCTGCCGAGCTGGAACTCAAGCGCAGCGAGGCGCAGCGGCTCGATGCCGAGTTGGCGCGCCATCAGGCGGATCCCCGGCTGCAACAGCAACTGGTCAACATGCAGGATGAGCTGACAGCCAAGCAGGGACTGATGCGCCAATTGGGCAGCCTGACCCTGCAAAAATCCCAGGGCTATGCCAGCGTGATGGCGGATCTCTCCCGCATTCGCAACAGCAACCTCTCGTTGCAGCGCATCGAGATCAACGAAGGGCGGATCAACCTCTCCGGCTTTGCCGGACGCAGTCAGGATGTACCGGCCTGGGTCAACCGCTTCAAGCAGACCCCGAGTCTGGTAGGCAAGGAGTTTGGTGAACTGACCCTCGGCCGTGACAAGGAGGGCCGTCTGACCTTCCAGTTGAGCGGCATTGCGCGGGAGAAACCCTGATGAACCTGAAAGCACAATGGCAGGCATGGGGCCAGCGTATCGCCGTGTTGAGCCAGCGGGAGCGGGTGTTGATCCTGCTGACTGGTCTGGTGCTGCTGGGCGCGGCCGGACTCTACGGCTGGCTCGATGGCGCCGATACCCGCCTGCAGCAGGATCGCATGGCCCTGAGCGCCGCCGAGCGCGACCTCGAGATCATGGAGCTGGAAAACCTCGGCAAACAGGCCCGGCTCAAGCGGGATCCCAATCAGGGAGTTCGCGACCAGCTGGCGCAAGTCGAGGCGGATCTGGCCCGGATCGACGATGAGCTCAAGGCCCAGACCGTCGATCTGATCCCGGCGCACGAGATGCCGCTGGTGCTGGAGGCGCTGCTCTCCCGCTCCGCCAACCTTCATATGCTGGCCCTCAGTTCGCTGGAGCCGACCCCGCTGATGGCGGGGGAGCAGAAGGTCAATCTCTACAAGCATGGTATCCGGCTTCAGCTTGAAGGCGGCTATTTCGATGTGTATCAATATCTTAAAGCGCTGGAAGCCTTGCCGCGCCACTTTTACTGGAAGCAGTTCGACTATCAGGTCAAAGCCTATCCCGGCGCGGTGGTGGAGATGGAGATCTACACCCTGAGTACCAGCAAGGAGTTTATCCGTGGCTAGAGTATTTGCGTTGTGCTGTTGCCTGTTCAGCTTGCTGGCACAGGCGGAGCAGGTCGAGGTATTGCAGGATCCCACCGCGCCGCTGGCTGATGTGGCGGTTGGCGCCCGTGCGACCGGCGAGAGCAGCGCCGGTTTGCCGAAGCTGCAGAGTGTGGTGCTGGGCAATGGCCCGGCACTGGCGGTACTCAATGGCAAGAGTTATCGGGTCGGACAACAGGTGGACGGCTATACGCTGGTGGCCATCAATGCCGATGCCGTGGTGCTGGAAAAGGCGGGAAAACGCCATGCGGTAACACTGTTTGCCAGCAAGATCCGGGTTTGAGTCGTGCTTGCCTCTCGAGAGGTGAATCGGCTTTATCGAGTTTAATTGCAAGTCAGGGTGCCCTAATTACATGAAAAAACACCGTCTCTGTCTGATCACCGTGGCCATGATGGCTGCAGGCTGTACCACGTATCAGCACCCCGAGCCGACCCAGGCGAAGGATGCCCTCAAACAGGCCATGAACGAACAGCAGAAACAGGCTGCCCCTCTGACCGCGTTGCCCAAATCGGTTCAAAGTGAATTGCTGCAGCTGAACCGGCCGCAGATGCCGGTCGGCATGCCGGAGAAGCGGCTGCGTATCGCGGCTCACGATGTGGAGGCGGTGGAGTTTTTCGGTTCCCTGTTCAAGGGCTCCCGCTACAGCGTGGCGGTTCACCCCGGGGTGGCCGGGCTGGTCTCCGTCGAGCTCAAGGATGTGACTCTGCCAGAGGTGCTGGCTGTGGTGGGCGACATGTATGGCTTCGACGTGCAGCGCAAGGGCAATGTCTTCCATATCTATCCGGCGGGTCTGCGTACCGAAACCATCCCGGTCAACTACCTGATGATGTCCCGTCGTGGTCTCTCCCGCACCTCGGTCAGCACCGGCGGGGTGACGGCCAATGACAGCAATAACAGCAGCGACAGCAGTTTTGACAGTGTATCGAACAACAACAGCACCAATAACTCCTCCGGCAACAACTCGAACGGCAACAGCAGCAATGGCACCCGTATCGAGACCGATACCAACAGCGACTACTGGACCGATCTGCGCGACTCTCTGCAGACCCTGATTGGCACGGGTGATGGTCGCGCGGTGATCACCAGCCCGCAGGCGGGTCTGGTCACCATTCGCGCCTACCCGAAAGAGCTCAAGGCAGTGCGTGAATTCCTGAATCAATCCGATAGTCACCTCAAGCGGCAGGTGGTGCTGGAGGCGCGGATCATCGAAGTTGCCCTCAACGAAGGGTATGAGCAGGGGGTGGACTGGAGCGGTCTCTCCGCCAGCTGGGATGGCAACAAGGGGATTACCGGTGGCGGTTCACTGGCCAATACCCAGTTACCCACCACCCCTAATCAGATCTTCACTGCACTGGGTGGCGGCGCCGGTTTCAAGGTCTCTGACGGCAACTTCAATGTGGCGGTCAACCTGCTCAAGACCCAGGGCGATGTGAATACCCTCTCCAGCCCCCGTGTCACCGCGACCAACAACCAGAAGGCGGTGATCAAGGTGGGGACGGACGAATATTTCGTCACCAATGCATCGACAACAACCGTGAGCACGACGAGCGGTGACCGAACAACTCCCAATGTAGAGTTGACCCCTTTCTTCTCAGGTATCTCTTTGGATGTAACACCACAGATCGATGAAGAGGGCAAGGTGCTGCTGCATATCCATCCCTCCGTTATCGATACTGAAGAGCAAACCAAGACCATAAAGGTGACAGACAGCGATACGCTGGTGTTGCCGTTGGCGAAAAGCTCGATACGCGAATCCGATACCGTGGTGCAGGCCAATAACGGTGACATCATCGTTATTGGCGGTCTGATGAAGACCGACAAGCAGGAGATCGTCAGCAAGGTGCCGCTGCTGGGGGATATTCCCTGGGTGGGTGAAGCCTTTACCAACCGCCGCGAGAGCACCAAGAAGGTGGAGCTGGTGATCATGCTCAAACCGACCGTGGTGGAGAAAGATACCTGGCAAAACGAGCTGCAACGCTCCTCCGAGCTGCTCGACAAGTGGTATCCGGCCAAGGGCTGACCCATGACACCAGATGCGGTCACCCTTATCCCGAACGGCCTGTGCTGCCTTGCCAGCACAGGCTGCTTGCTTGTCGTGGCAGGTGAGATCTCATGTACCTGACCCACTTCGGCCTGCAGGAGGCGCCGTTCAGCCTCACTCCCAATACCGGCTTCTACTACGGCCTGCCGCCTCACGAAGAGGCGCTGCAGGTGCTCAACTGGGCGCTGGCGCAGGGGGAGGGCTTTATCAAGGTGACCGGCGAGGTGGGTACCGGCAAAACCCTGCTCTGCCGCAAGCTGCTCAGCGAGCTGGGCTCGGAAGCACGTCCGGTGCGGCTTGCCTGGTTGCCCAATCCCCACCTCACTCCGGCCGAGCTGCGCATCGCGCTGGCGCTGGAGCTGGGGTTGGCGGTACGGGATCAGAGCGAGCTGGATCTGACCGATCGTATCCATCGTCACCTGATCAGCCTGCACCAGCAGGGCAGTCGGGTGGTGGTGCTGATCGACGAGGCGCAAGCGCTGCCGGACGAGACGCTGGAGGCGATCCGCCTGTTCGGCAATCTCGAGACCGAATCGAGCAAGCTGCTGCAGATCGTGCTGTTCGGCCAGCCGGAGCTGGATGCCAGACTGGGTAAGCCGCATCTGCGCCAATTGCGTCAGCGGATTGGCTTCTCCTACTGCCTGCGGCCGCTGCGTTTTGACGAGACCCGCGCCTATCTGGAGCACAGATTGCAGGTCTCCGGTTACCGCGGGGCACCGCTGTTTGCAGGTCGCGCCATGCGTCTGTTGTGGCGCGCATCGCGAGGGATCCCGAGACTTATCAATATCCTGGCGCAGAAGTGCCTGATGCTGGCCTATGGTCAGGGTGTGCGTCAGATCGATAGCCATCTGGTACGGCTCGCCATTCGCGATACCGACGATGCCAGCCGCTTTGCGCCACGGCGCTGGTGGCCCCTGTTACTGTTGCTGGGGTGCGCCCTGGCTTATGGAGTCTGGCCATGAGCGTTATCAACCAGATGCTGAAAGATCTGGACCGGCGCCAGCAAGGATCCGAAGGTGCTGCCGTCTATATTGCCCCTGCGCGCCAGCAGGGATGGTGGATGTTGCTGTTGACCCTGATCTGCGGTCTGGCACTGGGGATCCTCGGTTGGCGAACCTGGATCTACTGGCAGCAGACCCATACCGTGACGGCTGCCAGTGAAGTGATCGCCCCCGATGTGGTGGCAAGGGCCGCCGCGCCCGTCAGCCAGCCCGAGTCGGTCGAGGTGGCGGCCGCGCTGCCGTTGCCAAGTCAGGATGAGGTGAATGATGAGGCAGGCGAGAGTGACTCGGATAGCATGGCCGACGGTGCGCCCTTTGATGCCTCCAGCGATGTTGACGAGACGGAGCTGACCGATGAAGAGCTGCAGCCCGAGCTTTACGCCGAACTGGCTGCAGAGCAGCAGGCAGTCGCCAGCGCGCCGCGCAAGCCGAGCGTATTGAAGATCGAGACGGTCGAGCTGTCGGCCAAGGAGCTGGCGGCACTGGCTGAGCGCAAGGCGACCACCGCCATGGCCAAGGGAAGCCTGCGGGATGCGCAGGACAACTACTATCAGGTGCTGGCCCACGATCCCTACAACCAGGGGGCGCGCGAGCAGCTGGCGGGGCTGCTCTACGGCGAGGGCCGTCTGACCGAGGCGCGTCAGCTGCTGGAAGAGGGGATCCGGCTCGATCCCCAACAGGCCGATTTTCGTCTGCTGCTGGCCCGCCTTGCCATCAGCGAGGGGCAACAGCAGCAGGCGCTTGGCTGGTTGTCCGGTTATCAGCCGGATCTCGCCAGCAACATGGACTACTACGCCACCTGGGCCGGGCTGACTCAGGAGCTGGGCCAGAATGCCGATGCGGCGGCGCTCTATGTGAAGCTGCTGCGTCAGCAGCCGGATCAGGGCCGCTGGTGGCTTGGCCTCGGCGTGGCCGAGGATGGTCAGGGCCACAGCCAGCGGGCGCTCGATGCCTATCGCAACGCCTTGCTGCACGGCAACCTCGGCGAGGCGTCGACCAACTGGCTGGAACAACGAATTGGTCAACTAACCCCTTGATAAACAGCAGGTTCGATTAGCTAAGCCTAATCGGATGCGGTAACGGGTGTGAAGTAACAGAGATCGGAGCAAACATGGCACAACCCAGACTGAAAATGCGCCTCGGCGACCTGCTGGTACAAGAGCAGATCATCTCTGATGATCAGCTGCAGCTTGCCCTGCAGCAGCAGCGTCAGACCGGCCGCAAGCTGGGCACCACTCTCATCGACCTCGGCTTTATCAGCGAGGTGCAGCTGTTGCAGTTCCTCGCCCGCCAGCTGGATGTGCCCTTCTTCGATCTTAACAACCTCACCATCGACGCCGCTGCGGTGCCACTGCTGCCCGAAGTGCAGGCGCGCCGTTATCGGGCGCTGGCGGTCAACCTCACCGACGACAAGGTGACGGTGGCGATGTCGGATCCGGCGGATCTGAGCGCACTGGATGCCATCGCGGCCCTGCTCAGCCCGCGCATCATGGTGCTGGCGGTGGCGCGGGAAGGGCAGTTGCTGGAGTATTTCGACCGCCTCTATCGCCGGACCCGCGAGATCGAGAGTTTCGCCGAACAGTTGCAGGAGGAGTATCAGGACTCCGGCTTCGAGCTGGGCTCCAGCAATCTGGGGGCCAACGACGAGGGGGAGGCGACGGTGGCCAAGCTGCTGCGCTCCCTGTTCGAGGATGCGGTGCAGGTGGGGGCGTCGGATATCCACATCGAACCGGACGAGAAGGTGCTGCGGATTCGCCAGCGGATCGACGGTATCCTCCACGAGAACATCCTCAACGAGGTGCGCATCGCCCAGGCGTTGGTGCTGCGCCTCAAGCTGGTGGCGGGGCTCGATATCTCCGAGAAGCGCTTGCCGCAGGATGGCCGTTTCAATATGAAGGTGCGCGGTCGCGATGTGGATGTGCGGATGTCCACCATGCCGGTGCAGTATGGCGAGTCTGTGGTGATGCGTCTGCTGGATCAATCCTCCGGCATCTTGTCGTTGACCGAAACCGGGATGCCGCCGGAGATCCTGACCCGTTTCCGTCGCCAGCTCAAACGCCCGCACGGGATGATTCTGGTGACCGGCCCGACCGGTAGCGGCAAGACCACCACCCTCTATGGCGCCCTCTCCGAGCTCAACCAGTCCAGCAACAAGATCATCACGGTAGAAGACCCGGTGGAGTATCGTCTCTCCCGCGTCAATCAGGTGCAGGTCAACCCCAAGATCGGCCTCACCTTCTCCAACGTGCTGCGCTCCACCCTGCGTCAGGATCCGGACATCCTGCTGGTGGGGGAGATGCGTGACAACGAGACGGTGGAGATCGGCTTGCGTGGCGCCATCACCGGTCACCTGGTGCTGACCACCCTGCACACCAACGATGCGGTGACCAGTGCCTTGCGCCTAATCGACATGGGGGCGCCCGGCTATCTGGTGGCGAGCGCCCTGCGGGCGGTGGTCGCCCAGCGGCTGGTGCGGCGGGTATGTGAGCACTGCGTTGAGGAGAAGGCGCTCGACGAAGGGCAGGCCACCTGGCTCACCGTACTCTCCGGCGAGGCGCCCGGCCAACACACCTATCACAAGGGCCGGGGTTGCCAGAGCTGCAACTTTACCGGTTATTCCGGCCGGATCGGGGTCTACGAGCTGCTGGAGCTGGATCAGCCGATGATGGATGCCCTGCGCCGCAACGATGCGGAAGGGTTCGCCAAGGCGGCCCGTCAACATGAACACTATCGGCCGCTGGCCCTCACAGCCCTCGATTATGCCCGTCAGGGGATCACCTCGGTGGATGAGGTGCTGCGACTGGCCGAGGATTTGGGGTAAGCGATGGCTAACTTTGCCTACAAGGGACGTGACAGCCAGGGCAACGCCACCAGTGGCGTGGTAGAAGCGGCCAACGAGATGGCGGCCGCCGAACAGCTGATGCGCCGTGGGGTGATGCCCACCGAGCTTAAACCGGGCAAGGCCAAATCCGCTGCCATAGACTGGTCATTGTTGCTGGAAGGGGGCGTCAAGCTGGATGAGCTGGTGATCTTCAGCCGCCAGATGTATGCCCTGACCCGGGCCGGGATCCCGATCCTGCGCGCCATTGCCGGGCTGGAGGAGAGCACTCACAGCAAGCCGCTCAAGCGGGCGCTTCACTCGCTGGGGGAAGATCTCGGCAACGGTCGCCCGCTTTCGAGCTCGATGCAGGCGCACCCCAAGGTATTCAGCAGCCTGTTCGTGGCCATCATCCATGTGGGTGAGAACACAGGTCAGCTGGAAGAGTCCTTTTTGCAGCTCGCCAACTATTTCGAGCTGGAGCTGGAGACCCGCAAGCGGATCAAGACCGCCATGCGCTACCCCAGCTTCGTGATGATCGCCATCGGTATCGCCATGGTGATCCTCAATATCATGGTGATCCCGGTGTTTGCCGGCATGTTCGCCAAATTCGGGGTGGAGTTGCCGCTGGCGACCCGCATTCTGCTCGCAACCTCGCACTTTTTTGTCAACTATTGGTGGCTGCTGCTCGCCATTCTGGCTGGGATGGTGTTCGGTTGGCGCCGCTGGGTCGCCACCACCAAGGGTAAGCTGACCTGGCACCGCTGGCAGCTCAAGTTGCCGATCGTCGGCACTATCATAGAGCGCTCCCTGCTGGCCCGTTTTGCCCGCAGTTTTTCCATGATGCTCAAGGCAGGGGTGCCGCTGAACACCGCGCTGACCCTGGTGGCCGATGCGGTGGATAACGCCTATATGGCGGGGCGAGTGCGGGATATGCGCGCCGGTATCGAGCGGGGCGAGAGCCTGCTGCGCACCGCCAGCAGCAGCGGCCTGTTCACCCCGCTGGTGATGCAGATGATCGCCGTGGGGGAGGAGACAGGTCAGGTCGATGACCTGCTGCACGAAGCGGCCGAGTATTACGAACGGGAGGTGGATTATGACCTCAAGAGTCTCACCGCTCGGATCGAGCCGATCCTGATCGGGATCGTGGCAGTAATGGTATTGATCCTGGCACTGGGTATCTTCACCCCCATGTGGGACATGATGCGCGCAGTTCGCGGCAAGTAACTCGGCATCTTCACGCTTGAATGGTGGGACATGATGCGAGCCGTAAGAGGCAAGTGAGCTGTGGAGTCGAGGGCTGGATGAACAGACAGACGCAGCAAGATGATCGCTGGCTGACCGGATATCGGCGGATCGCCGTGATCATCCTGTTGATGGTGATTGTTGCTACGTTGGTGCGTAGCTATCAGGGCCACCGGGAAGAGGCGCAGCAGCTCACTCTCACCTTGCTGGGGGAGCAATTTGCCGAGCGGGCACAGCGTTTGCACGGCATTTGGCTCGATGAGCGGCGCCCGCAGACACTGCATGTCGCCGGCAAGGGGTGGCAGTTTGATGCCCGAGGGTGGCCCTTGGGGCTGGTGCCGCTGCAATCTCCTTCGGAAAATTGCCGTCAGTTGTGGTTGGCACTGATGGGTGAGACGAAGGGGGGCATGCCTCCCCTGCAGGTTCTGGCCCGCCCCGATGGCAGTGGTTGCGAGATGGGGTGGGATGGTTATTGGCTGGTTTATCAGTTTTCTGATGGGCGGGTGATGAAAAAGCCTTGAATGAAACTAATCATATGACCCAACTACATGATTTTTTTGGACCTGCATGAAATAATGTAGGGCATTACGGAGGGAGCATGACAATGAAACCAATGGCACCAACAATGCCGGAAAACGGGATGAGGAGACGGTCTGCCGGCTTCTCCCTCATTGAGCTGGTGATCGTTATCGTGATCCTGGGGATCCTGGCGGTGACTGCACTGCCGCGCTTTCTCGATGTGACTGATGAAGCGAAAAAGGCCAGCGTGGAAGGGGTCTCTGGCGGTTTTGCTACCGGCGTTTCACTGGTGCGGGCGCAATGGGAGGCGGAAGGTCGCGCCAAACAGGACGGCCTCAATACTGTGCTCTATGACGGTAGTCGCTTCTATCTGACCACTCCGACCGATACCCAGATCAGCAACGGCGAGCTGTCGCCCGGCTATCCCATGGATACCGTTGCAAGCGGTAATCCCGATGTGGATCCGGCCAATCTGACCGCCGAACGTTGTCTCAATATTTGGGAGGGGTTACTGCAAAACCCGCCCAAGGCTACGGCCAGCTTCAATGAAGTGCGCGGTAGCGGCAATGACCTGAAATACTATGCCACAGTGAGCAGTAATGGACTGGATTCGGTCTGCCGTTACTATTTGGTCAATAGTTTGAGTAAGGGCAGTGATGGCAAGTATCAGGATCCGCAAGGCAAGACTGATGCATTTATGAGTTTCAGTTACCGTCCGGCGTCCGGTCAGGTGACCACAAATATTAATTAACAGAGGAAAGTGAAATGAAAAAACAGGCGGGTTTTACCCTGATCGAACTGGTTATCGTGATCATCATTCTGGGTATTCTGGCGGTCACCGCTGCACCCAAGTTCCTGAATCTGCAGGATGATGCTCGTAAGTCTGCTGCGCAGGGTGTTCAATCTGCACTGCAGAGTGCAGCCAATTTGGTTTATAGCAAGGCTGCTTTGGAAGGCCTTGAGGCATCGTCTTCTGCCGTATCTGTTGCTGGAACTACAGTTCAGGCGATTTATGGTTATCCGACTGCTGCGACAGTTAAAAATGCACTTACATTGGATGGTTGGTCTGTCTCTCCTGCGACCCCTACAGGGAGCACTGCAGATTTTTATCCTGATAATACAAAGGGTAACTCTTGTTACGTGACCTATACACAAGCTGCTGATAAAGATACTCCTTTCAAGGTTGAATTGGCCGATACTTGTAAGTAAACGTGCAAGCGAGGCTTCGGCCTCGCTTTCTCTTTTCCCTGATGAGAAATCCCATGCCTGCAACCAAGGGCTTTACCCTGATTGAACTGGTACTGGTGATCCTGTTACTCGGGATTCTGGCCGCCTTTGCCGTGCCCAAATGGCTGGGCAAAGGCGGCTTTGAAACTCAAACCGTACGTGACGAGTTGCTGACTCGCCTGCGGCTGGTGCAGACCGTCAATATGCATGAGCCAGCCAACCGTTGTACCCAGCTGGTGGTTGCCTCTCCCCGTTTTGCCCACCGAACTTATGCTGCGTGTCCCGCCAGCGATGATCTGGATACCAATAGTGGCTGGACTCCCCAGTTGGAGACCCGTGGTCGACTGGTTACGCCCTCTGCCGGTATCTCCATCTCCCTAGATAACAACAACCGCTTCGTGCTGCGCTTCGATCAGATGGGCAGACCGCTAGGCAGCAGCTGTGCCACCGGTTGTACCTTGCTGGTGAGTGATGGTCGCGAGACCAGTCGTATCAAGATTGAATCCGAGGGGTTTATCCATGAGATCCCTTAAGCGTGGTTTCACCCTGATTGAGCTGATCGTTGGCATAGTGCTGCTGGCGGTGGCCTTGACCGGCATATTGGGGTTGCTTATCAATCAGTCGCCGCAGGCGGTGGATCCGGTGCAGCAGGTGCGGGCCGCCCAGCTGGCCCAGCGCCTCTCCGGCGAGATCTTGCAAAAGTCGTTTGATGAACATTCGGATCATAACGGTGGTCGTTATCGTTGTGGCGAGCAGGTGGCTGGGGTGACCATCTCTTCCTGCTCCACCAGTTATGGTCCGGATGGCGAGCCCGCATCCTATGCCTATAACGATGTGGATGATTTCGATACCGCAGGTAGCTGGGTGGATGCCAACACGCTGACCCAAACTGAGGTGGCAGTCAGTAGCGAGGAGTATCGCAACTATCAGGTGAAAATTGCGGTGAGTGGAGCCGATTTCAGCGACGGCACCTTCAAGAGTTGTGTCGCCCCCTGCTCTGTGGGCAAGCGTATTGATCTGCAGATCAAGCTACCGGATCAGAGCGTGCTCGACTTCTCCTTCTACCGGGGGAACTACTGATGGATCGCTCCGCTGTTGGGTGTTGCTTGCCTGTCCGAATGTCCGCGCCTGTAACCACTTCCGGCGTTCGATTACGCCTGGCGGCCAATCGAACCTACCGTAAACCTCGGGGTAATCGTGGCTTTACCCTGGTCGAGCTGGTGATGGTTATCCTGCTGCTCGGAATTATGGCGACCTTTACCAGCCAGTTTATCGGTATCGGTACCCAGATTTATGGCGATGCCAGTAGTCGTGAGCAACTGATGAGCGATGCCCGCTTCGCCATGGAGCGGCTTAACCGCGAATTGCGTGATGCGGTGCCGGGCTCGGAGCGGATCGAGACGACTGGCGGGACATGGGACGACACCGGTGCCTGTTTGCGGTTCTGGCCCATCAGCACCTCGAGCCGCTATCTGGCACTTAACCGCGCCATGTCGGGGAGCACGGCCACCCTTGAGCTGGTGATGGCGACCCCGGCTTCTGCTGCCAATCCGCTGGATGTTGATGCCACCGCCGTCAAAAAAGACGATCAGCTGATCGTATTCCCCGTGCCGGACAAAAATGTCGGATCGCTTACGGCAGGCTGCGATTATGGCCGTTGTGTAGCCAGGGTTACCGATGTGCTGACGCCCGTATCCGGAGCGCAAACCATCCGCTATACCAGTGCCGAGAGTCTGACGGGCCTCTCTCCAGGCAGCCGGGTCTACTTTGCCAATCAGCAGGTACGTTACTGTGTGGAAGGAAACACGCTGACCCGCGCTACCGCGCCCATTGGGGGACCCTTACCTGCACAGGGCGTGTTGATGGCGGATTCCCTTCGTATTGGCACCTTCTATCGGGAAACCTCGGCGTTTAACGCCGAAGGGGAGTTTGGCATGCGCTTTGTCTTCGAGCGCAAGGGGGAGTCGGTCACCTTCAACCACAAGATCGAGGTGTTCAATGTGCCCTGATCCACAGGCTTTCGGACGGATGAGAGGCAGTGCCTTGATGATCGCCCTGTTTGTGATTGTGGTGATGGCTCTGCTGGCGGCTGCAATGGGCCGTTTTCTGGTCGATAGCGGCGAGAAAAATACCGTGGAGGTGCGCAGCGTGCGGGCCCTGCTGGCCGCCCAGAGCGGGCTGGAAGTGGCGCTCTATCGGTTGTTCCCCAAACGCACGCTTGCCCAACCGAACCCACCTGCGGTCTGTCCGGCAAGCAGCCCACTGAGCTTTGCCAGCACGCCCGGATTGACCAACTGCCAGGCAGTGGTTCGTTGCGTCACGGTGCCAGTGACCTATAACGGAGCTGTGACCAATGGCTATCGTCTCGAGAGTGTCGGAACCTGTGGCAGCTCCGACCTTAACAGTGCCAACCCTGATTTTGCCGTGAGCCGAACCCTGATGGTTGAAGCTTATGATGGAGGAGCGCCATGAATCGTGATGGCGATGATGTCGGTTGTGTTAGTCACTTCTGGCTGGAGTGGTTATCGCTGTTTCAGTGCAAGTCATTCGCCTGCACTTTGTACTGACGATCGATATTGCGGCAGATGATACAAGCGGAGAGGAAAGTGATGGATTTTAAATGGCTGGTTGGTTTATTACTTTTCTGCGGTACAGCTGTGGCGCAACAATATAATTTATCCATCAATCAATACCCACCATGTAATACCACATGGCAAAAGTCAGGAAATGTTTACACCTGTACTGGTGGTAATGGTCAGGTAACATTAAACGACGGTGATGTGATTGTCGCTAGTCAAGATTCAACGCTGAGTGCAGATGCCGGGATTTCTCTCACGAATAACAAGATTGGCAGTGCCTCAAGTAGAATAAACCTTAAGGCTAGTTTTGGTGGCATTGTATCTCAAGGATATCAAAACACCATATATGGTGATATTTTAGCTGGCGGCTCAAATATTACACTGAACAATATCTACTTATACGGAAGTATTACTACCAGTGGGAACGTGTCGCTAAACTCGGGAGTTGTTCAGGGAAATATCACCAGCAGTAGTAACTCTGTCAGTGTGACTAATGTGCAGTTATCAGGAGATATCAGTGCAAATAGTTCGTTGACGATATCTGGCGGAACTTATAGTGGTAATATTACCATGCGCTCAAATAATCCAGTGACGTTCAACTCAGTTAATATGACTAGTGGAAGTGTCTCTGGGGCTAGCTCTTTTAATGCAACAGGTAGCCAACTGGGATCTCAGGGAAGTCCTGTCATTATCTCGACCACATCAAATAATATCACTGTTACCAATTCTACGGTTTATGGCAATCTGACCGCTGCAACAAATAATGCCGGTGGGGTGGTGAATGTCAACAATAGCTCTGTGACTGGTACTTGCCTACCAGTGTCAAATCCGGTAAATGCTTGTGTCCCGGCACCTGTTGCCTTGTATCAGCTTGAAGAGAGTAAGTGGACTGGTGTTGCAGGAGAAGTCAAAAACGCTGTTGCTGATGTGCTACATGGTCGCGCAATGAGGGGCGCGAAAACTAATACTGTGTCGCCTGCATTACCTGCAAACGCGAATAATCTTGGTACTTGTGGTTATGGTGAGTTTACTGGCAGCAGCAATCAATATATTGAAGTGCCACATGACGCTCGCCTGTCATTTTCCAATCAGTTAACTGTTTCTGCTTGGGTATATCCGGTAAGTCGGCCATCAGCTGGAAATTTGTATTCTATCGTGTCAAAAGATGGCAACTATGAGTTTCATCTGGATAGTCAAGGCAGAGTGTTCTGGTATTGGGAAAGAAGTTCTGGCGTGAACCAGACACTGACAACAAACACCAAAATACCGTTAAATACATGGTCCCATATAGTCATTCGCTATGATGCAATGGCTGCTGGCAATCAACGTCAAAAAATATATATCAATGGAGTCGCTGATACAGCTAGAGGTAATGATGCAAACTCGTTAAGAGCAAATACACAAAATTTGGAGATTGGCCGAGATTATATTGATAGTCGCAGCTTTAATGGCCGAATTGATGAGGTTGCTATTTATGGTTCGGCCCTGTCTGACACTCAGATAGCTGAGTTATATAGTCAACGTCATCCCTGTGGTGGCTCGACATTGATTTGTGAGACCGATGACTTCTCCCTGCCGCTCGGTGATAGGTGGGCCGTCAAGCAGAGTGCTGGAGGATTTATACCATCAATTACAGCAGACCGACGTTTACGGATGACACAAGCCAGCACGGGACAAGCAACCTCTGCGACTTATCAGCGGCTATTTCCTGCTGCTGGCAATCTGGTGACGCTGACATTTAATCACTACGCCTATGGTGGCACGAGCACTGGTGCAGATGGTATGACCGTTGTGCTTTCTGATGCGTCGGTGACGCCACAGCCAGGTGCTGCTGGGGGGCCCTTGGGTTATGGCCATTATCAACCGAGTAACTCACCTGGATTTGCTGGCGGTTGGCTCGGATTTGGCTTGGATGAATATGGCAACTTCTCATCCTTTGGGGGGGGGGGAAGTGTGGGCTATCGCCCGCAATCGGTTGTCGTGCGTGGCTCGGGATCCAATTTTTCCGGATATAACTATCTGCGAGGCACCTGTAATAACGGAACTACCAATGTTAATACCAGTTGCTTGAGTCCAAAGGTAGATGGTAACGGTAGCGCCAACCATCGTTACCGTCTGACGATTGATTCACGAACCAGTGGGCGAGCGATGGTCAAAGTAGAGCGTGATACGGGAAGCGGGTTTATTTCTCTTATCGATTCGTTTGATGCGCTGGATCCTGCATTGGGGCAAAGTCCGTTACCGCAAGACTTTTATGTGTCATTGACAGGTTCTACAGGTGCCCTGACCAATATTCACGAACTCGATAACGTAGAAATATGTGCGCTGAAATCAAGAGAGGTAGGCGTTCAGGTAGATCATTTCGAGTTGCAGTATTCGGGTCAACCTCTGACCTGCAATCCGGAAGAGATCACTATCAAGGCGTGTGCAAATCCAGATTGCAGTCTGCTGATTACCGAACAAGTTGCTGTTTCCTTGTTGCCACAGAGTCTCCAGGATGGTGGTTGGTACCCACTGTCTGGTGCCAACAATGTGAGTGGCAATACGGTGACCTTTACCGGTGGAACGGGCAAAGTTTTGTTGCGTAACAATACTCAGGCCCAAGTGACGCTTGGTGTGAACAATTCCGTTCCTGCTGTCAAACCACTCAGTGAAACCTTGTGCAAGGCCGGGGCCGGTACGCCCAGTGCGGCAGCCTGTACCCTGAACTTTGCCGATAGCGGCTTCTTCTTTGATGTGCCTGATACTTATTCCAACCAGCCTCAGGATGTGACTATCAGTGCGGTCAAAAAAGACGATATTACCAAGCAATGTGTGCCCGGATTTACCGGTGTGAGGTCTGTCGGCTTTTGGGGAACGTACAACAATCCAAATACCAATAGCTTTGGTAGCAAGATCTCCATCGATGGCAATGCCATCGCTACCTATGCCGCCAGTGTTCCTTCACCAACGCCAACCACCCTTAACCTGACTTTCGATAATCAGGGTAAGGCGACCTTGAAAAAAGTGACCTACCCGGATGCGGGTCAGATGCAGCTTTCAGCCAGTCATAATGGCAGTGGTGAGACGGCGGGTCTGGTGATGACGGGGTCCGACACGTTTGTGGCACGTCCTGTCGGCTTGTGTATAACCCCTCCGCAAGGGGTCTGCGCGGCAGGTGATAGCAGTTGTCCGGTATTCAAAAAAGCAGGGGAAACGTTCCAGGTAGATATCAAGGCGATGGCCTGGGAGTCGGCCAATGATGGGGATATCTGCGTAGGGAATCAGACTACGCCCAACTTTGCCCTGCCCAATATTGCTCTGGGCAGTACGCTGGTGGCACCCAATCCGGGCACCAATGCAACGCTGGGTACTACCGCCTATAGCCATGTGGCTGCGGCCAACAGTGCCAATAACGTTAGCCAGACCGTGAGCGAGGTGGGAGTGTTCCGGATGACGGCGACGCCACCGGCGGCAAAGCCGCCAGAAGGAAGCACTGTATCTACGGGCTATTTCGGCTATACCATCCCTCCCGCCAGCAGCATGCCGGTGGGCCGCTTCGTACCCTGGGATTACAGTTTGAGTAATGGTTTTATCACGCCTGCCTGCAATGCCTTTACATACATGAGCCAGCCCTTTGCCAGCGGTTTTGTCCTCACTGCACGCAATCTGCAGAAAGGGACGACAGAGAACTATAAGGGGGCGTTCGCTAAAGGGGTTGCTGAGATGGTGGCTGCCAATGCTCTGGATGGGGTTGCGCGTGACAAGCGTATTACACTATCTCCCTCGCTCAGCTGGGCAAGTGGTATTGCGAGCGTTAATCAGCAGTCACCTTTGGGGCTGAATACCCGCTTTGATCGTGTAGTGAGTCCAGAAGCACCTTTCGCCACGTTGAGCTTTGGTCTCAAAGTCGATGATAAGGATGGCGGGAATACACTGTTGGCTAATTCAAATATGAATACTGCTGTCGCTGGGACATGTTCCGGATCGGGGTGTAATGCGGTGCTGCTGGGTACTCAAAAGCTGTTGTACGGCCGCCTGCAGGCTGGTACGGCGGCGGGCCTGGCCTCGGCGCCGCTGGCCATTCCACTGCAGATGCAATATTACGAAGGGGGCAACTGGCTGCAAAACAAGGAAGATAAATGTACCCAGCTCTCTTTGGCCAATCAGGGGTTCACTTTCCTCAATTCGAGTCACACCTTTGATGCGGCGACTCGCGAGCTGAATCTGGGGGCGGGCCGCAAGATCAAGCTGGGGTTGGGTAGTTCTGCACCGGGTGGGGATGCTGCACTGGCGAAAGAAGGGGAGATCCTGTTCCACTTTGCCAAGCCGGACATCTCGGTGCGCATCCCCTACAAGGTCGAATTGGCAAAACAGCCATCATCGCCACTCTGGTTGTCTGACCCAACGAGTGCCAATGACGGCAACCTGCAAGGTGAGGCCATTTTCGGCTCCAGCCGGGGTAATGACAGAATTATTTATCGGCGCGAAGTATTGCATTGAATGATGTGAAAGGGGGGCTGGCTCAACAGCATCCCCCTAAATCCTTGTTTATTAGTGTTTGCAAGCGTGTGCGAGTGAGTGATGACTCGCATTTTTGTCGCGCCTGATTGATTGGCGACAGTTTGAGCGCTTGCCCATTGGGGTGGGCATTGGTAAAGTTAGCCGGTTTTCTGCACCTCCAAATTCTTAGGATTTCCCGTAGCCATGTTCAAAAAGCTCAGAGGCGTCTTTTCCAACGATCTGTCGATCGATTTGGGAACTGCCAACACCCTGATCTATGTAAAAGATCAAGGGATCGTCCTTAACGAACCCTCAGTTGTCGCCATTCGCCAAGAGCGCGGGAACGCCAAATCGGTCGCTGCTGTCGGTCATGCCGCCAAGCAGATGCTGGGCCGTACCCCGGGCAACATTTCCGCAATCCGCCCGATGAAAGACGGCGTGATCGCCGATTTCTACGTGACCGAGAAGATGCTGCAGCACTTCATCAAACAGGTTCACGACAACAACTATTTCCGCCCCAGCCCACGTGTGCTGGTGTGTGTACCGTGCGGTTCCACCCAGGTTGAGCGTCGCGCCATCAAGGAGTCCGCACTGGGCGCCGGTGCCCGCGAGGTCTACCTGATCGACGAGCCTATGGCTGCTGCCATCGGTGCCGGCCTGCCGGTGTCCGAAGCGACCGGTTCCATGGTGGTTGATATCGGTGGTGGTACCACTGAAGTGGCCATCATCTCTCTGAACGGTGTGGTTTACTCCCAGTCAGTCCGTATCGGTGGCGACAAGTTTGACGAAGCCATCATCAGCTACGTCCGTCGCAACTACGGCAGCCTGATCGGTGAAGCGACTGCCGAGCGCATCAAGCACGAGATCGGCTCCGCCTATCCGGGCGAAGAGGTGCGCGAGATTGAAGTCCGTGGCCGCAACCTGGCTGAAGGTGTACCGCGCAGCTTCACTCTCAACTCCAACGAAATCCTGGAAGCGCTGCAAGAGCCGCTGTCCGGTATCGTGGCTGCCGTCATGGTGGCGCTGGAGCAGTCTCCGCCGGAACTGGCTTCCGACATCTCCGAGCGCGGCATGGTGCTGACCGGTGGTGGTGCGTTGCTGAAAGATATCGACCGTCTGCTGATGGAAGAGACCGGCATTCCTGTCGTCGTGGCCGAAGATCCCCTCACCTGTGTGGCCCGTGGCGGCGGCAAGGCGCTGGAGCTGATCGATATGCACGGTGGCGATCTGTTCCACTACGAATAAGACCCAAAGCCGGCCAGCGTGCCGGCTCTTTTTTGACGACCCATGAAACCCATTTTTGGTAGAGGCCCTTCGCTTCAGTTACGGTTGTTTCTCGCCGTCATCATCTCCATCGCTGCCATCGTCGCGGATTCCCGCTTCGGTGTGTTTACCCATGTCCGCGTCTACCTCAGTTCGTTAGTCAGTCCCCTGCAATACATGGCCAATGCGCCGGGTACCCTGCTCGACACCATGTCGACCCAGGTGCAGACCCGCGCCGATCTCATCGAGCAAACCAAACAGCAGGAGCAACAGCTGTTTACCCTGCGTGCCCGTCTGCTCAAAATGGATCAGCTGGAGCACGAGAACCAGCGGCTGCGTGAGCTGCTGGGTTCGCCGGTGCACAAGGAGTCCCGCAAGATGGTGGCCGAGCTGCTGTCGGTGGATTCCGACCCCTTCAGCCATCAGGTGCTGATCAACAAGGGGGCGCTGGATGGCGTCTACAACGGTCAGGCGGTGATCAACGATCAGGGTGTGATTGGTCAGGTGCTCCACGTGGGCTCCACCACCAGTCGCGTGCTGCTGATCACCGACTCCAGCCACGGTATTCCGGTGCGGGTGCTGCGCAACGACTTGCGCGCCATTGCTTCCGGCAGTGGCGAGCTCGACAAGCTTGAGCTGCGCAACCTGCCGCGCAACACCGATATTCAGGTGGGTGATCTGCTGGTCACCTCGGGTCTGGGTGGCCGCTTCCCGGAAGGCTATCCGGTGGCGACTGTGACCCGCTCCGAGTATGTGGAAGGCAAGCCCTTCGCTCAGGTCGAGGCCAAGCCGCTGGTGGAGCTGGACAGACTGCGTTATCTGCTGCTGCTGTGGACCGACAAGAAGCCTGAAGTACACGATGAGGATGGCGAACGGGCGGCTCCCGCTGCGTCCGCCGCAGGAGCCACCCGCTAATGCTAGAACCCGCCAGCGGCAGGATCTGGATCTGGATCTCGATCCTGCTGGCCTTGAGCCTGTCGATCCTGCCGCTTCCTTTTGAATTTGACCCCTTCCGTCCGGACTGGCTGGCCATGGTGCTCATCTACTGGGCACTGGCCTTGCCGCACCGGACCAACGTCGGCACCGCCTGGGTGGCGGGCCTGCTGCTGGATGTGCTGCTTGGCAGCACCCTCGGTGTGCGGGCGATGGCGATGGCCATCACCACCTATCTGGCGGCCTTCCAGTTCCAGAAGATCCGCAACTTCTCCCTCTGGCAGCAGGCGCTGATCATCGGTGGCCTCTCGCTGGTGGGTAAAATGACGGTATTCTGGGCCGAGCATCTGTTCAGCCAGGCCAGCCTCAACTTCTCCTACTTTTGGTCGACGTTGACGACGATGCTAATATGGCCCTGGGTGTTTCTGGTGCTGCGCAAGGTGCGGCGCCGCTTCAATATCAGGTAAATATGAACAAAAACAACGAACCACAACTCTATCTCGCCTCGGCTTCTCCCCGTCGCCGTGAACTGCTGACCCAGATTGGCTACCGCTTCGAGGTGCTGAAACTGGATGTGCCCGAGCAGCGGGAAGAGGGTGAAAAGGCGCAGGATTATGTCTGCCGTCTCGCCCGTGACAAGGCGATGGCGGGCGTGGCGTGTGCGCCGACGGCGTTGCCGGTGCTGGGTGCCGACACCATAGTGGTGCTGGGCGACCGGGTACTGGAGAAACCGTCCGATCTGCTGGATGCCAAAGATATGCTGGAGTCCCTCTCCGGCAAGGTGCATCAAGTAATGACGGCGGTAGCGCTGGCCAGCAAGGATCGTTGTGACGTGCGTCTGGTCACCACCAACGTGGCGTTTCGCAAGCTGGACGAGGCCGAGATCGAGGCCTACTGGCAGACCGGTGAGCCCTGTGACAAGGCCGGGGCGTATGGCATTCAGGGTATTGCCGGCAAGTTTGTCAGCCGCATCGAAGGGAGCTATAGCGCCGTGGTCGGCCTGCCCCTGCTGGAGACAGACTTGCTGATCAAGCATCATCTGGAACAGCTCAAATAATTTCCCGTCAGCTGTGCTCTGCTGCGTTTCTCCCTTGCGCGCGTTGTACCGGATTGGCTCTATAGAATTCAAAACTGGAACAGGCAAGGTTACTTATGTCGGTAGAACTGCTGGTTAACGTTACCCCCTCCGAAACCCGGGTCGCTCTGGTCGAAAACGGTCTGCTGCAGGAAGTGCATGTAGAGCGTCAGGCCAAGCGCGGCATTGTCGGCAATATCTACAAAGGCAAGATCAGTCGGGTGCTGCCCGGCATGCAGGCGGCCTTCGTTGATATCGGCATGGACAAGGCAGCTTTTTTGCACGCCTCTGATATCGTCCCCCACACCGAGTGTGTGGCGGTGAAGGAGAAGGAGCAGTTCCAGGTCGGCAACATCGCCGAGCTGGTGCGTCAGGGGCAGGACATCATGGTGCAGGTGGTGAAAGATCCGCTGGGTACCAAGGGTGCCCGACTCACTACCGATATCACCCTGCCATCCCGCTACTTGGTCTTTATGCCGGGCAGTGCTCACGTCGGTGTCTCCCAACGTATCGAGTCCGAAGCAGAGCGGGAGCGTCTCAAGCGCACCGTAGCTGGTTATGTGGACGAGCTGGGTGGCTACATCATTCGCACCGCCGCCGAAGGGGTGGGGGAGCAGGAGCTGGAGCAGGATGCAGCCTTCCTTAAGCGTCTGTGGCGCAAGATCCTCGAGCGCAAGCAGAAGTATCCCCCCTGCAAGATCCTCTACGAGGATCCCAGTCTGGCATTTCGAGTAGTGCGCGACTTCGTCGGTGCCGAGCTCGACAAGATCCGCGTTGACTCGCGCCAGAGCTTCGATCAGCTAAAGCGCTTCACCGAAGAGTACGTGCCTGAGTTGGCCAGCAAGCTGGAGTACTATCCTGGCGAGTCGCCGATCTTCGATCTCTACGACGTGGAGAACGAGATCCAGCGGGCGCTGGAGCGCAAGGTAGAGCTGAAATCCGGCGGCTACCTCATCATCGACCAGACCGAAGCCATGACCACGGTGGATATCAACACCGGCGCCTTCGTCGGCCATCGCAATCTGGAAGAGACCATCTTCAACACCAACGTCGAGGCAACGGCGGCCATCGCCCGTCATCTGCGCCTGCGCAACCTTGGCGGCATCATCATCATCGACTTCATCGACATGCAGTCGGAGGATCACCGCCGTCGGGTGCTGCACAGTCTGGAGCAGGCGTTGTCGAAAGACCGTGCCAAGACCAACGTCAATGGCTTCTCCCAGCTCGGCCTGGTGGAGATGACCCGCAAACGCACCCGCGAGAGTCTGGAGCATGTGCTCTGCTCCGAGTGCCCGGAGTGCAAGGGACGCGGCCGGGTCAAGACGGTGGAATCGGTCTGCTTCGAGATCCTGCGGGAGATCATCCGGGTCAATCGTGCCTATGATGCGGATCAGTTCACCGTCTACGCAGCCCCGGCCGTGGCCGACTACCTCCATGGCGAGGAGTCCCACAGTCTGGCTGAGCTGGAAGTGTTCATCGGCAAGCAGGTGCGGGTAGTGAGCGAACCCCTCTGTGGTCAGGAGCAGTTCGACGTGGTGATGATGTAATTGGTCTATCGCTGGCTGAGTCGGGGCTGGTTGGCCCTGGGGGTCCTGTTCGTACTGATGGCCATGCTGGTCACCTTGGTACGGGTCGGGGGCCCTTTGCTGAATCAATACCGGGAGAGTCTGATCCACACTCTGCTGGGTGATTCACAACTCAAGGTCAGCGTGGAGCAAGTGGGGCTGGACTGGACACAGTCCGGGCCCGCTCTCGAACTGCAGCAACTCGCCATCGCCCCGGATTCGGGGCGTTTTGCCGTACAGCTCGGCAAAGCCTGGGTGCATCTCGACTTCTGGCGCACCATTAACGAGCTAAAGCCGGTGTTTGGCGAGCTGATCCTGAGCGATGGCGATATCACCATCGACTTGCGCCAACCGGCTGATGAGAGCCCCTCCGGCGATCCCCAGCAGGGCGCCCTGCTGCGCTTTCTGCTGACCCAGCTCTCCACCTTCGATGTGCACAACACCCGCCTCAGCGTCACCACCTCCCTCGGTGATCTGCGCGCCCTCGACATCGCCCAACTGCGCTGGCAGAACCGTGGCAAGCGCCATCAGGGGGTCGGCAAGGCTTACCTCATCAACGGGGTGGGCGAGAGCACCCTCGATCTGATTCTGGATGTGGACGCCCCGACTGCCCGGCTCGATCGCCTCAAGGGACAACTCTATCTGGGGGCCCGCCAGCTCGATATCACCCCGACCCTGGCCAAAATCCATGCGGGCGAACCCAAGGTTGCCGGTCAGCTCGACTTCCAGCTCTGGAGCGAGTTTGACAGCGGCAAGCTGGGCAATACCCTGCTGGCGTTTGGCAACAACTACCTGATCTGGAAGGATCCCAAGAAAGGGGATATGCACCGTTTCGGCCTCGATGGTGGCAAGATCCAGCTGCGCCGTGAGGGCACCGACTGGCAACTGGCCAGCCATAACGTCACCTTCAAGCTGGACGGCAAACCCTGGTTGCAGAGCCGCTTGCAGCTGGAGCGGATCGGGGATCGGGTGCAGGGCTATCTGCCCAGCATAGAGTTCGACAAGATCACCCAGATCAGTCAGCTGGTCTCGGCGCTCTACCCCACACTCTGCGAGACCCTGCGCCAGACCAATCCGCAGGGGTCGGTGCAGGAGCTGACGCTGCTGGCCAATGCCGACTGGCAGGAGCTCTCCCTCAGTGGCCGCTTCAGCAAGGTGCGCCTCAAGGCCTGGCAGGATATACCCGGGATGCAGGATCTCAACGGCGAGTTCTGGCTTACCCCGACCGGCGGTAGCGCCAGATTGGCGCTGGCGAATGACAAGGTGGATCCCGCCCGTCACTTCAAGATGCCGATCCCGGTCGACAACTTCTCGGCCCGCCTCGACTGGTGGCGCGAGGAACAGGGCTGGGTGCTCTACGGGCAGGATATCGCGCTGGATAACCCGGACCTGACCCTGTCCAGCCGTTTCCGCCTCGATCTGTTCGAGCACCCTTTCCTGGCCCTGACCGGCCGCATCGATGTGAAGAATGCGGGCCATGCGGATCGCTACTTCCCGCTGCAGGCGATGGACAAGGGGCTGGTGGATTACCTGAGCGGCGCCATCAAGGGGGGCAAGGCCAAGGGGGCCGACCTGCTCTGGTATGGGGAGTTTCGGGATTTCCCCTACGACAACGGCAAGGGCATCTTCCAGGTGGCGGTGCCGCTGGAGCAGGCCACCTACGAGTTCTTCCCCGGTTGGCAACCGCTCACCGACCTGCAGATCGACCTGTTGTTCCAGAATGCCGGTCTCGATATGCGCAGCCGATCCACCAAACTCGGCAAGGCGAGCTCCGACTCGGTGCATGCCTGGATCCCGGATCTCTCCCCTGGTGCCCATCTCTATGTGGATGCCAAGGTGCAGGGGGAGGGCAAGGCCATCAGCGACTACCTGCAGGACTCCCCGCTGGGCAGTTCGGTGGGACAGGCGCTGCGGGAGATCGAGATCCGCGGCCCGATGGCCGGTTCGGTCAAGCTCGATATTCCTCTCGATGGCGAGAGCGAGGTCAAGGCGAGTGGCGATGCCACCTTCAGCAACAACAAGGTGCGGGTCGCCAGTCTGGATCTGCCGCTGGAGAAGGTGCAGGGGCGGCTCGAATATGACAACCAGCAGACCCGTTTCAACAACCTCAAGGCGAGCCTGTGGAACCAGCCGCTGACCCTCGACTATCAGGGGCGCCAGCATCCGGATCACTATCAGGTCGACCTCGATTTCAAGGGGCAGTGGGATAGTCGCCGCCAGCCCGCCGCCATATCTTCATTCGGCATTCTCAACGGCCGCAGTAACTGGGGCGGCAAGCTCGGGTTGACCCTGCCCGACAGCAAGCCGTTCAGCTTCCAGCTGGCGCTCGACTCCAACCTGCAGGGGATGGGGCTGGATCTGCCGCTGCCGCTGGCCAAGAGCAGTGCCAGCCGGCTTCCGCTCAAGGTGATCGCCCGTGGCCGGGATGGCAGCGCCGACATTCGTGCCGTGCTGGGGGCTGATGTGGATATGCAGACCCGACTGGTCTACGGCGAAGGGGTGCCTTATCTCAGCCGGGTGCGGGTCGATGTGGGTCAGCCGGGCGCCCGGGTAATGCGCGATGCCCCCATGCTGCTCGCCATCAACCAGCAGGAGGCCGATGTCGGTGGCTGGCTGGCGCGACTCAAGCAGTGGCTGCCAGCGCAGAACCAGACTGGCAATGCGGTGGTTGGCCCCGCCTTCCTGCCGCAGGAGTGGTGGGTGGATGGACAGCTGGCTCGCGCCTATATCGGCAGTGCCACCCTCAAGGCGGCGCGTTTCACCGTGGGGCCGACCAATCAGGCGACCGAAGTGATGATCGACAGCCCCGATGTGATGGGGGTGATCCGCCTGCCTGCTGTGGCCAATCGTCCGGTCGACGCCAAGTTTGCCCGCATCTACTGGTCTGGCAAGAGTTCGGATCTCAGCCCGGATCCCGATGCCAAGCAGGACAACGCCATCATGGCATCCATCCCCTGGTTGAAGGTGAGTTGTGTCGATTGCCGCTTTGGCGAGCTGCCTCTTGGTGAAGTGAAAGGGGAGCTGGTGCCCGGCGCCAACAAGGTGACCCTCAAGGGGCTGGATGTGCGGCTGGCGGGGAGTCAGCTCACCGGCAGCGTCGACTGGCTGGCCGATGGCAACCGGATGGAGACCCGCGCTCGTGGCAAGCTGACCAGCAACAACAGTGAACTGCTGCTCAAGCGGCTCGGCTACACCTCGCCCATCGGCGATGCCCCCGGCTCCCTCGCTTTTGATCTGAACTGGCAGGATGTGCCCTATCGCCCGAGCCTGCCGACTCTGGGAGGAAGTGCCAACTATCAGCTGGAGGGTGGCACCCTGCGGGAGATCAACGACAAGGGGGCACGGCTGCTCTCCCTGCTCAGCCTCGACTCCCTGCTGCGCAAGCTGCGGCTCGATTTTCGCGATGTGTTCGACAAGGGCTTCTACTTCGAATCCATGTCTGCCTCTGCCACCATCAAGCAGGGGCTGGTCAGCAACGATGATTTCTATATGAAGGGGGCGGCAGGCAACCTGCGCGGCGAGGGGATCGCCGATCTGGTGCGCTGGCGGCTCGACTACGAGCTGAGCTTCTCTCCCAATCTGGGGGGCACCCTGCCGGTGGTGGCGGCTTTCTCCATCACGCCGGTCACGGGTCTCTATGTGCTGGCCCTCTCCAAACTGCTGGAGCCGGTAGTGGATGTGGTGACCCGCATCGATTTTCGCATATCGGGCCCGCTCGACGCACCCAAGCTGATCGAGGCGGGGCGAGATCGCGCACGCATCAAGCTCAACCAGCAGCAGAAAGAGGCGGTTGACGCCGTTGCCCCCAGCCTGCCGACCCAAGAGGTGACCCCTTTCCTGCTGAGCCCCAAACACGCAGGGCCCGCTCAACGCTGAACGAGCGGCCCGGCACCATCACAAGGAGTGAGCCATGATCCGACATATCCTGCTGATCGCTTTCAAGCCGGGCACCCAGCCTGCCCGGATAGATGCGGTGCGTACCGCCTTTCTCGCCATTCCCCATCAGGTCAGCGGCGTGACCGCTGTGGAGTGGGGTCGGGATGACAGCCCGGAGGGGCGAGCCGAGGGGTTTACCCACAGCGTGCTGATGACCTTCGCCGACGAAGCGGCCCGCCAGCGCTATCTGCCCCACCCGGATCACGATGCCCTCAAGGCCATCTTTCGCCCAGTGCTGGAGCGAATCATTGTACTGGATTACACCCTGCAGCCCGGGGATGCGGTTGCTGTCGGGGTTCCGTCATGATGAAGGATGAGCGCTGGGCTGCCATCCCGCCACTGCAGCGCGCTCTGCTGGAATCGGTTATGAAACATGGCGCAGCCCATCCTGCGATTGATGCTGGGGTAGTGGTTGGGTCGCTCGCCAAGGGCAAGGCAGACCGGGTATCCGATGTCGATCTCTTGCTGCTGACCGAGCCGGGCTTCCATAAGCAGGGAGACGAACTGGTGCGCACCATTGTGGGGGAGCGGCCCATCTTTCACTGCTGGCAAGGAAGACATGAAGAGGTCTGTTCATACTGGCGCGTCATCTTCCTCGACATGTCTAGCATCGAGATCCATATCCTTGATCGGGGGGCTGAGTTCCCCCTTGCCAAACCTTACTTGCCACTGTTCGATAAAACCTCCTCCCTTGGTGCGCTTGAGGTAGCTGGCCCCGCCCCAAGCCATTGGGACTTTCCTGCCTATATGGCCGAAGGGGATGGCCTGGTGTGGGAGTTGTTCGATTGCCTCAAATGGGCGGAACGGGGCCAGCGTGGCTTGGTCAGGCATCATCTTCGCAAGCTACTGGCCGAGATGGATAAAGACCCGAATATTGTGGATCGCGATTAACGCGGACAAGGAGAACGTCATGTGGTTAGCCGCAATACAGCTGGTATCTGGCCGTCACTGGCAGGATAACCGGGAGCAGATCGCCGCCGAACTGGCGGCCTTGCCCAAAGAGCGGCCGCTGCTGGTGCTGCTGCCGGAGAACTTCGCCCTGTTTGGCGAACGGCAGGGTTATCTGGATGGGGCCGAGGCCATAGGTGAGGGCCCGATCCAGCAGCAACTGGCTGAATGGGCCCGCGATTACGGCATCTGGCTGGTGGCCGGGGCTATGCCGACCACCATCTCAGGTTCCGACCATATCCACACCAGCTCGCTGGTGTTTGACCCAAGCGGTGAGCTCAGGGGCCACTACCACAAGATCCACCTGTTCGACGTGGATGTGGCGGACAATCACGGTCGCTACCGTGAGTCGGAGACCTTCAGCCCGGGGGAGGCGCCTGTGTTGGTGGACTCTCCCTTTGGTCCCCTCGGCCTCTCGATCTGTTATGATCTGCGCTTTCCCGAGCTCTACCGCCAGTTGGCCCGTGCTGGTGCCCGCGTGCTGCTGGTGCCTGCCGCCTTTACCGCCGTGACCGGCGAGGCGCACTGGGAGCCGCTGCTGCGGGCCCGCGCCATCGAAAACCAGTGCTACGTAGTCGCTGCCAATCAGGGCGGCACTCACGAGACGGGGCGCCAGACCTGGGGCCACAGCATGGTGGTCGACCCTTGGGGTCGGGTGCTGGCGAGCAAAGAGTCCGGGCGCGGCACTGTGCTGGCAAAGATGGAGCCCGGGCTTATCGATGAATTGAAACGCACCATGCCAGTGCTGAGGCATGCCCGGTTGCTGTGATCCCGGGGTGTTGATCGACGTAGGGTGCAACAAGCGAAGCGCATTGCACCTGTGCCGATCTTGGGGTTGGCGGCGCCATTCACGGCGCCCATTGCACCCTGCGAATACGAACTGAACACCGGGCCACACCGGATGAATTAACCGTTACGACATCTCACGTCGAGATTGGAGAAGAAGATTGAGTCTATTGAGCCAGGTTAGTGCCTCCCTGTTGGCCCCGAACGACCTCGACGAAGGGCGCCTGCAGCAGTTGCTCGGCAGCCTGATGAGCCATCAGGTGGAGTTCGGCGATCTCTATTTCCAGCGCAGCTGGCACGAGTCCTGGATGCTGGAAGATGGCATCGTCAAGGATGGCAGCTACAACATCGATCAGGGTGTCGGGGTGCGCGCCGTCAGCGGCGAGAAGACCGGCTTCGCCTACTCGGACGAGCTGAGCCTGCTGGCGCTGCAACAGTCGGTGACTGCCGCCCGCGGCATCGCCGCCGCAGGTGCTCACGGCAAGGTGAAGGCGTGGGCCCGCACCGAAGCGAACCTGCTCTATCCGGCCATGGATCCGCTGCAGACCCTCGACAAGCATCAGAAGATCGCCCTGCTGGAGCAGATGGACAAGTTCGCCAGAAGTCTGGATCCCGCCATCAATCAGGTGATGGCCTCCATCAGCGGCGTCTACGAAGAGGTGCTGGTGGCCGCCACCGACGGCACCCTGGCCGCGGATGTGCGTCCGCTGGTGCGGCTGTCGGTGACCGTGATCGCCGAGAAGGGCGAGCGCCGCGAGCGTGGCAGTGCTGGTGGCGGCGGGCGCTTTGGTTACGACTGGTTCCTCGAACTGGACGGGTTGGAGAGCCGCGCCTTTGGCTATGTGCGTGAGGCGGTGCGTCAGGCACTGGTCAATCTGGAAGCCATCGACGCGCCAGCCGGCACCATGCCGGTGGTGTTGGGCTCCGGCTGGCCCGGCGTGCTGCTGCACGAGGCGGTAGGTCATGGTCTGGAGGGGGATTTCAACCGCAAGGGATCTTCCGCATTTGCTGGCCGCATCGGCGAGCAGGTGGCCTCCAAGCACTGTACCATCGTCGACGACGGCACCCTGCCGGGTCGGCGCGGCTCCGTCTCCATTGATGACGAGGGGACACCGGGTGGCTACAACGTGCTGATCGAGAATGGCATTCTCAAGGGTTATCTGCAAGACAAGCAGAACGCCCGTCTGATGGGGGTGCCACTCACCGGCAACGGGCGCCGCGAATCCTACGCCGCCATGCCGATGCCCCGCATGACCAACACCTATATGCTGGCGGGTCAGTACGATCCGGCCGAGATCATCGCCTCGGTGAAGAAGGGGATCTATGCCCCCAACTTCGGCGGCGGTCAGGTGGACATCACCTCCGGCAAGTTTGTCTTCTCCGCCTCCGAGGCCTACCTCATCGAGGATGGCAAGATCACCGCTCCCATCAAGGGCGCGACCCTGATCGGTAACGGCCCCGAAGCGATGAGCCAGGTCTCCATGGTGGGTAGCGATCTTGCGCTGGATCGCGGGGTTGGCATCTGCGGCAAGGAGGGGCAGAGCGTGCCGGTCGGTGTCGGCCAACCCACCCTCAAACTGGACCAGCTCACCGTGGGTGGCACTTCGTAGGTTTGGGTTAGCCGCGCAGCGGCGTAACCCGATGCATTCAAACCCCGGCTCTTGCCGGGGTTTTGCTATTCAGGGAACCACAGGCAACAAAAAGCCCCGGTCGTTGGACCGGGGCTGGCGGGTGATTCGGTATCAGTTGACGGATATGGCGCGGGCGTCGATGAAATAGCGAGCGTTACCCTGTTTGTCGATCTGGATTTTGGCAACCAGCTGCTCTTGATCTTTATATTCCCAGCGTTGCTCGATCTTGGCGAGGGATGGGCTCGCAATCCCAACCACGTTCAGGTACTCGTGAAACAGGCTATGGCTCCCTATTTCGGTCAGCATCTTGTCCATCTGCATACTCTCCTGAAGTTGAGTGGGTATTCATCAACAAACCTATCAGCGTCCATCTGAATACAGTCTGTATGAAAAACAAACTAACTCATTTGTGTGTCAATAACATGATCAGGAACAAGATCAGTGCAGATCGTCAGGGACTTTTTGATACCGTTTTCAATCAGAGCCGGTGGGCTTCTGCGGCAACTGATCAAACGTGCCGGAAGCCTTTGGGAGCGCAGGTGCGGTTTGCACGGTCTGGCCGCCGTGGAAGACCGGATCCTGTGCCACTTCCTTGATGCCGTTGATGCAAAACTGCATACCCATGCAGACCAGCAGGAAGCCCATGATGCGGGTCATGGCGTCGATGCCGGTGGCGCCCAGGATCTTGCAGACCGGATCCGCCAGCTTCAATACTCCCCAGCTGATCAGGCTCATCAGGGCAAACGCCGTTACCACACCGGCGTAGATGGTGAGGCGGTTGTACTCGTCAGGCAGCTCGGCAATCTGGGCTGCCCCGCTTATTACCAGCGCCATGGTACCTGGCCCGCACATGCTGGGCATGGTGAGCGGTACGAAGGCAATGCTCTGGTTGATATCGACCCCGCTCTGCTGGCTGGGGGCGGGGAACAGCATGCGAAAGCCGATAAAGCCGATGATGAGGCCACCGGCCAGGCGCAAGCCCGGAATGGAGATCCCGAACAGATCCAGGATCGAGGATCCGATAAAGAAGGTGATGCAGAGGGTGCAGAACAGATAGATGGCGGCCAGATTGACCTGACGGCGCACGTGTTCGCGCGACATCCCCTTGCTCAGCCCCAGCAGCAGGGTGGCCGTGGTGGGCGGGTTGACCATGGGCAGCAGCGCCAGCAAGGTGAGTAATACGACCTGAAAGAACATCTTGAGCCTCGGATAAAGAGTTGGAAGCCATGGGGCGATGCGGGTGGCAGGCCCCAGAGGGAGGCTATCTTATGCTGGCGAAACTGAACATAAGCAGTACAAAAAAGCCCCGGCAGATGCCGGGGCTTGTTGTTCGGGTCAGACCGCTTGTGGCGCTTGCTGCTGCCGGATGGCCCGTTGCTGGAACCAGAGCCAGAGACCTATGGCGAAACCCAGCACCGACAGGCTCACCACATAGTGGGAGGGGGCCAGCATGTCGCTCTTCATCCAGAGGGTAACCGCCATCGGGGTGAGGCCGCCGAAGATGGCGTAGGCCACGTTGTAGGAGAACGACAGACCGGAGAAACGCACCACCGGTGGGAAGGCGTTGACCATCACGTAAGGCACTGCGCCGACAATCCCGACAGCAAAGCCTGCCAGCATGTAGAGCGGCACCAGCTGACTCGTACCGGCCGCCAGACCGTGATAGAAGGCGTAGCTGGAGCCCGCCAGCAGTAGGGAGCCGAACATGAAGGTGAGACCGCTGCCCAGCAGGTCGATCAGTCGGCCATAGACGATGCAGCCGAGGGTCAGGGCCACGATGGCCAGCGAGTTGGCGGTCAGGGCGTCAGCCGGGCTGATGCCATAGACCTTCTGCAGATAGGTGGGGGTCATCAGGATCACCACCACGATACCGGCGGAGAGCAGCCAGGTGAGCAGCATGGAGACCACCACGCTGCTCTTGTGGTTGCGCAGCACCGACTTGAGGGGCAGTTCGTCAGCCAGGGTCTTGTTGGCTTGCATCTCGGCGAAGACCGGGGTCTCGTGCAACCAGCGACGCAGGTACATGGCGATGATGCCGAAGATACCGCCCAGCAGGAAGGGCACTCGCCAGCCCCACTCGCTCACTTCGGCCGGGGTCAGGCTCTTGTTGACCGCAGTGGCGATGAGGGAGCCAAGCAGGATGCCGGCCGTCAATCCCGCCGTGAGCGTGCCGCAGGCGACCCCGACCCGACGGGCAGGGACGTGCTCGGCGACAAACACCCAGGCGCCGGGCACTTCACCGCCGATGGCGGCGCCTTGCAGGATCCGCAGGCCCAGCAGGGCGATGGGGGCGCCGATGCCGAGCACTGCATAGGTGGGCAACAGACCGATCAACAGGGTCGGCAGCGCCATCATGATGATGCTGAGGGTGAACATCCGCTTGCGACCGATGAGATCGCCAAAGTGGGCCATGATGATGCCGCCAAGCGGGCGGGCCAGATAACCGGCGGCGAAGATGCCGAAGGTCTGGAACTGGCGCAGCCACTCGGGAATATCGGCCGGGAAGAACAGCTCGCCGATGACCACGGCGAAGAAGACGAAGATGATGAAGTCGTAAAACTCCAGCGCGCCGCCGAGGGCAGCCAGACTCAGGGTTTTGTAATCCTGTCGATTGAGGGGGCGGGCGTGATCGTGCTGTTGTGTGGTCGTGGTCATATCCGTATGTTTCCCATCGGTTTTTTTAGTTATTGTCACCCCGTGCAAGGGGCATATACAGGTGATCGAGAGTATGCTGCCTGCCTCTTGTGTGTAAATCGCGCAATTCGCAACACTGTCTTGCATCTTTTTGGGGCAATCCGAGTGCCCCGCTGGCGGAGGAATGATGGAAAAGAAACGGGTACTGCTCTCCTGGAGCAGCGGCAAGGATTGCGCATGGGCACTGCATCAGTTGCGGCAAGATCCCGCCATCGAGGTGGTGGGGCTGTTTACCACCCTCAATCAGGCATTCGAGCGGGTGGCGATGCACGGGGTGCGCAAGCAGCTGTTGACCGAGCAGGCCGCCTGCGTCGGGCTGCCCCTCATCACCATCGATCTGCCCTGGCCCTGCAGCAACGAGGATTACGCCCGCATCATGACCGGCTTTATCGCCGATGTGGTGGCACAGGGGATCCGCCATATGGCCTTTGGCGATTTATTCCTCGAGGATGTGCGCGCCTACCGTGAAAAGCAGCTGGCAGGCACCGGCATCGAACCACTGTTCCCGCTGTGGGGCAGTAATACCCGTGAACTGGCGCCGCAGATGGTGGCCGCTGGATTGAAGGCGCGGATCAGTGCTCTCGACCCGAACAAGCTGGATGCCAGCCTGGGTGGCCATGACTTTGACGAGGCACTGCTGGCGGCGCTGCCGGAGGGGGTCGATCCGTGCGGCGAGAACGGCGAGTTTCACACCCTGGCCTATGATGGCCCCATGTTCTCCCGTCCGCTCGGCATTCGGGTCGGCGAGACAGTGCTGCGCGACGGCTTCGTCTTTACCGATCTGCTGCCAATCGAAGATTAATTATCGGGCGTCAAATGCTCCCTTTTGCAGGAGCATTCACAGATTTGAGAGGCGGGATGGGGGCACTATTGGCCCCCTCTTTTGATTGAAGATGACAACCTGCCTTATGAAACACCTCTCTCGTCCGGTGCTGCTTGCCTCCTTGCTGGCTGCCGCCCTCTCTCTGCCTGCGGTAGCAGGTCAAGCCGCTACCGTTCAGCCAATCCCTGCCGGTGTCACCACCGTCACCTTGGCCCAGCAGGCGCCGATCCACTGGGTGTCGGTGGAGCAGATTGCCAAGAGCCTTGATGGATTGCCGCCGATGGCGGTCGGGTTTGATATCGACGATACCCTGCTCTTCTCCAGCCCGGGCTTCTATCGCGGCAAACAGGAGTTCTCGCCCAACGACGAGAGCTATCTGAAGAACCCCGCCTTCTGGGAGAAGATGAATAACGGCTGGGATGCGTTCAGCATGCCGAAAGAGGTGGGCAAGGCGCTCATCGCCATGCATCTCAAGCGCGGTGACCACATCTATTTCGTCACCGGCCGCTCGGCCACCAAGACTGAAACCGTGAGCCAGACTCTGCAGCAAACCATGAATATTCCGGCCGACCAGCTCAATCCGGTGATTTTTGCCGGTGATCAGCCGGGCCAGAACACCAAGGTGCAGTGGCTCAAGGATAAGCAGATGAAGCTCTTCTACGGAGACGCCGACGGGGATATCAAGGCGGCGCAGGAGGTCGGCATTCGCGGCATTCGTCTGCTGCGTGCCGCCAACTCCAGCTATCGGCCACTGCCGTTGGCAGGGGCGCTGGGGGAAGAGGTGATCGTCAACTCCCAGTTCTGATCCGGAGCGGATCCATGCAACAAGGGCGGGGCCATTGGCACCCGCCCTTTTGCATCCGTCATCCTGCTCGGGTCAGTCGTCTGCCCACGGCATCTCGGGCAGGCTGTCGAGGAACTCGCCGTAACGGGTGAGATTGAAGGGGCCCTGATCGGCCTCCATCGCCATCAGCTCGGCCCCGAGGGCGCAGGCGATATATTGCAGCGCCTCTTCCCGCGGGGTGCCCTTCATTACCAGCCGCATCAGGGTCGCCTTCACATGGGGCGGGTGACCGTCGTTGAGCTGGTTCTCCACCATCTCCAGCAGCGCGTCTTCATCAAAAAATTCCTGAGTGTCGTTCATGGGATATCCGCAACAGTGAATGTGGCGGCCAGTATAGCCTGAATGTGACTAACACCTTGAATGACCAGCGAATAAACAATCCGATGGGGAGGCCATTTGTTACCCATAATTAGGAGGAGTTTGCCAAGGCAAACAGGTTGGAACACAGATAACATGGATGGACACGCCTATGCCCACGATAGATTCCCTGCTGGCCGAGCCCAAGCTACTGCCCCAGATCCCGGAAGTGATGCGCGATTTGATCCAGACCTTCAATGAAAAGGATCCGGATCTGCTCAAGATCAGCAAGTTGATCAACAAGGACCCTGTCATCTCCGCCAAGTTGCTGCGCTTGGCCAACTCGGCCAAATTCGGCAGCAGTCGTCAGATCGGCACCGTCAATGAGGCCGCGGTGCGGCTTGGATTGGCGATGGTGCGCAACATGGTGCTGGCCTGCGGGCTCACCGAATCGGTCACTGCGGTGCCCGGCATTGACCTCAAACATTTCTGGGGTTGCGTCTTCAACGTGGCTGAGCTGGCGCGTCGTCTGGCGGTGAAGAAGGGGATGAAGGGGGATGAGGTCTTTACCTGCGCGCTGCTCTACGATCTTGGCCGACTGGTGATGCACGTAGGCCTGCCGGAAAACACAGTCCACCACATTCACGATCTGGAGTTGCACAAGGGACGGGCCAAGGCGGAAGAGCTGGTGGTCGGCTTCAACTATGCCCAGGTCGGGGCGGCCATGGCACGTTACTGGAAGTTTCCCGAGACCATCAGCAATGCGGTGGAGTATCACTACAACCCCATGCTGGCCAAGGAGTTCTCCGCCGAGGCCGGGTTGATCCATCTGGCGATCGTGCTGGCTGCGCAATCCGATGTGGGGGAAGAGGCGCCACCCGAGTGGCCCCACAAGGTGGCAGATGCATTGGGGCTGAGCTGGGCCGATTGCGCTGCCCAGTTCACTGCGCTGCGCGAGCAGGGTAATGGCTACGCCGGATTACTGGCTGCCTGAGCCCGTTTATCCCATCTCATCAGGGGCCAACATGGCCCCTTTTCATGGCCGATGGTGCCACAGGCTTGCCAGCCCGGGAGTGACGGGGCACTCTTTGCCCTTCACTTTCCGTTTGAGAGCTCTTGCCATGATTACCTCCTCCCGCCTGATCCTGCGCGAAATGATCGTCACCGACGCCCCCTTCATCCTTGAGCTGCTCAATGACGGCGACTTTTATCGCTACATCGGTGATCGGGGCATTCGCACCCTGGAGCAGGCGCAGGAGTATATCCAGCAGGGACCGGCGGTCAGCTATGCCCGCTATGGTCACGGGCTCTATCTGGTGGAGCGCAAGGAGGACGGTGCCAGCCTCGGTATCTGCGGCCTGATCAAGCGCGACGCCCTGGAGCAGGTCGATATCGGTTATGCCTTCCTGCCGCAATATCGCGGTCAGGGCTACGCCATCGAAGCGGCGCAGGCCGTCCTCGTCGATGGAAAAAGCCGGTTGGGGATCGGGCAGGTAGTTGCCATCGTCACTCCGGGCAACGAGCGATCCATCGGCCTGCTGGCCAAGCTGGGGTTGGTGCGCAGCCGACTGGTCAAGTTGAGCGAAGATGCTGATGAGTGCCTGCTGCTGGAGCAGTGATCAGGGTCAGAGAGCTGGAAAGCGAATGGCGAGGTGGCTGTCAGGCTGAGTGACAAGCAAGAGGCCGGGTCTAGCTAAAGGCGTGAGAGAGAAGCAAAGAGGCCGCCGTGAGTTGCGGCCTGTCTGCATCGGGCGCTGCCGGAGGGCAGGCAGGATCAGTTGAGGTCTTCGATGGAGAACTCGCCAGCGATACCATCACAGGAGATGGCGAAACCGCCGCTGAAGCGGGTGCTGAACTGGATCAGAAACGCATCATTGTCGTGCTCTTGCACAGGCAGGTTGATGGGCTTGCTGCGACGCAGGGGCTTGTGTGTTTGTACTGCTTTCATCATGGTATTTCTCTATATAAATTAGGTGTTTGCTCCTTGTATTGGCAAATGTCAGGTCAATGGGCGCGGTCGATTGGGTGAACGACAAGCGCGCAGGAATACCCAGCCCGGTTAAGGGGCGTCTGCACTTTCAAGGAATATGCTGATGCATAAATCAAATTGGGTGGGCAGATCGGGTCTGCACCGTGAGAGCCGGGCAACGCAGGCAGACAGCCTGACGGTTCTCAAGGCGAGTAAATCAGAAGAAGGTTATGCGGGTACTGGCAGGATTCATCGTGAGGTGAAGCATTGCAGGGTAAACATAAACAGGGCTGATTAACTAGCCGACGCGCATTCTCTCCTCGAAATGAATAAAAAGCAAACAATAATTTGCCGATGTTGAAGTAAATACGCTTTTCCTCTGTGTAATCAAGGTGCTATCAGCAGCAAATATTCGCAACTATCCGCCATAAAAAGAGGGCTCCCGACGGGAGCCCTCTCTCATTCTGCAATCAGCACAGTGGGCCGACTCAGTAGTCGCCACAGGCCTTCTTGGCAGCCGTGATCATCGGGGTGATGGTCATGCCTTGCACCACGATGGAGAACATCACCACCGAGTAGGTCATCACCAGGATGACCTGACGCAGGTCGACGCCATGTTCCGGTATCATCATGACGCCGGAGGGGAGTGCCAGTGCCATCGCCATCGCCAGGCCACCGCGCAGGCCACCCCAGGTGAGGATCCGCACCGAGAAGGTGTTGTAATTGCGGAATCGGCGGAAAGCCACATAGGGCAGCGACACGCTGATAAAGCGGGCACCCAGGCAGAGCGGCACCGCGATGACCAGCAGGATCCAGTCACGCCAGGCGAGATCCAGCAGTACCAGCGCCAGACCGATCAGCAGGAACAGCAGGGCGTTGAGGAACTGGTCCATCAACTCCCAGAAGTGATCCAGGTGATGGCTGCTCTGCTCGGAGAAGCCGGAGTGACGGGTCCAGTTGCCGATCATGATGCCGGTGACCACCATGGCCAGTGCGCCGGAGACGCCGATCATGTTGGCAAAGGCAAAGCCGGCGGTCGGGATGCAGAGGGTCAGCAGCAGCTCCAATGAACCGTCATCGGTGGCGCTGATCATCACGTGGGCGATGAGGCCCAGCACGGCACCGAACAGGATGCCGCCGAGGGCTTCGTGCAGGAACAGACCGGCTACGCTACCGAAGGTGGGCTCGACACCGCCAAAGGCGACGGCAAACACGGTAGCGAAGATGACGAGGCCAACACCGTCGTTGAACAGGGATTCCCCTTCGATCTGGATGGCGATCTGGGGTGGCGCTTTCATCTTCTTGACGATGGCCAGTACGGCAATCGGGTCAGTGGGGGAGATCAGCGCGCCGAACAGCATGCAGTAGACCAGCGGCAATTCCCAGCCCAGCAGCTTGGCAATAAACCAGAAGCCGTAGCCGATGAGGAAGGTCGAGAGCAGGGTGGCAATGATGGCCAGAATGGTGATCTCCCACTTCTGGCTACGCAGCGCCTTGAGGTTGATGCCAAGGCCACCGGCGAACAGCAGGAAGCCCAGAATCCCCTTCAGCAGGAAGTTCTGGAAGTCGATGCTCTCCATGGTCTTGACGGCAAGAGGTTCCAGGTTGAACCAGCCCAGTTTGCCAAACAGCACCAGCAGTGCGGAGATCAGCATGGAGCCCGCAGTAATGGCGATGGTGGTCTGGATCTTCACAACATACTGGTTGGCAAAGGCGATAAAAATCGCCAACGCTGCCAGAAAACAGAGTGTGTAGTAGACGCTCATAGTTATTTTTTTCTCGTTGGTAGACAGCAAGCACGTATCCCTATGCAGGACGGGCATAGGTTACTCTCGGGCCCTATGTTACTCATTACCCATAAATGAGTATATGGTGGCGCATTTGGACTGATAGACGGCTAGATTTCCATTTCATTTGTTTGCTGTTAGGATGCTGTTTACGCAGTTGCATGGATGTAAGAGGAACACGCGGTGTCGAACGTAATGTCGAGCAGAGAGCCGAGCAAGCAGTCGGACGTAACAAAGAAGCTGGAAGCCTGCCTCAGGGAGCGGATCCTGATCATCGACGGGGCCATGGGCACCATGATCCAGGGCTACAAGCTGGGGGAGGCGGATTATCGGGGTGAGCGGTTTGCCGACTGGCATACCGACATCAAGGGCAACAACGATCTGCTGGTGCTGACTCGTCCGGCGGTGATCCGCGAGATCCACGAGCAGTATTGTGCTGCCGGGGCTGACATTCTCGAGACCAACACCTTCAACGCCACTCGCATCGCCATGGCCGATTACGAGATGGAAGAGTTCTCGGCCGAGATCAACCGTGAAGCCGCCCGTCTGGCCCGCGCCGTGGCCGACGAGTGGACGGCAAAAGATCCCGCCAAGCCGCGCTTCGTGGCTGGGGTGTTGGGTCCCACCAACCGCACCGCCTCCATCTCGCCGGATGTGAACGATCCCGGCAAGCGCAACGTCACCTATGACCAGCTGGTGGCCGCCTACACCGAATCGACCCATGCCCTGATCGAGGGCGGCGCCGACATCATTCTGATCGAGACCATCTTCGATACCCTCAACGCCAAGGCCGCCGCCTTCGCGGTGGAAGGGGTGTTCGAGGCGCTGGGCTACAGCCTGCCGGTGATGATCTCCGGCACCATTACCGATGCCTCCGGCCGAACCCTCTCCGGCCAGACCACCGAAGCTTTCTATCACTCGTTGCGCCACGTCAAACCGGTGTCGTTCGGCCTCAACTGTGCGTTGGGACCCGATGAGCTGCGCCAGTATGTGGAGGAGCTGTCGCGCATCAGCGAATCCTGCGTCAGCGCCCACCCCAACGCCGGTCTGCCCAATGCGTTCGGTGAGTACGACCTCGATGCGGGTGAGATGGCTGAGCATATCCGCGAGTGGGCCCAAAGCGGCTTTCTCAACATGGTCGGTGGCTGCTGCGGCACCACCCCGACCCATATCCGCGCCATGGCCGACGCCGTGGCGGGCATCAAGCCGCGTGTGCTGCCCGAGCTGCCGGTGGCCTGCCGCCTGTCGGGTCTCGAGCCGCTGATTATCACCCCTGAATCCATGTTCGTGAACGTGGGTGAGCGCACCAACGTTACCGGTTCGGCCAAGTTCAAGCGGCTGATCAAGGAGGGGCTCTACGACGAGGCGCTCGATGTTGCCAAGCAGCAGGTGGAGAACGGCGCCCAGATCATCGACATCAACATGGACGAGGGGATGCTGGACGCCGAAGCGGCCATGGTGCGCTTCCTGAACCTCATCGCCGGTGAGCCGGACATCGCCCGGGTGCCTGTGATGATCGACTCCTCCAAGTGGGAGGTGCTGGAAGCGGGCCTCAAGTGCGTGCAGGGCAAGCCGGTGGTCAACTCCATCTCCATGAAAGAGGGGGAGGAGAAGTTCATCCAGCAGGCCAGATTGCTGCGCCGCTACGGCGCCGCCGTCATCGTGATGGCGTTCGATGAAGCGGGTCAGGCCGACACCCGCGCCCGCAAGTTCGAGATCTGCCAGCGTGCCTACCGGATCCTGGTGGATCAGGTCGGTTTCCCGCCGGAAGACATCATCTTCGACCCCAATATCTTCGCGGTAGCGACCGGCATCGACGAGCACAACAACTACGCGGTGGACTTCATCGAGGCGGTGAAGGACATCAAGACGCACCTGCCTCACGCCATGATCTCTGGCGGCGTCTCCAACGTCTCGTTTTCGTTTCGCGGCAACGAGCCGGTGCGCGAAGCCATTCACGCCGTCTTCCTCTACCACGCCATCAAGAACGGCATGGACATGGGGATTGTCAATGCGGGCCAGCTCGCCATCTATGAAGACATTCCGGCCGAGCTGAAAGAGAAGGTCGAGGCGGTGGTGCTCAACCTCAATGACAATGCCACCGAGGAGCTGCTGGCCATCGCCGAGAAGTATCGCGGTGCCGGTGCCCAGGCTGAGGATCCGCGGGATCAGGAGTGGCGCAGCTGGCCGGTGGGCAAGCGGCTGGAGCACGCGCTGGTCAAGGGGATCACCGACTTTATCGAAGAGGATACCGAAGAGGCGCGCGCTGGCGCCGAGAAGCCGCTGCACGTCATCGAAGGGCCGTTGATGGATGGCATGAACGTGGTCGGCGACCTGTTCGGCGCGGGCAAGATGTTCCTGCCGCAGGTGGTGAAATCAGCGCGGGTGATGAAGCGGGCGGTGGCCTATCTGCAGCCCTATATCGAGGCGGAAAAGTCGGGTGGCTCCAGCAACGGCAAAATCGTGCTGGCGACCGTGAAGGGGGACGTGCACGACATCGGCAAGAACATCGTCGGGGTGGTGCTGCAGTGCAACAACTTCGAGATTGTCGACCTCGGGGTCATGGTCTCCTGCGAGACCATTCTTAAGACTGCGCGTGAGGTCGGCGCCGATATCATCGGGCTGTCGGGTCTTATCACCCCGTCGTTGGACGAGATGGTACACGTGGCCAAAGAGATGGAGCGTCAGGGCTTCAAGCTGCCGCTGCTGATCGGCGGTGCCACCACCTCCAAGGCGCACACTGCGGTGAAGATCGAGCAGAACTACTCGGAGCCTGTGGTCTATGTCTCCAACGCCTCCCGCGCGGTAGGGGTGGCCCAGAGCCTGCTTAGTCCGGATCTCAAGGAGGCATTTGTCGCCCGCATCGACAAGGAGTATGAGATTGCCCGGGATCAGCATGCCCGCAAGCAGCCGCGCTCCCGTCCGGTCAGTCTGGCTCATGCCCGCGCCAACCGGCACCAGCTGGACTGGGTTGGCTACCAGCCGCCGAAGCCCCGCGAGCTCGGGGTGCAGAAGTTCGAAAACGTGCCCGTTTCGGTGCTGCGCCCCTACATCGACTGGACCCCGTTCTTCCTCAGCTGGGAGCTGGCGGGCAAGTATCCGCGTATTCTCGAGGATGAGATTATCGGCGAGGAGGCGACCAAGCTGTTTGCCGATGCCAACGCCATGCTGGATCAGCTGGAACAGGATCAGAGCGTGCGCTGCGCCGGGGTGATCGGCCTGTTCCCGGCCAATGGGGTGGGGGACAGCATCGAGGTCTACAGCGACGAGTCGCGCACCGAGGTCATCAAGGTGCTGCATCACCTGCGCCAGCAGAGCGAGAAGCAGGGCTTCCCCAACTACTGTCTGGCGGACTATGTGGCGCCGAAAGAGAGCGGCAAACCCGACTGGATCGGCGCCTTCGCGGTGACCGGCGGTATCGGTGAGGAGGCCATCGCCAAGGCCTACAAGGCGCAGCACGATGACTACAACGCCATCCTCATTCAGGCGGTGTGCGACCGTCTGGCCGAGGCCTTCGCCGAGTACCTGCACGAGCAGGTGCGAAAGCGGCACTGGGGTTATGCTCCCGACGAGGCCCTCAGCAACGAGGAGCTGATCCGCGAGAACTATCAGGGCATCCGCCCGGCCCCCGGTTATCCGGCCTGTCCGGAGCATACCGAGAAGGGAAGCATCTGGGAGCTGCTGGAGGTGGAGCAGGCTATCGGCATGCAGCTTACCGAATCCTACGCCATGTGGCCGGGGGCTGCGGTGTCGGGCTGGTACTTCTCTCATCCCGAGAGCAAATACTTCGCGGTGGCGCAGATCCAGCAAGATCAGGTGGAAGATTACGCCGTTCGCAAGGGGATGACGCTGGCCGAGGCCGAGCGCTGGTTGGGGCCAAACCTGAACTGACTCCCGCGTGACACCGGTTGATCTTTAACGAGAAACGGCGGCATCCTTGCACGGGTTGAACAACCTGCGCAGAGCCGCCGTTTAACCTGTTGGTCACAGTGATGTGGTAGCGTGCGGTTTGGTGTGGTTTGTCTTGTTGTCAGGATAAACAATTGGCGTTGTCTTGGCGCTGTGGCACCTTATACTCTCCCGCCCCATCCTGCCCAGGCACAGCCTTCTAGCGGAATTGTCATGAAGATCGCCATTTTATCCCGTGAGCCGAAAAACTACTCCACCCGCCGTCTGGTCGAGGTGGCGCAGGCGCGCGGTCATCAGGTAGAGGTGCTCGACACCCTGCGCTGCTATATGAATATCGCTTCCCACAACCCCTCCATTCACTACGAGGGTGGGGAGCTGGGAAGTTATGACGCCGTGATCCCGCGGATCGGGGCCAGCATTACCGCCTACGGCACCGCCGTGCTGCGCCAGTTCGAGATGATGAACACCATGGCCCTCAACAGCTCGGTGGCCATCAGCCGTTCCCGCGACAAGCTGCGGGCGATGCAACTGCTCTCCCGCCATGGCATCGGCCTGCCCATCACCGGCTATGCCCACAGCACCCACGACGTGCCCGACCTCATCACCATGGTGGGCGGGGCGCCGCTGGTGGTGAAGCTGCTGGAGGGAACCCAGGGGATTGGCGTGGTGCTCTGCGAGACTCAGAAGGCCGCCGAGAGCGTGATCGAGGCCTTTATCCAGACCAACAACAACATTCTGGTGCAGGAGTATATTCGCGAGGCCAATGGCGCCGACATCCGCTGTCTGGTGGTCAACGGCAAGGTGGTGGCCGCCATGCGCCGTCAGGCCCAGCCGGGGGAATTTCGCTCCAACCTGCACCGTGGCGGCACCGCCGAGGCGATCAAGATCACCCCGGAAGAGCGAGCCACCGCCGTGCAGGCTGCCAAGATCATGGGGCTAGATGTGGCGGGGGTCGATATCCTGCGCAGCGCCCGTGGCCCGCTGGTGCTGGAGGTCAACTCCTCCCCCGGCCTGCAAGGGGTGGAAGCTGCCTCCGGCAAGGATGTGGCCGGCAAGATCATCGAGTTCCTCGAACTCAAGGCGAGCCGCAAGAACAAACCGGCGGAGTGAGCCTCAGGCTTGCATCCGTCAGATAGAAACAGGGCGCCCTCGGGCGCCTTGTTGCTATCTGGCTGGTGGGTTGGCGGTGCCACTTCGCCATCACCCTAACCCTCTCCCAAAGGGAGAGGGAACTGTTCGGCAGTGATCATCGCCAGCCGGGCGCTAAATACGCCATCCTCGAGCCGGGTGTCGATTTGCCAACCGAGTTTCTCGCAGATGCGCTGAATGATGGTGAGGCCACAGCCGTAGCCGAGGATCTGATCCGGCGCCGCTGCTGTCGGGTTGCTGATGGTGAGCATCGGGCCGCACAGCTCGATGTCGATATGTCCCTCGGCATAGCTCAGGGCATTTTTCAGCAGGTTGCCGAGGGCGATGGCGAGCAGGGAGAGGGGGGCGTTTACTTCGCTGCTCTCGTCCAGATTAAGCCGGATATCGAGGGCCTCCCGCTGCAACAGTGGGGCGAGGCGGGCCAGCTCCTGACGGATCAGCGGGGTCACCTGTTGCAGCGGTCGCTCCACAGCCTCCTTGCGGCCCAGCAGCAGGAAGGTCTCGGTGAGCAGCGCCATCTCGTCGGCGGCGGCGCGGATGCGGGTGGTGGCGCGGGCGGCCGGTGCGGGCAAGTCCGTCACCTTGCCGAGCAGCGCGGCCGAACCCTGGATCACCATGTTAGGGGTGCGCAGCTCGTGGCTGGCGAAGCGGCTGAACTCCTGCTCGCGGGCGAATACCGCGCTCACCTCCTGTTTACCGGCCAACAGTGCCAGTTCGATATCGCGCAGCTCTTGCCAGGGGGCGTCGGGCTCGAAATCCGCCTGATCCGGAGTGAGGTGGGCGACCCTCTGTTGCAGCCGTTGCAGCGGCCCCGTGATATGGCGCACCAGCCAGATGCCGAAGCCGAGGCAGCCCAGCAGCAGGGTCACCCCGATCAGTCGGGTCGCTAGATGCAGCTTGTCTTCGTAGGGGTCGAGGTAGTCGTCAGCGTCGTCATTGAACACCAGGTAGAGAAGTCCCTCGCCGGAGGGGTGACGGGCCACCAGAAAGTGTTTGTCCTCCTTGCCCAGCTGGTGCTCGAAAAAGCCGGGTGTCTGGTAGGGCTTCAGCCACTTCGGCAGGCGTCCCGCCTCGGTCCAGTAGCTGGAGAACTGTCTGGGGCTCGGGGCAGCGGCGGCCGGGCCGAGTCGCAGCCAGTCATCGCTGTAGCGGGTCACTTCCGCCTCCAGCCAGTGGCGCAGGCTCAGCTCCTCCATCTTGTCCTCGGCCACCAGCATCAAGCCGGAGAGCAGGATCAGCAGCACCACCCCGGCGCCGCCGAGCGCCATGATCAGGCGGCGCCGCAGGCTCGGCAGGCTCATGCGCTCACCAGTCGATAGCCCTGACCGTGCAGGGTCTCCAGCATGGGAGTGGGGAAGGGTTTGTCGAGCGCGTTGCGCAGGGCGTAGATATGGCTGCGCAGGGCATCGGAGTCGGGCTCCTCATCCCCCCAGACGGTGTCGAGTACCTCCTGACGACTGACGATGGCCGGGGCGCGGCGGGCCAGCAGGGCGAGGATTTGGAACGGGATCTTGCCGAGCTTGAGGGGCTCACCGGCGCGGGTGGCGCGGCCGCTGGCGACATCGACCGTCAGATCGCCAAAGCTGATGGCCCCCACATCGCCGCGCGGGCCACGCAGGCTCAGAGCTTGCAGCCGCACCTCCAGCTCCTCCATGGCGAACGGCTTGACCAGATAGTCATCCCCTCCAGCCTTGAAGCCTGCCAGCTTGTCCTCCAGGCTGTCGCGGGCGGTGAGAAACAGCACGGGAGTGGCAATCCCCTGCTCGCGCAGGCGTGCCACCGTGCTGAGGCCATCGAGGCGCGGCATCATCACATCCATGATGATGACGTCGAAACGCTGCTCCTCCAGCAGTTGCAGCGCCGCTTGACCGTGATAGGCACAATCGAGGCGGTGACCGGCCAGCTCCAGATAATCCATGATGGTTTCCGCCACCTGAGGATTGTCTTCCACTACCAAAATCTTCATGCTTTGCTCTCCTGGTTGGCGAGCGTTTCACGCTCTTTTCACACCGGATTCGGCATCCTGTTTGCCAGTGTAACCCCGAGGATCCCTGATGAAGAAGTCTCTCTGCGCCTTCCTGTTGCTGATCTTGTTGCCACTTGGCACCGCACAGGCGACCGAATTCAAACTGACCGGCCGCACCACCTGGCAGCTTGGCCAGTTGATGGTCAACGGCATGCCGTTCGTGATCGACGACCAGACCCGCTTCAAGGATTGGCTCAACGAGGATGATCTCGGCGGTACCTGGGTCGAGATGAAGGGGGTGGTGGAGAACGGCGTGCGCTATGTGCGCAAGGTCGAAGCCCTCGACGAAGATGACAAGGACGAAATGGATCTGGAGGGGCCGGTGGAAGGGGGGCGGATCTGGGGCTACACCACCTCGGATAACAGTCTGGCGCCGTTTGAAGGGCGCTGGCTCGAGCTGGAGTGCAAGTTTGACGGCATGCGCCTGAGCCGTTGCCGCGAGGATGACTGATCCGATCTCTGCGTTCCGATTAGAAATGCTCCCGAATGAAGCCCATGCTTGTCCTGCATGGGCTTTTTGTTCAGGGACGAACGAAGATGGAACAATCGAGAAAGTGGTGTGCATGGATGCTGGGTGTGCCGCTTTGGGCGGCGCAGGCGGGTGCCGATGAATTGTGGCTGGTGGAGCTGGAGCACAGCGACGGCATCCGCCTGCAATTTCAGGGGGCCGAAGTGGAACAGGGCAGTGCCGCCGTCTGGCGGCAGGGGGAGATTTGGTCGCAGCCACTCAAACCCGGCGACCAGCTCGCCCTGCTGGTGGCAGATGGCGTTGCCACCCGGATTGAGCTGCTGGCCGCCAGAGCCCCGCTGGTCAATCTGCCCTGGCAGCGGGCGCAAGATCGCCTGCAATCCTTCGATGAACGGCAGCTCACGCTGGCAACCCTGGGCACTGTGCCACTCAATCCGCTGGTGCGCTGGGTTAACGGTTCGGCCGCCGATCTGCATGCCGGGAGCGAGCTGGTATTGATCCGTTCGGCGGATGGAATATTGCAGGGAATTGAAGTGATCAATCCGGAAGAGTAATTCAGCATCTTCTTATTTAATATGGTTTCACCATATTGTGGCAGCCATTAAATAATGGCTGCCACAATATTTATGATTTATTCCTCAATAAAGTCATCGCTCTAATTATTTTCCTGTATCACCATTATTTTGTTTGTCATGGATGTTTTTTGGTGGTTTATTTTATTTGTGTCAGGTTTTGTCGGAGTCCATACCTGTCAAATGAAAAAGGATATTTCTACACAATAACAATTATCGTATGTCTGAAAGAGGGATAAATGATGAATAGAATAATTACCGCCAATCTGGCGTTTTGGGCGTCTTCATTGATGCTCGCTCAGGTGCAGGCGGCTGAACCTGTCTACCCTGATCAGGTCAAGTGGGCGGGTCTTGGCACGGGCGTCTGTGCCAGTGGTTATCGTCCTCTGACCCGCGATGAAGCCATGAGTATCAAGGGTAATCTGGTCAGCCGCATGGGGCAGTGGCAGATCACCGGGCTGGCTGATCGCTGGGTGATTATGGGGCCTGGATATAATGGCGAAATCAAACAGGGCACTGCCGGAGAAACCTGGTGTTATCCCAACTCACCGGTTTCCGGAGAAATACCAACACTCTCTGACTGGAATATTCCGGCAGGTGATGAGGTCGATGTGCAATGGCGGCTTGTCCACGACAATGATTATTTTATCAAGCCAGTAAGTTATCTCGCTCATTATTTGGGATACGCCTGGGTGGGTGGAAACCATAGCCCCTATGTCGGGGAAGATATGGATGTTACCCGGGTTGGCGATGGCTGGCTGATAAAGGGAAATAATGACGGCGGCTGCTCCGGATATCGTTGCGGGGAGAAGAGTTCCATCAAGGTAAGCAACTTCTCATATACCCTGGAACCCGACTCCTTCAGCCATGGTCAGGTCACCGAGAGCGGCAAGCAGCTGGTCAAGACCATCACGGCCAATGCGACCAACTACACCGACCTGCCCCAGCAGGTGGTGGTGACCCTGAAGTACGACAAGGCCACCAACTGGTCGAAGACCGACACCTACAGCCTGAGCGAGAAGGTGACCACCAAGAACAAGTTTCAGTGGCCGTTGGTGGGGGAAACCGAACTGGCCATCGAGATCGCTGCGAGCCAGAGTTGGGCCTCCCAGAAAGGGGGCTCGACGACCGAGACCGTCTCGGTTGAAGCGCGCCCCACGGTGCCGCCTCACTCCAGCCTGCCGGTGCGGGTTGCCCTCTACAAGTCCAACATCTCCTACCCCTACGAGTTCAAGGCCGAGGTCAATTATGACCTGACCATGAAGGGCTTCCTGCGTTGGGGCGGCAATGCCTGGTATACCCATCCTGAGAATCGTCCCACCTGGGAGCACACCTTTGCCGTCGGCCCGTTCCGCGACAAGGCAAGCAGCATTCGCTACCAGTGGGACAAGCGTTATATCCCGGGTGAAGTGAAGTGGTGGGACTGGAACTGGACCATCAGCGAGTATGGTTTGTCGACCATGCAGAATAACCTGGGTCGTGTGCTGCGCCCGATCCGTTCGGCAGTGACCGGTGACTTCTATGCCGAGAGCCAGTTTGCCGGCGATATCGAAATCGGTCAGCCCCAGACCCGTTCCGCGAAGGCTGCCCAGCTGCGCAGTGCCTCTGCCGATGAGGTGGCGCTTACCGGTGTGGATCTGGACAGCGAGGCCCTTGCCAACGAAGGCTTTGGCAACGTATCCCTGACCATAGTTCCGGTTCAATAACCTCCCTCGCAGGCCCCTTTCATAGGGGCCTGTTTCTGTTTGCCCTGCGCCCCTCGATTTTCCCTCTTTTTCTCCTCTTGTCCCTGCATGATCACAGCGGGAATCTGTGGCTTGCCAAGGGGATGCCAACGCAGGTTTGACCTCTGTTTGGGGTGGCCCCGTGAGCGAGGCATCGTTCACTCATTTGTTGAAAGAGGCGTGTTGGCCAGATTGTTAACGGCTTGTGCTTTAGATTTTCCCCCTTATACTGGCGCCATCTTGTCGGAGTGCTGACCGTCGAACGACGCGAAGCTGAGACCGTTAATTCGGGATCCGTGGAACCTGATCAGGTTAAAACCTGCGAAGGGAACAAGGGTAACTTGCGGGTTACCGCGCCGGAGGAGGAACAAGCCTCTTCTGCTCATCGAAGGGCTCACCCTTGATGGGTCAGGGCGCACAGGAGGGAGTCTGTCCCGTCCGGTTTTCCAGCACGTGGGGTGCCTTGCCCACAGCGTGCAGAGAGCGGGAAGCGGCAGTACAGTAGCGCTGAGATCCATCCCGCGCGCACTCCCTCCCGAGATAAACACCCCGCCGCAAGTTCATCTTCTCCTCGAACTCCAGACAAGCAAACACCCATAACTTCAACCAGTTAATGTGAGTTTTGCTATGTCTACTTCTGTATCTGATACCGCCAAATCCAGCCGCCGCGAGCAGCGCTCCAGCGCTCAGGCCTTTATCGACAGCCTCAAGGGGATGGCTCACCCCAACTCCCGCCGCATCTTTATCGAAGGCTCCCGTGCCGATATCCGTGTTCCCCTGCGGGAGATCCAGCTGGCCGATACCTTCGTCGGCGGCACCAAAGAAAATCCCCAATTCGAGCCCAACGAGCCGGTGCCGGTCTACGACACTTCTGGCCGTTACGGGGAGGAGGGGGTCGCCATCGACGTGCGCCGTGGCCTGCCGCGCCTGCGGGAGAACTGGGTGCTGGAGCGCGATGATACCGACGAACTGCCGGGGCTCAGCTCCACCTTCACTCAGGAGCGTCTGGCTGACGAGGGGCTGGATCACCTGCGCTTCGAACATCTGCCAAAGCCGCGCCGCGCCAAGCCGGGTCGCCGGGTCACCCAGCTCCACTACGCCCGGGCCGGTATCGTCACCCCCGAGATGGAATTTATCGCCATTCGCGAGAACATGGGTCGCGAGCGGGTGCGCTCTGAACTGTTGCGCACCCAGCATCCGGGCCGCGATTTTGGTGCCCGTTTGCCCCAGAACATCACCCCCGAATTCGTGCGCGATGAGGTGGCCGCCGGTCGTGCCATCATCCCCAGCAACATCAACCACCCGGAAGCGGAGCCGATGATCATCGGCCGCAATTTTCTGGTGAAGATCAACGCCAACATCGGCAACTCGGCGGTCACCTCCAGCATCGAAGAGGAGGTGGAGAAGCTGGTCTGGTCGACCCGCTGGGGCGCCGACACCGTGATGGATCTCTCCACCGGTCGCTACATCCACGAGACCCGCGAGTGGATCCTGCGCAACAGCCCGGTCCCCATTGGTACCGTGCCCATCTATCAGGCGCTGGAGAAGACCAACGGCATCGCCGAAGAGCTCACCTGGGAGCTGTTCCGCGATACCCTGCTGGAGCAGGCCGAGCAGGGGGTGGACTACTTCACCATCCATGCCGGCGTCCTGCTGCGCTTCGTGCCGATGACCGCCAAGCGCCTCACCGGCATCGTGTCGCGCGGCGGCAGCATCATGGCCAAGTGGTGCCTCTCCCACCACAAGGAGAACTTCCTCTACCAGCACTTTCGCGAAATCTGCGAGATCTGCGCGGCCTATGACGTGGCCCTGTCGCTGGGCGACGGTCTGCGCCCCGGCTCCGTCTATGACGCCAACGACGAGGCCCAGTTCGCCGAGCTGCGCACCTTGGGCGAGCTGACCAAGATCGCGTGGGAATACGACGTGCAGGTGATGATCGAGGGGCCGGGTCACGTGCCGATGCACATGATCGAGCGCAACATGACCGAGCAGCTGGAGCACTGCCACGAGGCGCCGTTCTATACGCTGGGCCCGCTCACCACCGACATTGCACCGGGTTACGATCACTTCACCTCCGGCATCGGTGCCGCGCTCATCGGCTGGTACGGCTGCGCCATGCTCTGCTACGTCACCCCCAAGGAGCATCTGGGGCTGCCCAATAAGGAGGATGTGAAGCAGGGGCTGATTACCTACAAGATCGCCGCCCACGCCGCCGATCTGGCCAAGGGTCACCCGGGGGCCCAGATCCGCGACAACGCCATGTCCAAGGCGCGCTTCGAGTTTCGCTGGGAGGATCAGTTCAATCTGGCCCTCGATCCCGACACCGCCCGTGCCTACCACGACGAGACCCTGCCCCAGGAGTCCGGCAAGGTGGCCCACTTCTGCTCCATGTGCGGGCCCAAGTTCTGCTCCATGAAGATCACTCAGGATGTGCGTGACTATGCCGCAAAGCTTGAAGCGGTGGAGATCAAGCTGGTCGGTATGGATGGCCAGCAGGAGCAGGTAGTGGCTCAGGTGGAGAGCGGCATGGCCCGCATGGCAGAGACCTTCAAGGAGACCGGTGGCGAGATCTACCATCAGGCTGCGGTGCTGAAACAGGCCGCAGGGGAGGAGGCGTGAGCAGCGCAAGCGGGGCTGTCAGCCCCGCCGACTTGTCGCCCGTGACCGACTCGCTGCCTGTGGTCTGGACCATCGCCGGTTCCGACTCCGGCGGCGGTGCCGGCATTCAGGCCGACTTGCACACATTGCACGACCTCGGCGTGCACGGCTGCTCGGTCATCTCCGCCATCACAGCCCAGAACTCGGTGGCGGTGAAGATGGTCGACCCCGTGCTGATGCAGACCTTCACCGCCCAGATCGACGCCCTCGGCGTCGATCTGCCACCTGCCGCCATCAAGATCGGCCTGCTGCCGACCCGGCTTCACGTTGAGGTGCTGGCCCGCCGACTGGCTGCCATCGAGGCTCCCTTCGTGGTCTACGACCCGGTGTCCATCGCCAGCACCGGCACCCCGATGGCGGAGCCCAATATGCTGGAGGCGGTGCGCGAGCAGCTGTTGCCACGTCTGTCGCTCATCACCCCCAACGGCCCCGAACTGGAAGCCCTGACCGGCATTCCCGCGACCAGCCCTGTGTTGGTGCGCCTCGCCGCCCGGCGGCTGCGCGAACTCGGCGCCCGCGCCGTGCTGGTCAAGGGCGGCCATTTGGGTTGGAGCGGCGATCTCTGCCTCGACTACTACCAGGACGAGACCCGCGAATTCTGGCTGGCGGCGCCGCGCCTGAATACCCGCCATGGCCACGGCACCGGCTGCTGCTACGCCAGCGCTATCGCCGCCGTGGTGGCGCAGGATTATCCGGTGGAAGACGCCATCACCCTGGCGCGTGCCTACCTGCAACAGGGGTTGGCGGCGGCGCAGGGGGTGGGGGCAGGCCCCGGCCCCATCGCCCATCTCGGCTGGCCTGCCGATCTTGCCCACTTCCCCCGCGCCGTGCTGGCAGGTTCAACCCTCGATCGCCGCTTCGGACTTTATGAAACAAGCAGCGCCCGTCTGCCGGATGGTCCCTTCGCGCCGACCGAACCCAACCTCGGTCTCTATCCGGTGGTGGACTCGGTCAAGTGGCTGCGCCGCCTGCTGGGGCAGGGGGTCAAGACCATCCAGCTGCGGATCAAGAATCTGCCTGCCGCAGAGGTAGCACCGGCCATTCGCGATGCGGTAGAGCTCGGTCGCCGCCATGGGGCGCGACTCTTTATCAACGACTACTGGCAGCAGGCCATCGAGGCGGGCGCCTGGGGCGTGCATCTGGGGCAGGAGGATATGGAGACAGCCGATCTCGCCGCCATTCAGGCGGCCGGGCTGCGCCTTGGCATCTCCACCCACGGCTACTTCGAGCTGATGCGGGCCCGCGAGTTGGCCCCCTCCTATATCGCGTTGGGGCATATCTTCCCGACCAACACCAAGGCGATGCCTTCGCGCCCGCAGGGGCTGGTGCGGCTGCACCGCTACCGCGCCCTGATGTGCGACTGGCCGACGGTGGCCATCGGCGGCATCAGCGAGGAGCGGGTGGCGGCGGTCAAGGCAAGCGGGGTCGGCAGTATCGCGCTGGTCTCGGCCATTACTGCCAGCGACGACTGGCAGGGGGCGACCGAGCGGCTGCTCGCCGCCGTGGGGGCGGGGGATGAGCCGCGTTCGGCCACTGTTATACGGGAGGCAGAACATGCTCTCTGATGCCGCTTCTCTTAGTGACAAAGAGTATTTGCGCTACGGCCGCCAGCTGATGCTGGCGGAAGTGGGGGAGGCGGGTCAGGCGCGGCTGAAAGATAAGTCCGTGCTGATCGTCGGCCTCGGCGGGCTTGGCTCGCCGCTCGCCCTATATCTCGCCGGGGCCGGGGTGGGCACCTTGTGGCTGGCCGATGGCGATACGGTGGATTCCAGCAACTTGCCGCGCCAGATCCTGTTCGATGTTGATGCGGTCAACCACTCCAAGGCGGAGCTGGCCCGCGAGCGGTTGGCTGCCCACAACCCGCTGGTGGAGCTGATTGCCATCAACCAGCGGCTCGATGCCGCCAGCCTGCCGGAGTTTGTGGCCGAGGTAGATCTGGTGATCGACTGCTGCGACAACCTCGCCACCCGCCATGCCATCAACGCCGCCTGCGTGGCTCAGGGCAAGCCCTGGATCTCCGCCGCCGCAGTGGGGTGGCAGGGGCAGCTGATGGCGCGCCCCAGCAGCGATCACGCCTGCTATGCCTGCCTCTATCCGCTTGATACCAAAATCGCCCAGAGCTGCGAGACCAGCGGCGTCACCGGCCCGCTGGTCGGGGTAATGGGCTCTTTGCAGGCGCTGGAGGCACTGAAACTGCTGTTAGGGATGCCAAGCCCGGTCGCCGGCACACTGCGCCGCTTCGATGCCCTGACCCATCAGTGGCAGACCCTCACTCTGGCCCCCGACCCCGATTGCCCGGTTTGCGGGCAGCGCCGATGCCCGACACACGATAAGGAGATCACCCCATGACCCTCACCATTCGACTCAACGATAAAGCCCAGTCGCTGGCGGCAGGGCAGAGCGTGGCCGACCTGCTGGCGGCGCAAGACGTTAATCCACAGGGGGTGGCGGTGGCCCTTAACGGCGCCGTGCTGCCCCGTGGCCGCTGGGCCGAGACCCGTCTCAATGACGGGGACGAAATTCACCTCTTTACCGCCATAGCGGGAGGCTGACATGCTCAAGATTGCCGATCACACCTTCTCATCGCGCCTCTTTACCGGCACCGGCAAGTTTGCCCGCCCGGAACTGATGGCCGCCGCCATCGAGGCGAGTGGCTCCCAACTGGTCACCATGGCCATCAAGCGGCTTGAACCGGGCAAGGCCCACGACGATATCCTCAGCCCCTTGTTGCAACTCGGGGTCAAGCTGCTGCCCAACACCTCCGGCGCCAAGACCGCCGCCGAGGCGGTGTTTGCCGCCCACCTCGCCCGCGAGGCGCTGGGGACGAACTGGCTCAAGCTGGAGATCCACCCCGATCCCCGTTACCTCTTGCCCGATCCCATCGAGACGCTGAAAGCCGCCGAGCAGCTGGTGAAAGAGGGCTTTGTGGTGCTGCCCTACTGCGGCGCCGACCCCGTGCTCTGCAAACGGCTCGAAGAGGTGGGCTGTGCCGCCGTGATGCCGCTCGGTGCGCCCATCGGTTCCAATCAGGGGTTGGTGACCCGGGAGTTTCTCTCCATCATCGTCGAGCAGGCCAATGTGCCTGTGGTGGTGGACGCGGGCATCGGCGCACCGAGCCACGCCGCCGCCGCCTTTGAGCTGGGCGCCGATGCCGTGCTGGTCAACACCGCCATCGCGGTGAGCGGCGACCCGGTCGCCATGGGCCGCGCCTTTGCGCTGGCCTGCACCGCCGGTCGCAGCGCCTATGAGGCAGGCCTTGGCGCCCGCGCCCTGCAGGCGCAAGCCTCCAGCCCTCTCACCGATTTTCTGGGGGCGTTATGAGTCATGATGCTGGTGCGATGAGTGACTTCGAGCCCTTTGCACAACCCCAAGTGCGTCCGAGTGATAGCCCCCCTCTCCTTCTGGGAGAGGGGCTGGGGGTGAGGGCGCTGGGGGTGAGGGCTAAGGAGTCTACCTTTCTCGACCGATGGCAGGAGCTGGATTGGGACGATATCGGCATGCAGATCCGCGCCAAGACAGCCGCCGATGTAGCGCGAGCCCTGAGCGCACCACGCCGCACCCTGAGCGATTTTATGGCGCTGATCTCGCCAGCCGCCGAGGCGTATCTGCCGCAGATGGCAGCCGAGGCCGAGCGGCTGACCCGCCAGCGTTTTGGCAACACCATCGGCTTCTATGTGCCGCTCTATCTGTCGAATCTTTGCGCCAACGACTGCACCTACTGCGGCTTCTCCATGAGCAACCGCCTCAAGCGCAAGACCTTGAATAGCGAGGAGATTGAGCGCGAGTGTCTGGCCATCAAGGCGCGCGGCTTTGATAGCGTGCTGCTGGTGACCGGCGAGCACGAGCACAAGGTGGGGCTCGCCTATTTTCGAGAGGTGATGCCCATCATACGCCGCCACTTCAGCACGGTGGGGATGGAGGTGCAGCCCCTCTCGCAGGCCGAATATGCCGAGCTGAAAAGCCTCGGCCTCGACGCCGTCATGGTCTATCAGGAGACCTACCACGCCCCCACCTATGCCCGCCACCACCTGCGCGGCAACAAGCGGGACATCGCATGGCGCCTCGCCACCCCGGATCGGCTCGGCCGCGCCGGTATCGACAAAATCGGGTTGGGGGCGCTCATCGGTCTCTCCTCGGACTGGCGCGCCGACAGCTACTTTGTCGCCGAGCATCTGAGCTGGCTTGAGCGCCACCACTGGCAGAGCCGCTATTCGCTCTCCTTCCCGCGCCTGCGCCCCTGCACCGGTGGGCTGGAGCCTGCCGTGGTCATGTCGGATCGCCAGCTGGCCCAGCTGATCTGCGCCTGGCGTCTTTTCTCGCCCACGCTGGATTTGTCGCTCTCGACCCGCGAGTCTGCCACCTTTCGCAACGGCGCGGTGCGCCTTGGCATCACCCAGATGTCGGCCGAGTCGCGCACCCAGCCGGGGGGCTATGCCGAGGGGGATAAAGAGGAGCTGGAGCAGTTCGCCATCCACGACGACCGCCCGGTGGGGGAAGTGGCCGCCGCCGTGCGGCAGGCAGGGTTGCAGCCGGTGTTCAAGGACTGGGAACCCTTCTTGGGCCGATAGGGGCGGCCACGCCCCCCTTTGCCGGTGGCATCCCGGCGTACAGCCAGACTCCGTGCCTGTGGCAAGCAGGCACGGCTGCGCCGTGCAATCGTAGGGTCGATTAGCCGTCAGGCGTAATCGTCCGAGGAGATTGTCGATGGCACGGCTTCGCCGTGCAGGACGCGAGGCCGCTGGCCTCGACGGGGTTTCGCCCGCCCTTCGGGCCGGGGCGAGTGACTTTGGAAAGACCCAAAGTCACCAAAGGTCTTCTCCCCCGCTTATTCGCCCGACTTCGTCGGGTTCCTTCGGCTCACCCGCTTGTCCGACGGCACGCGCCGACGGGCCATCCATGGCCCGGCGCCGCTCGCTCGACATCCTGTCTCGCGGCCTGGACAAGCGGACTCGCCTCAGCGAATAAGAGGGGGAACCAAAACCGTGCCCGCCATAACCTCAGGGAGTGGTCGTAGGGTGCAATAAGCGAAGCGCATTGCACCGCGATTGTGACGAGAGGTGCAATTCACTTCGTTCATTACACCCTACGTTTTGCTTCGTTTGAACCACATTTAACAACATGTTTGATTGTGGGTTGGGCAAGGCATGGCAAATTACAAACGGGCATGGCAACCGGGGGGAACCTGGTTTTTTACGGTCGTGCTGGCTGAGCGTCAGAACAACCATTTACTGGTCGAGCGGATCGATCTGCTGAGGTCGGTTGTCAGAGAGGTGCAAGAGCGTCATCCATTCCGGATCCATGGCTGGGTTGTCTTGCCCGAACATCTGCATGCCTTGCTGGAGTTGCCGGAAGGGGATACCAATTTTCCGTTGCGCTGGCGCCAAATCAAAAGCAAGTTTTCACGAGCAATCCCCAATTCGGAGACTCGCTCAGAATCTCGTTGGCAGCGTGGCGAGCGGGGTATTTGGCAGCGACGTTATTGGGATCATCTGATCCGTAATCAGGAAGATTTCAATCACCATCTTGATTACATCCATATCAATCCCGTCAAACATGGATTGGTAACAGCCCCGAAAGATTGGCCATATTCCACTTTCCATCGTTGGGTACAACAGGGCCGGTATCCACTATCTTGGGGAGATACCGCCACGTCAGAATATGAAGTGCCACACGACAAAAAATAAACGGCATTAACGTGGTTAACGTAGGGTTAATTAAGCGGAGCACATTGCACCACTTTCGTTATGATCGTTATGATCGTTATGAAGGTAGAGGTGCAATTCACTTCGTTCATTGCACCCTACGCCTACTACGTCTACGTTGTTGAGCATGAGTGGTAGGTTTCTTCAAAAATCAAGGCGAATTGATGCTTGCTTAAACTAGCTTGATAACAAGGTATTCTATTAAATAATGTATTTTCGCAAGCTACTTCACGTAGCGTTGACTTGTCTGATTCCGTTAATCTACAGCCTAAAAATATTCCAGTGATACATTCTATTGGTATATCAAAAAGAAAAATGGAGGTTGGTGTTGCTGCGATAAAAGAAAGTAGTTCGTTTAATATAGTATTGCTTGGAGAAAATCGCATCTCTTCCATATCGTCAGTGGAGCTGCCATCTTTTTCTTGCTGATCCATTAAGTGGCATGCTTGATGATTGATGGAGATCTTTATCATCCCTTTGTATTTCTCGACATTAAGCAGTTCAAGGTAGCTTTCATTATAGAAATCAAGAATATATTCATAGGCTTCTTTATTAATGACAAAGTAATCTGCATTCGATACTTTAGTTATTACTCGATGTTCTTTTTCATAAATCCAATCATCACTCTTAGTTAATAAGTTTCTTTTGGGTGAAGTGGTACATGGTAGTACCTCATGTCTTTCTCTATTATATAATACACGTTCAATAGAGTTGCTCACGGATAGTATTTTATTGAAGTGAGTCTTCAAAGCATGGTAGTCAAACTCAATAACAATACCCTTATGCTCGTCAGCGTAGTGAGACCACATCAATAAGTTATTATAACTTTCCGTGAAAGAGATGATCCCTGTATCATCAAATCCTTCATCACTTGCATATTCAGAAATTTGCAGGAAGAAATCCTCTCGATGAGCATCTTCTAATATTTTATCTAGTGTATCTTGGTCCGGGCTGAGCTCAAAAGGGTCATTCAATGCACAGCGTTGACTTAACCTAAGGCTAGGTTTTTTAAAAAAATCAGGTCTGAATTTCATGTATTTGTAAATTTTATTCATTACAAATGCCTTGCTTCTTCAAAAAATAACTCACATGCCCCGGCGGCATATCGGGCAGCTGGCCAAAGACCTCGTAACCCTGCTTCTGGTAGAAGGGGAGGGCCTGAAAACTGGTGGTTTCCAAGTGGTAGTTGGTGATGCCCTTGCTTTGGGCGTACTGCTCCATGGCGCCGAGCAGGCGGCCGCCCCAGCCATCACGGCGAATGCTTTCGTCGATCCAGAGCCAGTCGACGTGCAGCCAGCCCCACTTGATGTCGGCGATGATGCCGCCGTGTACCTTGCCCTCTTTATCCTTGATAAAGCTGGCGATCCGCTCGCGCCGAAGTTCGTACAGTTGAGGGCCTGCCTGGCTGACGTTGTAGCCCGTCAGGCCAATGCGCAGCGCTTCAACATCATCGTCCTGAGGCGGTTGGGGTGGGGTGAGTTGCATATGGGCTCCTGCGGTATGGGTTGTGGCGGCGTCAAAGAGTTAAAGCAATACCCGTTTGGACTCTGTTTGGTCAAGTCTTCTGGTCGCTCGCCACCAAGCGTGCATGGCATGGCGGTCAGTCAATGGCCCTTGCAACTTCCACCCCCCTTGCATCACCCCAGAGTGAGGCGCAGACTGTTTGGCCTTGTTTTTATGCGATTCGATTCAAGGCAACCATCATGACTCCTGCCATCAACCTGCTGAAGAAGCTCAAGATCCCCCACAAGCTCTACCCCTACGAGTGCGAAGCCCACGACGATTTCGGCAAGCATGCCGCGACCCAGCTCGGGCTGCCGGAGGCGCAGGTGTTCAAGACCCTGGTCGCCCATCACGACAAGCAGGCGGTGGTGGCCATCGTTCCCTCATCCGGCATGTGCAGTCTGAAGCAGCTGGCCAAGGCGACTGGCCTCAAGAAGGTGGAGATGATGAAACCGGCGGAAGCGGAGAAGCTGACCGGTTACAAGGTGGGTGGCATCAGCCCGCTGGCCCAGAAGAAACTGCTGCCCACCGTGCTCGACGAGTCGGCGCTGCAGTTTGACGAGATCCTGGTGAGCGGCGGCAAGCGCGGTCTCTCGGTAGGGGTGGCGCCGCAGGATATGCTGACGTTGATGAAGTGGATCGCTGCTCCCATCGGCGAAGAGTAGTGCCGGGCACGGTGTGAACCTGCTCTCCGGGCCTGTGTTGGTCCGGAGGCGATGTGACCCGTGAGGATATCTGCCCGCATCCTCTTGTTTGTCGTGTTGCTTATCCTCGCACAGGCCGCGCCACGGTGGGGCACCCACGCTCAGGGCTACACTGAAAGTACCCCTTCAGCCAAGGCGCGGTTTATGTCACCCCTGCATCTGCTTGCTGCCGCTCTGCTCTGCATGTTGTCGCTGACCGGACAGGCGGCCACCCGGTTTACCCATATCAGCCCGGAGAGCGAGCGGGATCCGCGTACCACTTATGATCGGGAGCTGCTGCGGCTCGCCCTCGACAAGACCCGCGACCAGTTTGGCGACTATCTGCTGGAGCCTGCACCGCCCATGACCAAGGCGCGTGAGCGACTCAGCATGCAGCTCGACAGCTATCCCAACCTCTTTGTAATGGACAGCTACAGCAGCACCCGCGAGGATCTGGGGCTCGCCTATGTCCGTTTTCCCATCCATCTGGGGATCGTCAGCTACCGCATCTGTTTTGTCAGCCCGCAGCAAAAGGCGGCGGTGAGCAAAGTGACCGACCTCAAGGGGCTGCGCCAGTTTACCTTCGGTCAGGGCAAGGGGTGGCTGGATGTGGATATCCTGCGTTACGCCGGGATGGAGGTGGTGGAGGTTGAGGGGGACGAGAAGTTGTTCAAGATGGTGGCGCGGGGCCGCTTCGATCTCTTCTGCCGCGGGGTGAGCGAGCAGCTTACCCACAAGGAGATGACGGATCTGCTGGTGGATGACGCACTGTTGATCTACTACCCGCTGCCCCGGGTTTTCTACACCAATCCCAACAATCGCGAGGCGCTCAAGCGGGTCGAGCGGGGGTTGCAGCTGGCGTGGCAGGATGGCTCGCTACAGGCGCTGTGGCGCAAGAGCTTTGGCCCGGCCATCGCCTTTGCCAAGCTCTCCCAACGCCGGCTGTTGCGACTGGATAACCCCTTCCTCGACGGGATCAGCTTCGATTACCGCCCCTACTTCTACAATCCGCAGACCGATCGCTTCGGCGATTATTGAGGTGCCTGCCGCTGGCGGCAGAGGGCCAGCCAGGCTTCGGCGGTGCGCGACAGATAGCGCTCGCTCGGCCAGATCACCCCGAGTCGCCAGCTCAATTCGGGCTCCAGCGGCCGCAGCACCAGACCATCCGGGGTCAGCCGGTTGCAGACCGGCTCCGGCAAGAAGGCGACCCCCATGCCGCTGCGTACCATGGCGGTGAGAAAATCCCACTGGCTGCTGCGCGCCGCCACCTGCGGCACAAAGCCCGCTTCCTGACATGCCTGCTCCAGCCGTTCACTCAGGGTAAACGCCTGGGTATAGAGTAGGAAGGGCTCTTCCTGCAGAGACTCCAGCCGCAGCGGCGCCTCGCCATGCCAGCGGGGTTGCTCAGGCAGCACTACCCGGATCGGGTATTGATCCAGCTCCAGCGCGCTGAGGGCGCCCCCCTCTTTGGTCGGCAGCATGGTGATAGCGAGATCCAGCTCCCCCTCCAGCACCGCCTGTTCAATGCGGCGACCGCCGTACTCCACCAAGGTCAGTTCCACTTTGGGATAGCGGGTTCGGTAGGCGCGGATCAGATCCGCATAGACGTGACCCACCATGGGGGGAATGCCAAGGGTGAGGCGACCGTGTTGCAGGCTCTGCAGATCCGCCAGTTCGGCCTCCAGCTGCTGCATCTCCGCCAAGATGGTCTGGGCCCGGTTGAATAGCACCTGGCCGCTGTCGGTCAGGGTGAAGCGGCGCCCTTCCCGGTTGAGCAGGGGTTGGCCCAGCTCCTCTTCGATATTGCGGATCATCTTGCTGATGGTGGGCTGGGTGACGAACAGCTTTTCAGAGGCGCGGGTGAAGCTTTTTTCCCGCACCAGTTCGACAAAATAGCGCAGGGCGCGAATATCCATGGACTCTCTCGACTCGTGTTGGCGGGTGCGGGATGAAGTATGCCTATGCGGCATGAATTTGATAATTTTAATTCATTTCTGGCAGGTTTTGCTCAACTCTATACTGTGAGCCGGTTCACAGAAAGACGATGATCATGAAAGCCCTCTGCTTGCGCTGGTTACAGACTCCCTTCCAGATTGTGTTGCTGGCAGCCATCTGGCTGCTGGCCGATATCGCGGTTCGAACTCTCCATCTGCCGCTGCCCGCCAACCTCACCGGCATGTTGCTGCTGCTGGCCTGCATCCTGCTCGGAGTGGTTAAGGCCGAGTGGTTCAGCGCGGGTGCTCGCTGGCTGCTGGCCGAGATGCTGCTCTTCTTCGTGCCCGCCGTGGTGGCGGTGGTCAACTATCAGGAGCTGCTGCTGCAAGAGGGGTGGCGCATCATGGTGGTGCTGCTGGTGAGCACCACGCTGGTGCTCGGCACTACCGCGCTGGTGGTGGATCGGGTTTACCGCCTCGAACTGAAACTGGCCCGTCGGAGTCGCCGTCATGTCTGATACCCTGCTCGGGCTGATCTGCTTCGCCCTCACCCTGCTCTTCTACTACGCCAGCAAATGGCTCTATGGCAAAAAGCGCATTCTGCCGCTGATGCCCCTGCTGCTGGCGCCGACCCTGCTGGTGGCCGTGGTGCTGCTGTTCCACATCCCCTATCAGGATTACATGGCGGAATCCCACTGGCTGCTCTGGCTGCTGGGCCCCGCTACCGTCGCCTTCGCGGTGCCGGTCTACGAGAACCGCCAGCTCATACGTCGCCACTGGTTGTCGCTGTCGGTGGGGGTGGTCGCATCGGTCATCATGGCGGTGGGGAGTACTGTGCTGCTGGCCCGCTGGCTGGATCTCTCCGACATGCTGCAACGCAGTCTGGCGATGCGATCCATCACTACGCCGTTTGCGGTGGAGGCGACCCGCGCCATCGGCGGTCAGAGCGATCTCACTGCGCTGTTTGTGGTGCTGACCGGGGTGATTGGTATGGCGGTGGGGGAGAGCGTGCTCACCGTGCTGGCCATTCGCAGTCGCCTCGGCAAGGGGGCGGGCTTTGGCGCCTCGGCCCACGGCGCCGGCACTGCCAGGGCCTATCAGATGGGTAATGAGGAGGGAGTGGTCTCCAGCATGGTGATGATGATCGCCGGTATGGTGACCGTGCTGCTGGCGCCCCTGCTGGGCCGGATGTTCTGGTAGGCCTGGCTTCCCTTTAGAAGGCGGCTCGTCCCGGCGCTACACTCTAGTGAGCCTGTATTTCCGGGATGAGCAGTATGACCTTTCATCGCCTCGCTTCCTGCTTGCTGCTGTGCAGTCTTTCCCTCCTTGCCACTCCCCTACGGGCGAGCGACGTCATCACTCACATCAGCCCCGAGAGCGATCGGGACTTGCGTACCCTCTATTTTCGCGATCTGTTGCAGCTGGCGCTGGAGAAGACCCGCGATAGCTTCGGTGACTACGAGCTGCGGACCGCGCCGCCGATGAACCGTATCCGGATGCGACAGATTGTGCAGACTCAGCAATACCCCAATCTGTTTGTGGCCGACAGTCTGCGTCCGGCCGCAGAGAGCGGAGCGCTGGATTACGTCCGTTTTCCGGTGGAGTTGGGCATCCTCGGTTATCGCATCTGTTTTGTCAGTCCGCAGCAGGCCGACGCAGTGGCAAGGGTCAATACCCTGACCGAGCTGCAACAATTTCTGCACGGGCAGGGGCGTGGCTGGCAGGATGCGGAGATCCTGCGTCATGGGGGATTCAAGGTGCAGGAGATCGACGGTTACGAGCGGCTGTTCAAGCTGGTGGCTCGCGGTCGCATCGACCTCTTCTGCCGCGGTGCCAACGAGCTCTTTATCGAGCAGGAGCAGCACAGTGATCTGCCCGGCCTCACCGTGGATCGGCGAGTGGCGCTGCACTATCCCTTCCTCCACCTCTTCTACACCCACAAGGATAATCAGGCCGCCATCCGCCGCCTTTCGGTAGGGCTCAAGCTGGCGTGGCGGGATGGCTCGCTGCAACAGCTCTGGCTGCGCCACTTCAAACCTTCCCTCGATCAGGCGCAGCTCCCCAGACGCCTGTTGTTCGAGTTGGCCAATCCACGCCTTGATAAGGTGGATTTTGATTATCGGGCGTACCACTACAACCCCGTCGACGGGACGTTCGGGCCCGGGCTGCCTTGATCCTGATGGTGCTGTTACCGGATAAAGGGACGTCTCTGCCGATGTGCTAAATCATGCCAATAAGGCATGTTTTTTATTATTTAAATTCATTTTTTGAAGGTTGTTGCGCTGCATATACTGGTGGTCGCTTCATGGTTCAGGTTTGCCCTTGCACTGCTTCTGGTTTGCGCGAGTGGCTTGAATCGTCCTGCTGCGGCGTCTTGATGTTCTGCATGAAGGCGTCCATCACTGGGCCGGGATCGATCCCGGCAGGTATTACAGCTGACGGAGCCTTGTTATGTTTAATCCCCACTCTTGCGCCCTGATTGTCGAAGGGGGCGCGATGCGCGGCATCTTTGCCAGCGGCGTGCTCGATGCGTTTGTCGAAAGTCACCACTACCCGTTCGATTTCGTCATGGGCGTCTCGGCCGGTGCCACCAATCTGGTCTCTTATCTGAGCGAGCAGCCGCGCCGCAGCCACCACATCATCACCGAGCTGGCTTGCAGCTCCCGGTTTCTCGATCCCCTGCGTTTCGTCAAAGGGGGCGATCTGGTGGACATCGGCTGGCTATGGCAGGCCAGTCGCCATCGCTTCCCGCTCGATCTCGACACTTTCTGCGCCCGCGACATTCCCTTCTACGCGGTGGCGACCGATGTGGCGAGCGGCAAGGCCATCTATCTGCCGGTGCGGCCCGACAACATGGATGAGGTGCTGACCGCCACCTGCGCTCTGCCGGTGGTGCAGCACGATACCCCCTGCGTCGATGGTCGCCCCATGGCCGATGGCGGCATCAGCGACTCCATTCCGGTGATCGAGGCCTATCGGCGCGGGGCGCGGCGGATGACGGTGGTGCTCTCGGAACCCTGGGGCTATCGCAAGAAGCCGGCCCGTTTCTGCTGGATGGTCAAAGCCTTGCTGAAAACCCAGCCTGCGCTGGCGCAAGCCATGCTGGAGCGGGATCGCGCCTACAACCGGGCACTCGATTTCATCGCCAATCCCCCTGCCGATTGCGAGATCGAAGTGATCGCGCCACCGGCCGATTTCATGGTCTCCCGTTTTACCCAGGACCCGGTCAAGCTGGAGTCCGGCTATCTGCAGGGTTACTGGCAGGGGCGCCAGAGCCTGCTGCGGGCCCGTGGAGAGGTGCGGGCGGTGGCCTGACTGGTTTGCCGGGTGCTGAATATAGAAAGGGGAACCTCGCGGTTCCCCTTTTGCATGCTTGTGCGGCAGTCGCTGATTACAGCATCTGTTTGAGGCGATAGAGCAGATCCAGCGCCTGCCGCGGGGTGAGCTCGTCCGGGCGCACCGCTTCCAGCTCATCGACTACCGGATGGCTCTGGGGTGCTATGGCCACCGGGGCAGGGCGGGTTTCACCGGCGGCCACCGGGGTGGCGCTCTCCAGCTCGTACAGTTTGTGACGGGCCTGCTGGATCACCGATTTCGGCACCCCTGCCAACGCTGCCACTTGCAGACCGTAAGAGCGGCTGGCCGCCCCCTCCTGTACCGCGTGCATAAAGGCGATGGTGTCGCCGTGCTCCACCGCATCCAGGTGGACGTTGGCCAGCCCGCTCATCAGCTCGGGCAGGCGGGTCAGCTCGAAGTAGTGGGTAGCGAACAGGGTGTAGGCGCCAATCTTGCTCGCCAGCTGTTCGGCACAGGCCCACGCCAGCGAGAGGCCGTCGTAGGTGCTGGTGCCGCGGCCAATTTCGTCCATCAGCACCAGACTGCGGGCGGTGGCGTTGTTGAGGATGTTGGCGGTCTCGGTCATCTCCACCATAAAGGTGGAGCGGCCGGAGGCGAGATCGTCCGATGCCCCGATGCGGGTGAAGATGCGGTCGATGGGGCCGATGCGGGCGCTGTCGGCCGGCACGAAGGCGCCGATATGGGCCAGTAGCACGATCAGCGCGGTCTGGCGCATGTAGGTCGATTTACCGCCCATGTTGGGACCCGTGATGATCAGCATCCGCCGCTCCCGCTCCAGCCGGATGGGGTTGGCGATAAAGGGATCTGTCATTACCTGCTCAACCACAGGATGGCGGCCCGCTTCGATCAGGATCTGATCCTCATCGATGAGGGTCGGGCAGCGGTAGTCGAGGGTCTCGGCCCGCTCGGCCAGATTGGCCAGCACGTCCAGCTCCGCCAGTGCGGCGGCGGAATCCTGCAGATCGCCCAGATGCGGCAGCAGGGCATCGAGCAGCTCTTCGTAGAGCCGTTTCTCCAGCGCCAGCGCCTGGGACTGGGCGGTGAGTACCTTGTCCTCGTATTTCTTCAGCTCATCGATGATGTAGCGTTCGTTGTTCTTGAGGGTCTGGCGGCGGATGTAGTGGGCCGGCACCAGATGGCTGTTGGCGCGGCTCACCTCTATATAGAAGCCGTGCACCTTGTTGTAACCCACCTTGAGGGTGTTGATGCCGGTCAGCAGTTTTTCCCGCTCTTCGATGCGGGCGAGGCTGGCGGTGGCACCGTTGGCCAGATCCCGCAGCTCGTCCAGCTCCTGATTGAAGCCGTCACGGATGACGCCACCATCGCGGATCAGCACCGGCGGCACCTCCATCACCGCGCGCTCCAGCAGGTCGAGCAGCTCGGGGAAGGTGCTGGCCCGCTCGGCCAGCTGTTGCACCGCTTCGTGCTCGTTGTCCGCCAGCAGGCGCTGTAGCTCGGGCAACTGGGCGAAGGCCTGACGCAGGCGGGTGAGGTCGCGCGGACGGGCCGAGCGCAGGGCGAGACGGGCCAGCACTCGCTCCACATCCCCCACCTGACGCAGCAGGCTGCCCAGTTCATCGTAGAGGTTCTGCTCAATGAGCTCCTTGATGGTGCTCTGGCGACCTTTCAGGATCACCCGATCGCGGATCGGCTGGTGGATCCAGCGCTTGAGCAGGCGGCTGCCCATGGGAGTGGCGGTGCGATCCAGCACCTCGGCCAGGGTATTTTCATAGCCACCGGCCAGATTCTGGGTCAGCTCCAGATTGCGGCGGGTGGCGGCATCCATGATGACCGCGTGATCCGGCTGCTCGAGGCGCACGTTGCGGATGTGAGGCAGGGCGGTGCGCTGGGTGTCCTTGACGTACTGCATCAGGCAGCCAGCGGCGCACAGGGCGGTCTCGCTCTTGTCGACGCCAAAGCCTACCAGATCCTGGGTGCCGAACTGTTGGCAGAGCAGCTTGCGGGCGGTGCCCAGCTCAAATTCCCACTCCGGGCGGCGACGCAGGCCGCGGCGGCCCTCGATGTGGTGCAGGAACTCGAAGGATTCGGGATAGAGCAGTTCGGCCGGATTGGTGCGCTGCAGCTCCGCCAGCAGGGTCTCTTCCTTCTCGAACTGGTTGATAAAAAAGCGGCCGGAGCCGATGTCCATGGTGCCATAGCCGAAGCGGCGGCCATCGTGGTAGACGGCGGCGATCAGGTTGTCCTGCCGCTCGCTGAGCAGCGCCTCGTCGGAGACGGTACCCGGGGTGATGATGCGAATGACCTTGCGCTCCACTGGCCCCTTGCTGGTGGCGGGATCCCCCACCTGTTCGCAGATGGCGGCCGACTCGCCGAGCTGTACCAGCTTGGCCAGATAACCCTCGATGGCGTGATAGGGAACACCCGCCATCGGGATGGGGCTGCCGGCCGACTGGCCGCGCTTGGTCAGGGAGATATCGAGCAGCTGGGAGGCCTTGCGGGCATCGTCATAGAACAGCTCGTAGAAGTCGCCCATCCGGTAGAACAGCAGGATCTCCGGGTTCTCGGCCTTGAGGCCAAGGTATTGCTGCATCATGGGCGTGTGGGCGCTCAGATTTGCGCCGGGAGCGGAGCTTGTGGCGCCGCTGGCTTGGTGTTGTGCGGTCATGTTCTGTTCCAGAAGGGGCCTCTGCGGGCCAGTGTCTGCGGTGATGAGCCTTGAGCTTGATGACGCCATTCTACACATAAGCGCCACGGCGGGGGAGCGGGTGTTCCGGGCGCGGTTGTTCTGCACTATTGAAGGCATGACACCGGTGCGGCACCTCACATTGCGGCAGGCAAGGGCGGTCTGCCGTGGTTGCGGGCGGTGGTAGCGGGATCGCATAATGTGCCTCTTGAGCGGATCAGAAGGAGTCGTGATGAAACTGGATGCAGAGATAGAGCACCTTGCCATCGAGCTGGGACGGGCCCTTGGCCAGCGGGGCTGGCTGGCGGCGACCGCCGAATCCTGTACCGGCGGCGGGGTGGCCAGCGCCATCACCGACATCGCGGGCAGCTCCGGCTGGTTCGATCGCGGTTTTGTCACCTACACCAACGAGGCCAAGCAGCAGATGTTGGGGGTGAGCAGCGATAGCCTTGAACAGCACGGTGCAGTGAGCGAAGCCGTGGTGCTGGAGATGGCCCGCGGCGCGCTGGCGCACTCGTCTGCCTCCATCAGCGTTGCTATCAGTGGCATCGCCGGCCCCGGCGGCGCCACCGAAGGCAAGCCGGTCGGCACCGTCTGGTTCGCCTGGGCCGACCGCAATGGCCATCACCACTCCCTGCTGGCCCGCTTCGATGGGGATCGCCGACAGGTGCGCCAGCAGGCGGTGAGACAGGCCTTGTCGGGTCTGTTGGCGCTGCTCAGATAAATTGGGCTTGATACTGTATGAATAGACAGTATACTTAGCCCAACTTCACTTCTTACTCACGATTTCCAGCGGAGATTGGCATGGATCAGAACAAACAGAAGGCACTGGCGGCTGCGCTGGGTCAGATTGAAAAGCAGTTCGGCAAAGGTTCCATCATGCGTCTGGGCGACAGCAAGACCATGGATATCGAAGCCATCTCTACCGGTTCCCTCTCGCTGGACGTAGCGCTTGGCATTGGCGGTCTGCCGTGTGGCCGTATCGTCGAAATCTACGGCCCGGAATCTTCCGGTAAAACTACCCTCACCCTGCAGGTGATCGCCGAAGCCCAGAAGAAGGGCAAGACCTGTGCCTTCGTCGATGCAGAACACGCCCTCGACCCTATCTACGCTGCCAAGCTGGGCGTCAACGTCGACGACCTGCTTATCTCCCAGCCGGATACTGGCGAACAGGCGCTGGAGATCTGCGACATGCTGGTTCGCTCCAACGCCGTTGACGTCATCATCGTCGACTCCGTGGCGGCCCTGACGCCGAAAGCGGAAATCGAAGGGGAGATGGGTGACTCCCACGTTGGTCTGCAGGCCCGTCTGATGTCCCAGGCGCTGCGCAAGCTGACTGCCAACATCAAGAACGCCAACTGCCTGTGCATCTTCATCAACCAGATCCGGATGAAGATCGGCGTCATGTTCGGTAGCCCGGAGACCACCACCGGTGGTAACGCGCTCAAGTTCTACGCCTCCGTGCGTCTGGATATCCGTCGTATCGGCGCCATCAAGGAAGGTGATGAAGTGGTCGGTAACGAGACCCGCGTCAAAGTGGTCAAGAACAAGGTGGCCCCGCCCTTCAAGCAGGCCGAATTCCAGATCTTCTACGGTGCCGGTATCTCCAAAGAGGGTGAGCTGGTGGATCTCGGCGTCAAGCACAAGCTGATCGACAAGGCCGGAGCCTGGTACAGCTACAACGGTGAGAAGATCGGTCAGGGCAAGGCCAACGTCATGAAGTTGTTCGCCGAGAACAAGGTGATGGCTGGCGAAGTGGAAGCCCGCCTGCGCGAGCTGCTGCTCTCCGGTGCCGTGCCAGTCGATGACAAGGCTGCTCCGGTTGAGGCAGACGAGTTCGATGCCGAAAGCGAACAAGAGTTCGAGTAAGGAACAAAGGAAGGCCGGGTAGATACCCGGCCTTGTTATTTATGGTTGATGAATCCGTTACCGAACCGGTCGAGCCTGCCGAACCGACCTTTGCAGAGCAGCTTACCGCCGCCCGCGCCTTTGCCATGCGCAGTCTGGCCCGCCGCGAGAGTGCCGAGTCGGAGCTGGCCAACCGGCTGCGCCAGCAGGGTTTCAATGAAGAGGTGATCGAGGCGGTGGTCGACTACTGCCGCGGTTACAACTGGGTCAATGACGAACGTTACGGCGGTATGGCTGTACGTGCCGGAGCCGCCAAGGGCCATGGCCCCATCAAGATCCGCTTCGATCTGCGCCGCAAGGGGCTCGACGATATGCAGATTGATGCCGCCTTCGATCAGCCGGAGCTGGACTGGTTCGAACTGGCGTTTGCCTTGCTCGAACGGCGCGCCAGAGTGGCCGATCTGGCGGATTTCAAGCTGCGAATGAAGTGGCTCAAATATCTGCTGGGGCGCGGCTTTACCCAGGATCAGGCCCGTTACGCCATCTCGGCCTTTCAGGAGCGGGAGGAGTAACGCCACTGCGTGGCAAACATCGTTTCACCTCTCCTTGTGGCAGGTTTTTCCTGCCCGTTCAGTAGCTTGCGCGCATAATCCCGAAAAAGCGGCCTTTTGTTCATCTCATCCCTCTTTATGCGCTGCGTTTTTGCCTCTCGACAGTGAAAAAAGCCACTGTGGGTGGTGCCGCTCTTTTCTGGCCCGTTTATGTGCGCTTTTTCGCCCGTGGCGGCCCTGTCCGTTTTACTTTACCCCGCAGAAAACTTACATTAATGCGGTTAAAAGTCCGTATTCGAATCAAGCAGGATTTTCCATGTATATGTCCACGTCAGAGATTCGCGCTGCGTTTCTCGAGTATTTCCGTTCCCAGGGGCACCAGGTTGTCTCCTCCAGCTCGCTGGTACCGCATAACGACCCGACCCTGTTGTTTACCAACGCGGGTATGAACCAGTTCAAGGACGTGTTCCTTGGCGCAGACAAGCGTGCCTACAATCGCGCGACGACTTCCCAGCGTTGCGTGCGTGCCGGTGGTAAGCACAACGATCTGGAAAACGTCGGCTATACCGCTCGTCACCACACCTTCTTCGAAATGCTGGGCAACTTCAGCTTCGGTGACTACTTCAAACAGGATGCCATCAAGTTTGCATGGGGTTTCCTGACCGAGGTGCTGCAGCTGCCGAAAGATCGCCTGCTGGTGACCGTCTACGCGACTGACGATGAAGCTTTCGACATCTGGGAAAAAGAGGTCGGTGTCCCGGCCGATCGCATCGTGCGCATCGGTGACAACAAGGGTGCCCCTTACGCTTCCGACAACTTCTGGGCGATGGGCGATACCGGCCCGTGTGGTCCCTGCACCGAGATCTTCTATGACCACGGCGATCACATCTGGGGCGGCCGTCCCGGCTCACCGGAAGAGGATGGCGACCGTTTCATCGAGATCTGGAACGTGGTGTTCATGCAGTTCAACCGTCAGGCTGACGGCACCATGGAGCCGCTGCCGCGTCCGTCCGTGGATACCGGCATGGGGCTGGAGCGTATCTCCGCCATCATGCAGGGTGTCCACTCCAACTACGAAATCGACATCTTCCAGGCGCTGATCAAGAAAGCGGCCGAGATTGTCGGCACCACCGATCTGAGCAACCAGTCCCTGCGCGTCATCGCTGACCACATCCGCTCCTGCGCCTTCCTGGTGGCAGATGGCGTGATGCCGTCCAACGAAGGCCGTGGCTATGTGCTGCGCCGCATCATCCGCCGCGCCGTGCGTCACGGTCGCAAGCTGGGCGCTACCGATGTCTTCTTCTACAAACTGGCTGCCGAGCTTGCAGAGCAGATGAAGGATGTCGCTGCCGAGCTGATCGCCCAGCTGCCGCTGGTCGAGCGCGTGCTGCGCATCGAAGAGGAGCAGTTTGTCCGCACCCTGGATCGCGGTCTGCTGCTGCTGGAAGACGCTCTGGCCAACCTGGGTGATGCCAAGGTTATTCCGGGCGAGGTGGTGTTCAAGCTCTATGACACTTACGGCTTCCCGGCCGACCTGACTGCCGACGTGGTGCGCGAGCGCGAGATCGGCATCGATGAAGAGGGCTTCAAGGCCGAGATGGAGAAGCAGCGTGCTCGCGCCAAAGAGGCCTCCAGCTTCGGTGTGAACTACAACGAAATGCTCAAGCTCGACTTCGAGACCCCCTTCACCGGTTACAAGACCCTCACCGAGCGCACTCGCGTGGTCGGTATCTACAAGGGTGTGGAAGAGGTGAGCGGTCTTATCGCCGGTGACGAAGCGGTCATCGTGCTGGAGGAGACCCCCTTCTACGCCGAGTCCGGCGGCCAGATTGGCGACAGCGGTACCCTGAAAGTGGACGACGGCATCTTTGCCGTGACCGACACCCTGAAAGCGGGCAAGGCGATCATCCACAAGGGCTACATGGAGCTGGGCACTCTGGAGAAGGGCGCCGAAGTGGAAGCCGTGGTTGATGGCGATCGTCGTCAGGCCATCGCCCTGAACCACTCCGTGACTCACCTGCTGCACGCTGCCCTGCGTCAGGCACTGGGCGAGCATGTTACCCAGAAAGGTTCTCTGGTTGGGGCCGAGCGCATGCGCTTTGACTTCTCCCACTTCGAGGGGCTGACCATGGCGACCATTCGCCGGGTCGAGGAGCTGGTCAACAACCAGATCCGCGCTAACCACGAAATCACCACCCAGTTGATGGATCTGGAAGCAGCCAAGTCCGCCGGTGCCATGGCGCTGTTTGGTGAGAAATATGAAGACGACGTGCGTGTGGTGCGCATGGGCGACTACTCCACCGAACTGTGCGGCGGTACTCACGCCAAGCGCACCGGTGATATCGGCTTCTTCAAGATCATCGCCGAGAGCGGTATCGCAGCTGGCGTGCGCCGTATCGAAGCGGTGACCGGCAAAGCGGCCATCGACTTCATGCATCAGGTTGGCGAGCAGATCGAAGAGGCTGCCGCACTGGTGAAAGGTGATCAGTTCTGCATCGCCGACAAGGTTCGCCAGATGCTGGACAAGGCCAAGATGATGGAGCGCGAGCTGGAGCAGCTCAAGGCCAAGCTGGCCGCTCAGGCGGGTAACGATCTGCTGGGTCAGGTGATCGAGATCAACGGTCAGAAGGTGCTGGTTGCAGCGCTGGAAGGGGCCGATCCGAAATCCCTGCGCGGCATGCTGGACGAGCTGAAGAACCAGATGAAGTCCGGTGTTGTGCTGCTGGCCACCTGTGCCGACGGCAAGGTCAACCTGATCGCGGGCGTCACCAACGACCTGACCGGCAAGGTCAAGGCCGGTGAGCTGGTCAATCTGGTTGCCCAGCAGGTGGGTGGCAAGGGCGGTGGCCGTCCGGACATGGCACAGGCGGGTGGTACCCAGCCTGAGGCGGTGCCGGCAGCACTGCAATCCGTTCACTCCTGGCTGGAAGAGCGCCTGTAATCGGGCGAGGTGATCTGTGGCACTCTATGTACAGAAGTACGGCGGCACCTCGGTCGGCACACTGGAGCGGATCGAGGCGGTAGCTGAGCGGGTCGAGCAGACCCGCGCCCAGGGACACGACGTGGTGGTGGTTGTCTCCGCCATGTCGGGCGAAACCAACCGGCTGCTGGGCATGGCCCAGCAGCTGGATCCTGATGCCAACCGGCGGGAGATGGATGTACTGGTCTCCACCGGTGAGCAGGTCACCATAGCGCTGCTGGCGATCGCGTTGAACAAACGCGGTTGCCCGGCGGTCTCAATGACCGGTGATCAGGTACGGATTCACACCGATTCCGCCTATGGCAAGGCGCGCATCACCCACATCGACACCGAGCTGGTTCATGCCGAACTGGCTGCGGGCAAGGTGGTGGTGATCGCCGGTTTCCAGGGCCGTGACGAGCATAACGCCATCACGACGCTGGGCCGCGGCGGTTCGGATACCACGGCGGTTGCCGTGGCGGCGGCCATCAAGGCCGATGAGTGCCAGATCTTTACTGATGTGGATGGGGTATACACCACGGATCCGCGCATCGAGCCCAAGGCGCGTCGTCTCGACACCATCACCTTCGAGGAGATGCTGGAGATGGCCAGTCTCGGCGCCAAGGTGCTGCAGATCCGCTCGGTGGAGTTTGCGGGCAAGTACCGCGTCCCGCTGCGGGTGCTGTCGAGCTTTATCGATGGAGAGGGAACCTTAATCACATATGGAGGTGATAGGATGGAAGCTCCCCTGGTATCCGGGATCGCTTTTAACCGCAACGAGGCCAGCCTGACCATTCTGGGCGTGCCGGACAGACCAACCGTTGCCGCGCAGATCCTGAATCCGATCAGCGACGCCAACATTGATGTCGACATGATTGTGCAGAACACCCTGGGAGATGGCACCGCCGACTTCACCTTCACGGTGAATCGTGACGACTATCGCCGTGCCCGGGCACTGCTGGAGGAGACCGCCACCGAACTTGGCGCCTCCTGCGTGCAGGGAAATGGCGAAATTGCCAAGGTCTCCATTGTCGGTGTCGGCATGTGGAACCATCCCGGTGTTGCGCGCACCATGTTCAAGGTATTGGGCGAGGAGGGGATCAACATGCAGTTGATCTCGACCTCTGAAATCAAAATCTCTGTGGTGATTGACGAGAAGTATCTGGAGCTGGCGGTGCGAGCCCTGCACGCGGCTTTCGGGTTGGATCAGGCACCGCAAGAGCAGCCCTTGGGCTAACAATCTCTGATTGATTTAGTTTCAACCATTTACCATATCGGTATCTTTGTTAGATAATGTCGCATATCGATATAAAAACAAAACAGGATACAGGAGCAAGCGAATGCTTATTTTGACTCGTCGTGTTGGGGAAACCCTGATGATTGGTGATGAAGTGACTGTCACCGTACTGGGCGTTAAAGGCAACCAGGTCCGTATCGGTGTTAACGCGCCGAAAGAGGTCTCCGTACACCGCGAAGAGATCTACCAGCGCATCCAGGCCGAGAAAGTTCCGGGCCAACCGGGCTTCTAAGCCACTTTCATGGCTGTGACAAGGCGACACCTCATGTGTCGCCTTTTGTTTTTCCGGCCCCCTGAAATCGCCCTGCAGGGCGCGAAACTGCGGGATAAGTGCCGATATTGTTTGAATATTCCACGCTTTGACCAAATGCTGAGCGAACGCACTTTTTTCTCCAAAAAAGTGTTTGACTAAAAATCCCTGTGAAGTATTATCAGCCCCGCAAACGGAGAGGTGGCCGAGAGGCTGAAGGCGCTCCCCTGCTAAGGGAGTATGCGGCTTATACCCGCATCGGGGGTTCGAATCCCCCCTTCTCCGCCATTTGCGCCCGTAGCTCAGCTGGATAGAGTACCTGGCTACGAACCAGGTGGTCAGAGGTTCGAATCCTCTCGGGCGCACCATATTACGACTCAAGCAAGAGTCATGTGTTGACCATCAGCAAGTCGACACTTTGGAAAAGGCTTACTGATAAGTAAGCTTTTTTTATCGTTTTAAAACAGGGCGCCCGTAGCTCAGCTGGATAGAGTACCTGGCTACGAACCAGGTGGTCAGAGGTTCGAATCCTCTCGGGCGCACCATTTAAAACGACACAACGATTTATGAGCGCCCGTAGCTCAGCTGGATAGAGTACCTGGCTACGAACCAGGTGGTCAGAGGTTCGAATCCTCTCGGGCGCACCATTTTTCAAGCAGTACACAAAAGTTTGTGAGCGCCCGTAGCTCAGCTGGATAGAGTACCTGGCTACGAACCAGGTGGTCAGAGGTTCGAATCCTCTCGGGCGCACCATATTTCAAGCAGTACCAAAAGTTTATGAGCGCCCGTAGCTCAGCTGGATAGAGTACCTGGCTACGAACCAGGTGGTCAGAGGTTCGAATCCTCTCGGGCGCACCATATAGACAGCCTCGACTTCGGTCGGGGCTGTTTTTTTATGGGCGATATTTAGCTTTTTGGTGCGGATCCCCGTGCGCTGTTGCGGGTAGATCGCCCGTTTACCTGGCTGTTCTTGTCCTTATTTCTTCCCCTTTCTGTGATTGCGCACAGTTCTTCTGATCGTTGCCCCGCCTCACCACCCTTTGCCTCATCTATAGGCGCCCTGTATGCCTGCTGTTGCAACGGCAGATGCTGCGCAGACATCACTAAGGGTTCGCTCATCAACATCCTGCAAGGCCTGCTGAGGCGTTCTGCGGGCAATAAAAAAGGATGCCGCAGCATCCTTTTGTGTTGAAATATTTACTCAGCTTTTCAGCCATTTGCGAATGCGGTTGGCATCGCCGATCGGGGTGCGTTTGCCCACCGAGTTGAGCAGCACGATGGCGAGCTCGCGGCTGTCCGGTTTGGCGCGCATCACCAGACAGCGTCCTGCCTCGTCAGTGAAGCCGGTCTTGGAGAGGCGCACGTCCCAATCCGGGTTTTTCACCAGCGGGTTGGTGTTGTTGAACATCAGGCTGTAGGCGGGGGCGCTGAAGCGCATCTCCCGGTTCTCATCCTGAGTGAACTGACGGATCAGCGGCTGGCGATAGGCGGCGGCGGCCAGCTTGCCGAGATCCTGGGCGGTGGAAACGTTGCGGGTGGAGAGGCCGGTGGAGTCGTAGAAGTGGGTATTACGCATACCCAGCTGTCTGGCCTTGTTGTTCATGGCTCGCACGAAGGCGCTGCGACCGCCCGGATAGTGACGCGCCAGTGCCGAGGCCATCCGGTTTTCGGAGGACATCAGCGCCAGATGCAGGGCGTCGCGGCGGGTCACCTTGGTGCCCATGCGGATGCGGGAATGAGTGTGTTTGACCCGATCCAGATCGTTCTTGTCGACCGTAATGGTCTGGTTGAGATTCTGTTTGGCATCCAGCACCACCAGCGCTGTCATCAGCTTGGTGAGGGAGGCGATAGGACGTACCTTGGTGGCATTCTTCTGGTAGAGCGTCTTGCCCGTTTTTACATCCACGACCAGGGCGCTGCTTGAGCGTACTTCCAGTTTGGCAGGGTTGGGTGCCGCGCTGACCGCAGGCAATCCCAGCATTCCCATCAACCCGACAACCAGCGCTGCTGCGCGAATCCGACACCACATACAACCGACTCCATTCCCATCCAAAAAAAGGCGCTAGATTCACTCATTTTTACCCCGGCTTTACAAGGGCCGAGCGGGACTATTTCTGCTATTTGCGCAAAATTGGCGATCAAAAAAGCCCTCTGGCGAGGGCTTTCGGGTCGGGCGTTGGGCGAGGGGTCAATCCCGCGGCTGCGCGGCCCTGCGTTTGCTGATCCAGCGCCAGACCAGCGCCACCATGCCACCCACCAGCAGGGCCACCGGCAGATAGATGATGATGTTGAAGAACTGGGTCTGGTATTCGGCAGCCAGCTTGGTGTGGCTCAGGTAGTAGCCAAACCCGACCAGCGGGCAGATCCACATGATGGAGCTGATCAGATTGACGATGAGGAAGCGCCCCTGGGGCAGCTCGGTGGCACCGACTATATAGGGGTAGGCGGTGCGCACGAAGGCGATATAGCGCGCGGTGATCAGGGTGATGATCCCGTACTTGTCCAGCAGGTGGTAGACCTTCTGCTGGTGTCGCTCTTCCACATGGGACATCAGCCGATGGTAGAGCTGGGTGTGGCCAAGGAAGCGCCCCTGCATGTAACCGAGCCAGGTGCCGACAAAGGTAGCCATGATCAACAGCGGGATCACCCCGAGAGACAATACATCCTGATAGATGAGTACGCCGGTGAGGATCAGCAGGCTGTCTCCGGGCAGAAAGGCGGTAGGGATGAATCCGTTTTCCAGTACCAGAAACGTCAGAATCACACCACAGATCATGAAGGCCATCTTGGGATCGGAAAGTGTGTTCAGATCGTGATTCATAAAGGCGTGAGCCAGTTGGTAAAACTGCTCCATACTTGCAAACTCCGCAGGTTAGCTGGGTTGATCGGTCAAGGGCATGGCGAGCACCTTGTCGATGCGCAGGCCATCCATGTCAACAATTTCCAGTTGCCACTGTTCCAGTGTCACCAGGTCTCCGGTTTGTGGAACACGACCAAGGAGCAGCATGATAAGCCCTCCGAGGGTGTGATAGTGATGTTTTTCTTCTTCTGGCAGACGAACCAGCTCCAGACAGTCCTTTAATTCCGGCAACGGGATCAGGCCGTCGAGCAGCCAGCTGCCATCGGCGCGCCGGAAGGCCCAGTTGTCTTCACCATCCTCCTGCTGGAAATCCCCCGCCAGCGCCTCCAGCAGATCCTGCTGGGTGACCAGTCCCTGCAACTCGCCATATTCGTCAACCACCAGCGCCATCTGTTCGCTGTGGGTGCGGAAGTGGTTGAGCAGCTCGACGCCGTTGAGGGTCTCGGGCAGCAGGCTGCCCTCCTGGGTCAGGGCAGCCAGATCGATGGGCTCCCCCTTGATATAGGCGTGCAGCACCTTGCTGACATTGATGATACCCACCAATTCTGACAAGTTGCCGTCGCAGACCGGAAAATAGCTGTGTCGATACTCCACCAGCCGCTGCAGGTTGGTCTCCAGCGGCAGCGCCAGATCCAGATAGCGGATATCGCTGCGCGGCACCATCAGGGAGGAGAGGCTGCGCTCGTCAAGACGGAAGACGTTGCGCAGCATGGTGTGTTCATGATCCTCGATCACCCCGGCTTCAGAGCCCTCCACCAGCATGGCGTGGATCTCCTCCTCGGTAACGTTGGCGCTGCCGTTCTGGTTGACCCGCAGCAGCCGCAGGCTGGCATTGGTGGAGGCCGACAGCAGCCAGACGAAGGGGCGGGTCAGGGTCGCGAGCCAGTGCATGGGGCGGGCCACCAGACAGGCGATGCGCTCGGCATTGAGCTGGCCAAGCCGTTTGGGCACCAGCTCCCCCACCACGATGGAGAGATAAGTAACCACCACCACCACGATGACGGTGGCGATCAGGCCACTGCTCTTGGCGGGGAGCCCCCACTCCTGCAACCAGAGGGAGAAGGGCTGGGCCAGCAGGGATTCGCCGTAGATACCGTTGAGCAGACCTATGCTGGTAATGCCGATCTGGACGGCAGAGAGAAAATGGGTCGGGTCTTCGCCCAGTTTAAGGGCAATGGCGGCGGAGCGGTTGCCTTCAGAGGCAAGCTTGCCGAGGCGAGCCTTGCGTGCGGTGACGATGGCGATTTCTGACATGGCGAAGACGCCATTAAGCAAAATCAATCCCAGCAGGATCAATATTTCCATACAGCAACAGCACTCCTTGAGTGGATAAGATCGCTGGCAGTGTAATGAATTTGGCGGCGATGCGCTTGTGAAAGCGGGTGATCCGGCTCGCTAATTTGATGACAGCGCTCTGGGATGGCTGAAAAAGATGGCCGGAAAAGGGAGGGGGGGGCCCGCCAAACGGCGTAATGGGCGAGGCAGCATTGCAGGAGGGAAAAGGGCGGGAAGTCCCGCCCTTGCTTATCACTTGTCAGACAACCGTTATCAGAACTGCTGGAACCAGCGCTGGATCTGGGCCGGATCCTTGCTCTGGGTCAGGGAGAGCATCAGCAGCACCCGCGCCTTCTGCGGGTTGAGAGTGCCGGAGGCCACGAAGCCGTACTTGGCATCATCGATCTCGGCATCCAGGGTGGTGGCGCCGGTCGGCACGCGGGCGGAGCGTACGACGCGGATGCCATCCTTGCTCGCCTTGGCCAGGGTGTCGAACAGGGTGTGATAGAGGTTGCCGTTGCCCACCCCGGCGCTGACGATGCCGTCGAACTTGGCATCCACCATCGCCTTGGCCGGCAAGTCGGTGGCGTTGGCGTAGCTGTAGACGATGCCCACTTGCGGCAGCTTGTCGAGCTTGCTCACGTCAAACGGCGTCTTGCTGGTGTGCAGACGGGCCGGGCTGCGCTGATAGTCGATCTTGCCGTTGTGGATGTAACCGAGCGGGCCAAAGTTGGGGGAGGCAAAGGTCTGCACGCCTGTGGTGTTGGTCTTGGTGACGTCGCGGGCATCGAGCACTGTGTCGTTCATCGCCACCATGACGCCACGGCCCTTGGAGGCGGGGTCGGAGGCGGTCACCACGGCGTTGTAGAGGTTGAGCGGGCCATCAGCACTCATGGCGGTGGAGGGGCGCATGGCGCCAACCAGTACCACCGGCTTGTCGCTCTTGACGGTCAGATTGAGGAAGTAGGCGGTCTCTTCCATGGTGTCGGTGCCGTGGGTAATGACAATGCCATCCACGTCATCCTTGGCCAGCAGCTCGTTGACCCGCTTGGCCAGCTTGAGCCACACCTCGTCGTTCATGTCCTGGGAGCCGATCTTCACCACCTGCTCACCCTGCACGTCAGCGACGTTCTTCATCTCGGGCACGGCGGCGATCAGCGTCTCGATGGCTACCTTGCCAGCCTCGTAGTTGGACTGGGTAGCCGACTGGCCTGCCCCAGCAATGGTGCCGCCGGTTGCCAGAATATGGACGTTGGGCAGGGCCATTGCCATGGGGGAGAGGGTCAGGCCAACGACGGCGGCGAGCAGGGTCTTGCGGATCGGTAGGGTCATGCTGCAAATCCTTATGGTTGGAATAATTGCAGCAAGTTTGCCCGTTTAATAACCCGGGTCTGTGATAAAACTCACCAAAAGACAGGTGAGTACAGATTTTTAACCTGTTTTATACCTCTATGGAGATAATTTAACTCGCAGAGAAACCCTTGGCTTCGATCAGGGCGATCAGCTCGGCCTTGCTCAGATCGCTCTCGATGACGGCCTTGCTGCTGGCGAAATCGACGGTTGCGGTGGTGACCGCAGGCTGGGCCAGCAGCACTTTTTGCAGACTGGCGGCGCAGCCACCGCAGGACATGCCGGACACGGTGAGTTCGATGGTCATGGGATATCTCCTCTGTTGATGAGCGCCAGCCTAAAGCTGCCGCCTCCGGCAAGGTCAAGCCGTCAGTACATAAGACCCAGATAGTTCATCAGGGTTGCCCCAAGGCTGGTAGTGACCAGCGAACCTAGGGTGGTGGTGGCGATGATGTTCGCTGCCAGCACGCTGTCGCCCCCCATGGCACGGGTCATCACATAGCTGGCGGCGGCAGTCGGGGTAGCGCTGATGAGAAACAGAATGCCCAGCTCCAGATGGCTGAAGCCGAGCAGGGCCGCCCCCAGAGTGAACGCAGCCGGAATGAGACAGAGCCGCATGATGCTGGCCCAGCCCGCAATGGCTGCACCACCACGCAGGGCATCGAGGCTGAGAGAGGCGCCGGTGCAGAGCAGCGCCAGCGGCAACGTCATGTTGGCGAAGTAGCTGCCGGTGGTGAGCAGCAGTTGCGGCATCTTGATACCGAGCAGGGTAAAGGGCAGCGCCGCCACAATGGCGATGATCAACGGATTCTTGATGATGCCGAGCAGAATGGGGCGAATGCCGGTGGCACCGCCGAGACTGCGGGTGAGGGTGATCACCGCGAGAATGTTGTAGAGCACGGTCACCGCGCCGACATAGAAGGCCGCCGCCCCCAACCCCTCGTGGCCGTAGGCGTTTTGCACATAGGCGAGCCCGATAATGGCGCTGTTGCCGCGAAAGCTCCCCTGCACGAAGATGCCGCGCAGCCGCTGCTCCCCGATAAAACGTCCGGCCAGCAGCTCCAGCACCAGATAGCTGATAACGGTGGCGAGCAGGCCATAGCCGATAAACCAGAGGCTCGGCATGGTGGCGAAGTTGGTACCCAGAATACTGAGAAAGAGCAGAGCGGGCAGGGTGACCTGAAACACCAGTCGCGAGGCGGATTCGGTAAAGGGATCCGGCAGCAGCCCCAGCCGCTTGAGCAAGATGCCGAGCAGCAGCACCACGCAGATGGGGCCTGTGATGGAGAGGGAGAAGAGCAGACTGGCCAGCAGATCCATGATGGGCATCCTGTGCAGTGCCCACACACCCTGACGGCGGGGCAAAAAGGGCATTCTAACGCCATGGGCTTGTATTCACAGGGGTTAATCACAACAATGTGGGCAATTCAACCGCCTAGCCTCCTGTGAGCCAATTCATGGACAAGAAACTGACCATCCTCGATATCGCCAGACTGAGCGGCGTCGGCAAGTCGACCGTCTCCCGGGTGCTCAATCAGGATCCCAAGGTGAAGCAGGAGACCCGCGAGCGGGTGGAGCAGATCATCGCCGAGCACGGCTTCGTGCCGAGCAAGTCGGCGCGGGCCATGCGCAGCCAGAGCCAGCAGGTGGTGGGGATCATCGTCTCGCGGCTCGACTCCAGCTCGGAGAATCAGGCGGTGCGCGGCATGCTGGAGACCCTCTACCAGCGTGGCTACGATGCTGTGCTGATGGAGAGCAAGTTCTCCCCCGCCAAGGTACAGGAGCATCTGGCGGTGCTGGAGCGGCGCGGGGTGGATGGCATTATCCTGTTCGCCTTCAATGACTTGGACTATGCCGCCATGGCGCCGCAGAAAGAGAAGCTGGTGCTGGTCGCCCGTGAATATCCCGGTTTCTCCTCGGTCTGCTTTGACGACGCCGGTGCGGTGCGCACCATGCTGGCGCAGCTGGCCAGCCGTGGCGCCCGCGACATCGCCTATCTGGGGGTGGATGCCTCGGATCTCACCACCGGCCAGCGCCGCCTAGATGCTTATCTCGCTTACTGCGCAGAGCAGGGGTTGCGCCCGCGCAGTGCCCTCGGTGATCTCAGCCTGCAGAGCGGCTACCGGCTGGCGGCCGAGCTGCTGACGCCCTCCACCCAGGCGCTGGTCTGCGCCAGCGACACCCTCGCCATCGGTGCGGCAAAATATCTGCAAGAACAAGGGCGTAGCGAGGTGCTGGTGACCGGCCTTGGCAACAACCCCATGCTCAGCTTCCTCTTCCCAAACGCCCTCAGTCTCGATCTTGGTTACAAAGGGGCGGGGGAGCAGGCGGCGCGTCAGCTGCTCGGCCAGATTGAGCAGGATCAGCCTCCGCTGGTGACAATCGCCCCCTGTCGAACCCTGTGAGCCCCATCACTCCGGACTGAACAAAAAGTACGCTTTTTGTGATGCTGGCCACGAATTGGGAACGTTCCCATTTCGATCTGGCAAGATTGTCGGCATGCTAAATGGGAACGATACCAAAAACGCTCCGGCCGACAGACTGGCTCAAAAGGGCGATACAGACCACTATTCAATGGCGTCACAGAGGGAAGACCCATGTCCAAGATCAACGCACAGCAGCTTGCCACCCTGATCGACAAGATCGGCGGCAAGGAGAACATCGCCACTGTCAGCCACTGCCTGACCCGGTTGCGCTTCGTCCTGAACGATCCGGCCAAGGCCGACAGCAAGGCCATCGAAACCATCCCGGCGGTGAAGGGAAGCTTCACCCAGGGCGGTCAGTTCCAGGTGGTGATCGGCAACGAGGTAGAGCAGTGGTACAAGGCGCTGACCGAGCAGCTCGGCGTCAGCGGTGGCAGCAAGGAGACCGCCAAGCAGGCGGCTCGCCAGAACATGAACCCGCTGGAGCGGGGCATCTCCCATCTGGCGGAGATCTTCGTACCGTTGCTGCCTGCCATCATCACCGGCGGTCTGATCCTGGGCTTTCGCAACGTCATCGGCGACATCAAGATGTTTGACGATGGCACTCACACCCTCACCGAGATCAGCCAGTTCTGGGCTCAGGTACACGCCTTCCTTTGGCTGCTGGGCGAGGCGATTTTCCACTTCCTGCCGGTAGGTGTCTGCTGGTCTGCAGTTAAGAAGATGGGCGGCTCCGAGATCTTGGGTATCGTGCTGGGGGTGACGCTGGTGTCGCCGCAGTTGATGAACGCCTACGGCATCGGTCAGCAGACCCCGGAGGTGTGGGACTTCGGCCTGTTCGTGATCCAGAAGGTGGGTTATCAGGCCCAGGTCATTCCGGCGCTGCTGGCGGGTGTCTTCCTCGCCTGGGTTGAGACCAACCTCAAGCGGATCATTCCGGCTTACCTCTATCTGGTGATTGTGCCGTTTGTCTCGCTGCTGCTGGCAGTGATCGTGGCCCACGCCTTTATCGGCCCGTTCGGCCGCTGGATTGGTGATGGCGTTGGTTTCGCTGCCAAGGCCGCCATGACCGGCTCCTTTGCTCCCATCGGCGCAGCCCTGTTCGGTTTCCTCTACGCACCGCTGGTCATCACCGGTATCCACCACACCACCAACGCAGTGGATCTGCAGCTGATGCAGAGCATGGGGGGCACCCCGATCTGGCCGCTGATCGCCCTCTCCAACATCGCTCAGGCGTCTGCGGTCGTCGGCATCATTCTGATTAGCCGCAAGGAGAACGAACGGGAGATCTCGGTACCTGCCGCCATCTCCGCCTACCTCGGGGTGACCGAACCGGCCATGTACGGTATCAACCTCAAGTACAAGTTCCCCATGCTGTGCGCCATGGTGGGCTCCAGCCTTGCCGCCCTCATCTGCGGTTTCGCCGGGGTGATGGCCAACGGCATCGGGGTAGGCGGCCTGCCGGGCATCCTCTCCATCCAGCCGCAATACTGGGCGGTGTTCGCCATCGCCATGCTGGTCGCCATCGTGGTGCCTGTGGTGCTGACCCTGCTGGTCTACAAGCGCCAGCAAGCCGCTGGCAAGTTGGCCCAAGCCAGCGCCTGACACTGATTATCAGGGCGACCCGCGGGTCGCCCTCTCCATTTTCTATTCGAGACAAGAGAAAGACCCATGAGCCAAACACCCTGGTGGCAGAGTGCCGTGATTTACCAGATTTACCCCAAGAGCTTTCAGGATTCCGCTGCCCGTGGCACCGGCGACCTCAAGGGGATCATGGCCCGCCTCGACTATCTCAAGACCTTGGGCGTCGATGCCCTCTGGCTGACCCCGGTTTATGTTTCTCCGCAGGTGGACAACGGCTACGACATCGCCGACTACCTTGCCATCGACCCCGCCTACGGCACCATGGATGATTTCGAGGCGCTGCTGGCCGCCGCCCACGCGCGCGACATCCGCATCGTGATGGATATCGTGGTCAACCACACTTCCACTGAGCACGCCTGGTTCAAGTCGGCGCTGGGGGATAAAAACAGCCCCTACCGCGACTACTACATCTGGCGCGATCCGGTGGATGGCGGTGTGCCCAACAACTGGCAATCCAAGTTTGGTGGCAGCGCCTGGGAGCTGGACTCAGCAACCGGTCAGTACTACCTGCACCTGTTTGCCCGCGAGCAGGCGGATCTCAACTGGGAAAATCCGGCGGTGCGCGCCGAGGTCAAAAACATCATCCACTTCTGGGCGAAGAAGGGGGTGGACGGGTTCCGACTCGACGTCATCAACCTTATCTCCAAGGATCAGGCGTTCCCGAACGACGAGATTGGCGATGGCCGCTGCTTCTATACCGACGGGCCGCGCATCCACGAATTCCTGCAGGATGTTAGCCGCGACGTCTTCGCCCCGGTGGGGGCCATGACGGTGGGGGAGATGTCCTCTACTTCGCTGGAGCACTGCCAGCGCTATGGCGCCCTCGATGGCTCCGAGCTCTCCATGGTGTTCAACTTCCATCACCTCAAGGTGGATTACCCCAACGGCGACAAGTGGACCAAGGCACCGTTCGATTTCCTCGAACTCAAGCGCATCTTCAACCACTGGCAGTGCGGCATGCACGGCAAGGGGTGGTCGGCGCTGTTCTGGTGCAACCACGACCAGCCGCGCATCGTCTCCCGCTTCGGTGACGAGGGCGAGCATAGAGTCGTGGCCGCCAAGATGCTGGCCAGCACTCTGCACGGTTTGCAAGGTACCCCCTACATCTATCAGGGGGAGGAGATCGGCATGACCAACCCCGGCTATCAGCGCATCGATGACTATCAGGATGTGGAGAGCCGCAACATCTTCGCCATCAAGCAGGCGGAAGGGATGAACGAGGCCGAGATCCTCGCCATTCTCGGCACCAAGTCCCGTGACAACTCGCGCACGCCGATGCAGTGGAGTGCCGCCCCCAACGCCGGTTTCACCAGCGGGACGCCCTGGCTCAAGCCTGCCGCCAACTACCCCGAGATCAATGCCGAGGCGGCGCTGGCCGACCAGAACTCGGTGTTCTGGCACTATCGGGATCTTATCGCCCTTCGTAAGGCGCACCCCATCTTCACTCTGGGGGATTATCAGGAGCTGCTGACCGGGCACCCGCAGATCTGGGCCTATGCCCGTCGCGCCAACGGTCAGACCCTGCTGGTGGTGAGCAACTTCTATGGCGAGCCGGTGGAGTTTGCCTTGCCTGCCGAGCTGCAAAGCGCTCAAGGTCGCCTGCTGCTCGGCAACTACCCCGATAGCCCGGCCCAACCGCAATCGGGTATGTTGCGCCCTTATGAATCCCTGATCTGGCTGATGGAGTAGGCGATGACGAAAGTGGTGCGCGGTACCGAGTGGCAGAAGATGGTGGCGGGGGAGCCCTATGACGCGGGCGCTCCCGAGCTCAAAGCGGCACGTGAGCGCTGCCGAAGGCTCTATCACTCCTTCAACACCAGCTGGCAGGAGAAACCGGCGCGGGATGCTTTGCTTCATGAGCTGCTCGGTGGCCGCGGCCAGGAGTGTGCCATCAATCCGCCGTTCTTCTGCGACTATGGCGCCAATATCTTCGTCGGCGAGAACTTCTACGCCAACGTGGGCTGCACCATCCTCGACGTCTGCGAGGTGCACATCGGCGACAACGTGCTGCTGGCGCCCGGGGTGCAGATCTACACCGCCGCTCACCCGGTGGCGGTGGCGCCACGCATTAAGGGGGTGGAGTTTGGCAAGCCGGTGCGGATCGGTCACAACGTCTGGATTGGCGGCAGCGTCGTCATCTGCCCCGGCGTCACCATCGGTGACAACAGCGTCATCGGTGCCGGTTCGGTGGTGACCAAAAATGTGCCCGCCAACGTGGTGGCGGCTGGCAACCCCTGCAAGGTGCTTCGGCCGATGACGGCACAGGAGCTTGAAGGCGTCATCCAGCGGTGAACAGGGACCATGAATGCTATTGCTATCTGATTGATAGAAAAGCGACTTTCAGATTGTTTTGCATTCAGTGCTTATGTTCGGGGCCGCTTGGTCGATACTGTTGAGTGCAGGAGGAACCCTATGGATATATCAAGTTCTGCAAATGCGTCGTTTGGTTCTGCTCTGATGACGGCCAGTCTGGCCAAGAAACAGCAGACCCAAGAGGGCGAAGCTGCGCTGAAGCTGCTGCAAAACGCAGCGCAATCAGCGCCGGTTGCACCGACATCGGCCAGCGCTTCTCTGGGAAGCAAGATCGATATTCGCGTCTGACCCTAATGAAAAAGCCCCCATCTTGCGATGGGGGCTTTTTTATCTCTGCGATTTGCGGGATCAGACCGGGAAAGGAGCCGGCGCCTCGAAGGTCATCCGCTCGCCACTGCGGGGGTGACTGATGGTCAGCATGGCCGCATGCAGGTAGAGATGGGGCGCCGCCGCCAGCGCATCCGGATGGGCGTAGAGGTTGTCACCCAGGATCGGGTGCCCCAGCTCCAGCATATGGACGCGCAGCTGGTGCGAGCGACCTGTGATGGGGGTCAGCTTGATCAGGCTGTTGCCGTTCTCCACTTTCAGTTTTTCCCACAGGGTCAGGGCGTGACGCCCCTCTTCGTGGTCAACTTTCTGTTTCGGGCGGTTGGGCCAGTCGACGCAGAGCGGCAGGTCAACCTGACCCGACTCTGCCTCCGGCTCACCCCACACCCAGGCGAGGTAGTGCTTCTCGGTCTCTCGCTCGCGAAATTGCCGGCTCAGCTCCCGATGAGAGTTGGGATTGAGGGGAATGACAATGACGCCAGTGGTGGACATGTCGAGGCGATGAGCTGCCGCCGCCTTGGGGTGTTGCTGTTTTACCCGATGCAGGACGCTGTCTTCATTCTCGGGGCCGCGCCCGGGGACGCTTAGCAGGCCAGTGGGCTTGTTGACCACCATGATGTCCTTGTCCTTGAACAGGATATCGAGCCAGGGTTCCAGAGGCGGTGAGTATTTAAACATAAATGTCTCGCATCAGAAGGTGGGGGCAAGCCCCCATCAGTTATGGGTGACCACGATAAAGCGGATGGCATCCAGCTTGAGTTGGGTCTGATCGATCAGGTGGTGCAATTCTGCCTGCAGATTGCGCAGATAATCCAGCTCGCTGTCGCGCACGTTCGGGTTGACTGCCTTGAGCGCTTCCAGACGATCCAGATCCTGCTGCAGGGTCTGCGCCATCTGGGCACGGGCCTTGTCGACAATCCCGGCTTTCAGCTCTTCGGCAATTGCCTGGCCCTTGCCGATCAGACCGTGGATCACCGGCTGGGATGCAGTCACGAGCTTGCTGCCGAGGTGGCGATTGACCGGCGTCAGCTGGCGGTTGAAGGCATCGAACGCCACTTTCTCACCCAGATTCTGGCCGTTCTTGTCCATCAGCAGACGGATCGGCGTCGGCGGCATGAAGCGGTAGAGCTGGGGATGGGCCGCAGACTCGGCAACGAAGATCAGCTCAAGCAGGATGGAGCCGATGGGCAGTGCCTTGTTCTTGAGCAGTGCGACCGAGGTGGCACCGATCTCGGAGCCCAAGATCAGGTCGATACCGCCGCGCATCATGGGGTGATCCCAGGAGAGCAGCGACATGTCATCACGCGACAGGGCAGTGTTGCGATCGAAGGTGATGGTCATGCCATCTTGCGGCAAGCCCGGGAAGCTGGAGACCAGCATGTGATCCCCGGGGGTCAGCACCAGCGCGTTCTCGCCACGGTCATCCTGATTGACGCCGATCTCGTCGAACATCTTGAGAGCGAAGGAGATCATGCCAGTGTCGTCATCTTCGGCGGCCAGCTTGTCGACCAGCTGCTGGGCGGCGGCGCCACCGCTGGAGTGGATCTCCAGCAGGCGATCGCGGCCCTGCTCCAGCCGGGCCTTGAGCGGCTCGTGCAGTTCGCGGGTCTTGACCAGCAGGGCGTCGAGGGCTGCCTGATCGCCGGTGTTGGCGGCCAGCAGCTCGAAAAGCTCTTCACGTACCGCTTCGAATACCGGGCGGGCAGTAGGGCAAGTCTGCTCGAACGCGTCCAGACCATCGTGATACCAGAGCTGCAGGGCGCGCTGGGCAGTCCCTTCCAGATAGGGAACGTGGATCTCGACGGTATTCTGCTGACCGATACGATCCAGTCGGCCGATCCGCTGTTCCAGCAGATCCGGGTTGAGGGGCAGATCGAACAGCACCAGATGGCTGGCAAACTGGAAGTTGCGCCCTTCTGAACCGATCTCGGAGCAGAGCAGCACCTGGGCGCCACCCTCTTGCTGAGCGAAATAGGCGGAGGCCTTGTCCCGCTCGAGGATCGACATCCCTTCGTGGAACACGGCACCACGGATCCCTTCACGGGTACGCAGCGCCTCTTCCAGTGCGATGGCGGTCGCCGCTTCGGAGCAGATCACCAGCACCTTCTGCTGGCGAGCTGAGAGCAGTAGCTCCAGCAACCATTCGACACGGGGGTCGAACTGGGTCCAGGTGGCGTTGTCGCCTTCGAACTGCTGGAAGATCTTCTCGGGGTAGAGGTAGCGCAGGGCGCGGGTCTGCAGATCGCCACCATTGCCACCCATCATGCCCATCACCTTGATGGCGGTCTTGTACTGCTCCGGCAGCGGCATGGGGTAGACGTTGAGGTGACGCTCGGGGAAGCCCTGAATATTGGCGCGGCTGTTGCGGAACAGCACCCTGCCGGTGCCATGCTGATCCAGCAGCTTGGCGACTGCCTGCTGGCGGGCAGTCGCATCGCTCAAATCCAGCCCTTCCAGCTGGCTGGCGAGGATCTGTCTGGCTTCATCGCTCAGGGTCTCGCCATCCAGCAGCTCCTGCGCTGCGCTGGCGACCTGACCATAGGCCTGCTCCTCGGCGAGGAAAGCCTCATAGTCGTAGAAACGCTCCGGGTCGAGCAGGCGCAGACGGGCAAAGTGGCTCTGGTGGCCCAGCTGATCCGGAGTCGCGGTCAGCAGCAGTACGCCCGGCACCTGTTCGGCCAGCGCTTCCACCATTTCGTAGGCGCGGCTCGGCGCCTCTTCACTCCACTCCAGATGGTGGGCTTCGTCGACAACCAGCAGATCCCACTCGGCCTCCAGCACCTGCTCGAAGCGACGACGCTTCTTGCGCAGGAAGTCGAGGCTGCAGATCACCAGCTGTTCGGTCTCGAAGGGGTTCTCCGCATCGGCAAACGCCTCGATGCAGCGCTCCTCGTCAAACAGGGAGAAGTGCAGGTTGAAGCGGCGCAGCATCTCGACCAGCCACTGGTGCTGGAGCGTTTCGGGCAGCAGGATCAGCACCCGATGAGCACGGCCGGAGAGCAGCTGCTGATGAATGACCATGCCCGCTTCGATGGTTTTGCCCAGACCTACCTCATCGGCCAGCAGTACGCGCGGAGCGTAGCGGTGACCTACTTCATGGGCGATATAGAGCTGGTGCGGGATCAGGCTGACACGGCCACCGGCCAGACCGCGAGTCGGGTTGCGACGACGCTGGTGCTGGTTGATCAACGCCTCGTAGCGCAGGGTAAAGCGGGACATCCGGTCAATCTGACCGGCGAACAGGCGATCCTGCGGCTTGTTGAACTTGATAAAGTTGTTGAGAAACACTTCCTTGAGGGCAACGGGCTCATCATTGTCGGTGCGAACACCTACATATATAAGCAGGCCGTTTTTCTCCTGCACTTCTTCGACCGTCATGGTCCAGTCTTCGTGACTGGTGATCTGATCGCCCACATTGAAGCTGACCCGGGTGACCGGCGCCTCTTCTTTGGCATACATACGGTTTTCACCGGTAGCCGGAAACAACAGGGTAACCATGCGTCCTTCAACAGCAACGACAGTCCCCAACCCCAGATCCGTCTCTGTATCACTAATCCAACGCTGGCCAAGTGCAAAAGGCATTAAACTCTCCAAAGCCCAAGAGTGTGTGAATCGCAAAGGGGCGCTATGTTACCCGAAGGCGTGACCTCGATCACCATGCATATAGATGTAGAGAGACCAAATCGCCACAACCTTGATCTGCTCCCGCCGCCACGCCATCTAGAGGATAGCGAGCTCGTCAAACGGGTGTGTTATTGCAGGATAAATGCACTTTTTGGGTGATTAGTGAACGGTTGAACCAAAAATGCGAATTTAATTCGAAAACACCCTTGCAAGCGTGATCCAGATCCCTATAATGCGCCTCCATCGACAGGGCAAGCGGCAACGCAGAAAGCCAAGTCGGTAACCTCGAAAAGCCTTCGAAAATAAGGCTTGACTCGAGAAGGCGGTTGAGTAGAATTCCACTCCCGCAGCAACACACTGTTGCGTCGCT
>NZ_JBFOCT010000024.1:122672-170555 GCF_040907925.1 Aeromonas sp. s12 | reverse complement strand
TACAAACTGGTGGTCGTTACTGGGATCGAACCAGTGACCCCCTCCTTGTAAGGGAGGTGCTCTCCCAGCTGAGCTAAACGACCTGGGATTCTTGAAATGATGGTGGGTCGTGCTGGATTCGAACCAGCGACCAATTGATTAAAAGTCAACTGCTCTACCGACTGAGCTAACGACCCATCTAAATCATTTTTTCTACAAACTGGTGGTCGTTACTGGGATCGAACCAGTGACCCCCTCCTTGTAAGGGAGGTGCTCTCCCAGCTGAGCTAAACGACCTGGGAATTCTGTCTCCACCGAGTGGAGAAAATGGTGGGTCGTGCTGGATTCGAACCAGCGACCAATTGATTAAAAGTCAACTGCTCTACCGACTGAGCTAACGACCCTCACCACGACCAGTTCCGACTGCATTACTGCTTCGGCTCTGACGGCGGCCTATATTACGGATTTAAATTTCCGGTGCAACAGAAAATTCGTAATTTAAATCCGTTTGCTCACTGTGCGTACAAATGCAGGCTGTTTTTACAGTAGCGTTACGAAAACAGTGACATACAGCAATGTTACAGCTTGGCCAGACTCTGTTTGGCCAACTGGGCCGGCGAGGTGTTGGGATAGCCCTTGATCACCTGCTCATAGAAGGATTTGGCTTCCGCCTTCTTGCCATCCAGCTGCGCCAGCATACCCAGCTTCAGCAGCGCATCGGCTCGCTTGGGGGATTTGCTGTATTTGTTGGCCACGGTCGAGAACTGGGCCGAGGCACCGGCTCTGTCACCCTTGTTGAACAGCAACTGGCCGAGCCAGTAGTGTGCATTGGGAACATAGCCCGAATTGGGGTACTGCTTGATAAAGCCCTGGAAAGCCGGAATGGCTTTGTCGTAGTTCTTCTCTTTGAGCACCATGTTGACCGCTGCGTCGTAGGCCTGGTTCTCATCCTGATTGGTTGAGTAATTGGCGGCAGCAGCCGGTGTGGCAGCAGCAGGGGCCGGGGCGGCTGGAGCAGCCTGCTGGCTGCTGGCAACCTTGTCGAGCTCCTGGTAGAGCTGACGCTGGCGCTCTTGCGACTGTTCCATCTGGTAGGTCTGCTGCTCCAGCTGACCACGCAGCTCGGAAACCTCCCCTTGCAGGGAGTCGACCTGTTGCTGCAATTCAGCTTGCAGCCGCAGACGGGCATTGAGGGTGCGCTCCAGCAGGGCAACCCGATCTTCCAGGCTACCGGTGGGCACGATGGCGCCGTTGTTGCCGCTAAGGACAACCCCACCACTTGAGTCACCGCCCAGATCGCTGACCGGTGCCGCAGCTTGCGCATTCAGAGCAACCATTACGGCCAGCGCAACGACAACTTGCTTGTACACAGATTTCATTCGGATCAAACCTTAGCGTTTAGTACAGATAAAACGGCCAGCGCCATCGTCGCTCGCATATACAGATTTCATTCGGATCAAACCTTGGCGTTTAGTGCAAATAAAACGGCCATCGAAATGGCCGCTTGCATATAAACGAACTTCGTTCGGTTTAAACCTTAGTAAACCAGAACCGCGCGGCGGTTTTTGGCAAAGGCATCCTCGGTGTGGGACATGTCCAGCGGCTTCTCTTCGCCATAGCTGACGATAGAGAGCTGCTCGGCCTGCACACCCAGGGTTTGCAGATACTTGGCAACAGCCTTGGCACGACGCTCGCCCAGGGCGATGTTGTACTCCGGAGTACCGCGCTCATCGGCGTGACCTTCGATCAGGACTTTAACGCTCGGGCGCTCGCGCAGGTAGCTGGCGTGGGCATCCAGCAGATCAGCGTACTGACCCTGGATATCGTAACCGTCGAACGGGAAGTAGATCACGTTGTCACGCTGCAGTGCTTCGAACTTCTGACGCATCTGCTCTTCCGGGGACAACATGCCGTTGGCGCCGCCGGTTTGTACACCGCCCATGCCGTCGGTCATACCTGATTCAGCGCCAGCGGCGTCGGAATCAGAAGAAGAACTACAAGCGGCCAGGGTGAACAGTGGCAGTGCGATGGCCAAACCCTTGAGCAGTTTATTGAGTTGCATGCTATTTCCTTAAACCTTTATAACAAAACAAAAAACAATTGGATTTTTATCAATTCAAGAAGGGCGACCAAGCTGGTGCACGAATTTCACCGCTACTGGTCGGAAGCACAGCCTTGAAGCGACCATCAGTCGACACCAACGCGAGACTCTTACGACCCTGATAGATGGTGGCATAAATGATCATGCTGCCATTGGGAGCCACACTTGGCGACTCATCCAGAGCGCTCTGGGTAAGGACCAACAGGGCATTGTTTTCCATGTCCTGACGGGCAATACGATACTGTCCCTGAACACGGGTCACCATCACCATGATTTTGCCATCAGGAGTAATGGATGCACCCTGGTTGGATTCACCTTCCCAAGTCATCCGGCGAGTCATACCAGTCGCCAAATTTACGCTATAAATCTGGGGTTTGCCACCACGTTCAGAGGTGAACAACAAATTTTGCCCATCCGGCATCCAGGAGGGTTCGGTGTCGATCACACGGCTGGTTGTGACGCGGGTCAGCTGCTTGCTAGCGACATCAACCACATAGAGGTTCGGTGAACCATCTTTGGAGAGAACGATAGCCAGACGACGACCATCCGGAGACCACTCCGGCGCCCCGTTGATACCGCGGAAACTGGTGATCAGGCTGCGCTGCTGGGTGTAGATATCCTGCACGTAGATTTCGGACTTCTGGTTCTCGAAGCTCACGTAAGCCAGCTTGCTGCCATCCGGCGACCAGGCAGGAGACATCAAGGGCTCGCGGGAGCGCAGCAGGGTCTTCTCGTTGTAACCGTCGTAGTCAGAAATACGCAGCTGGTACGGGAACTGTGTACCCTGCTGTACGGAGACGTAAGCCAGACGGGTCAGGAAGGCACCGCGCTCGCCAGTCAGACGCTCATAGACGATGTCGGAGATACGGTGGGCAAACTGGCGCATCTGGGCCCCCGGGATGGTCGCCATGCGGCTATCCAGGATGTAACCGTTGCTCTCGCCACCTTGTGCCTTGGCCAGCTGGCCTTTCAGCACATCGACCAGCTCGAAGTTGACCTTGTAGGTGCCGTCACCGACTGCCGAAATGGAACCCACCACCACGGCTTCAACCCCTTGGGAGGCCCAGGGAGCGAAGTTGATCTCGCTGCTGCTGCTCGGGGTTTGCGGCATCTGGCCACGGGCCAGCGGCTTGAACTTGCCGCTACGCATCAGGTCGTTGGAGACCACTTCCGCGATGTCCTGCGGCAACTGTCCGTTGCCTTCCCACTTGAAGGGAGCAACGGCGATGGGGCGTGCGCTATCAATACCGCCGGTGATGACGATGTCCAGGGCCGCCTGGGCACTCTGGCCCAGCAACAAACAGCCAACCAAAGCAAAAAATACTTTTCTGATCATGGCTTAAATACTCGGTTCCAATATAGATGAGAGGTTAAATTCCTTTCTCGGCGAGAGGTTGCCAACCGGAGGCAAGCAACCTCGTTTTATCACGCTTAGATACTCGGTTCTAACTTCAGGTTAAATTCCTTCAACATCTCGAATGCCGCAGGATCCTTGGGCACAGGCAGTTGATTGGCTTTCAGAACAGCCGCCTTACCGGAACGACAAACCGCCGGGTCACCCTGGCCGTTATCTACCGATATGACAAAGCCACTGCTCGCAAGACGTACGCCGATAGTACATGTTTTGCCCCGCATGGTGGGATCCAAAATCATATACCGCTCAACAGTGGCCTTGATGAGCGCCGCATATTTGTCGACTTCGCCCTGGGCTGCTGCCGATGCCGCCTGACTGCGAGCATTGGCCTCAGCCGACAGCTGCTGCTGCATCATCTCCTCCATCTCTTTTTGCAGCTTGGCCTGCTCGGCCGCTTTACGCTTGCGCTCAGCCGCGAGCTTGGCCTGCTTTTCGGCCTCTGCCTTGGCTTTCTTCTCTGCGTCAGCTTTTGCCTTTTTCTCAGCCTCTTCCTTGGCCTTCTTCTCGGCCTCGGCTTTGGCTTTTTTCTCTGCTTCTGCCTTGGCTTTCTTCTCGGCTTCGGCTTTGGCCTTCTTGTCAGCTTCCGCTTTCTTGGCCTTGGCTTCTGCCGCCTTTGCCTTCTCTTCGGCCTCTTTCTTCTCTTGTTCCTTTTTCTTCTTCAGCGCCAACGCCTTGCTTTCGGCTTCCGCCGCTTTACGCTCGGCTTCAGCCTTCTTGGCCTTCTGTTCTTCCAGCTTGCGGGCTTCCTCGGCTTTTTGGGCCTTCTCTTCCGCCAGCTTCTGCTCGGCAACCTTCTTCTGCTTCTCGGCCTCGGCCTTGCGAGTCGCCTCTTCGGCCTGCTTGCGCTTGGCCTCGGCGATGCGAAGCTGCTCCTGTTTCTGAGCCAACTCGCGCTTGGCGAGATCCGTGTCTTCCTTATCCTTCTCTTTCTCTACCTTTTGAGGCTTGGGCTGAGATTTCTGCTGCTGGATCTGCTTGGCCTGTTCGTTGAGGAAGTTCTCATCGAGCATGACGGCATTGACGATCTGCCCCTTCGATTCGGGTCGTTTCGGTTTGCTGAAATCGAGCCCGACAAACAGGATGATGCCGATGATCAGGTGCAGCAGAAACGACGCGATGAGATAACCGGAAATACCACGCTTCACATCCATCTCCGTTAGTTCACCGGATCTGTCATCAGGCCAACCTGAGGCACACCCGCTTTCTTGAGGGCCACCATCAACAGGATCACCTCTTCGTAGCGCACGGCCTTGTCACCCGCGACCACCACGGGGGCATTCTGGTTGATCGCCAGATAGCCCATGGCTTTTTCGGTGATGTATTGCTGCATCGCCTCTGGCGTGCCGCTTGGCACCGGCTCGTCATCGGCTTCGCCAGCCTTGATGACATACTCGCCTTCGGTATTGACGCTGACGATGAAGGGCGGCTTGGCATCTTCCGGCAACTGCTCGGACTCAGCCTGTGGCAGATCCACCTTGACCCCTTGCGTGATCACCGGCGTGACCGCCATAAAGATGATAAGCAGCACCAGCATGACGTCGATATAGGGAACCACGTTGATCTCGGCCACCTTCTTGCGCCGGATCCGCTGATAGGTTTGCATTACTGATCACCCTGCTGCTGTGCAATTTGACGGTTCAGAATGGTAGTGAACTCGTCCATGAAGTTGGCGTAGGCGTTCTCCAGCCGCTCGACCTTGTTGGAGAAGCGGTTGTAGAAGATAACCGCCGGGATAGCGGCAAACAGACCCATGGCGGTAGCGATCAGCGCTTCCGCGATACCCGGTGCCACCATCTGCAGGGTGGCCTGCTGTACCTGACCCAGGGCGATAAAGGCGTTCATGATCCCCCATACGGTACCAAACAGACCGATATAGGGGCTGATGGAGCCGATTGTCGCCAGCACCGGCAGGTTGGATTCCAGATCATCCACCGCGCGGGAGAGGGAGACGCGCATGGCGCGGTAGGTACCATCCATCACCGCATCCTGACCACGGGCACCGGCCTTGAGCAAGCGGGCATACTCCTTGAAGCCGGAGTAGAAGATATCTTCCATGCCTTCGATATCATCGCGGCGGGAAGAGGACTCCTGATAGAGCCGATTGAGATCGACCCCTGACCAGAAGCGATCTTCAAACTGTTCCGATGCGAGATTGGCCGCCTTGATCGCCTTTGAACGCTGGATAATCAGCGCCCACGAGACAATAGACATGCTCATCAGGGTCATCATGACCAGTTTTACCAACAGGCTGGCTTGCCAAAACAGGCCAATAAACGAAATTTCAGCGTGCACTTAACAGCACTCCCTTGATTTTTTCAGGTATAGCTACAGGTTTCATTTGCGGATGACTGACACAGGCTATCTGTACCATGGCCTGGGTGATCAGTCGTCCATCAGCCGCCAGGATCTGCTGCGAAAAGCGCAGGGATGCGCGTTTCACTTCAATCACTTGCGTTAATACATTCAATAGTTCATTAAAACGGGCCGCCGAGCGGAAATCGATCTCAGTTCGGCTCACCACGAAGGCATATCCCTCCTGCAGCCAGACGTCCTGTTCGACCCCTTTGGCACGAAGAAACTCGGTGCGAGCACGTTCCATAAACTTGAGATAATTGGCGTTGTAGACGATGCCCCCGGCGTCGGTGTCTTCGTAGTAGACACGCACCGGAAACTCAAAGACTTCCCCCATAACAATCTGTGATCCATTCGACAGTCAGATGGGGGGCTATCATAGCGCAGGGCTGAATAGGAAAGAAGCAGGGGGAGACAGGGAAATCCTGCCTCCCCCCGTTTTTTATGAAAGGAAATATGAATGTGTCAGCCAGAGGCCATACAACAAACTGGGCCAGGCGAGCCAGGGGTTGAACAGCACACGTCCGGGCAGGCTTTTCAGATGAAAGCCAAGCCCGTTAAGTACGCCACAACAGACGGCCCACATCAGCCAGGGAGCAAGCCAGAGACCATGCTCGCTGGTGTTGGCCGCGATCAGATTGGGGGCCTGTAAAATAGCGACGGCCAACAAGGCCGCCGCGAGTAACATCAACCCCTGCCACGGCTGCCGCTCCAGTGGAGCGGCCAGCCTGGCGAGTCGATCACTTGTTTTCATCGATCTGACGATCCATGTTCTCGGTGTGTTCCAGCCATAGCGCATTGATGATGCCAAATGCACAGGCCAGCAACAGTCCCAGGATCCAGGTGAAATACCACATTGTCAGCGCACCTCTTAATAGAGAGATTGTTGGTTATCTTCGATGTGCTTGTTGGTTACCCGGCCAAACATCTTGATGTAAGTCCAGATGGTGTAACCCAGCACAATCGGTACGAAGATCGCTGCAGCCACAGTCATCACCTGCAAGGTGTTGAAAGAGGCGGTAGCATCCCACATGGTCAGGCTCAGTGACGGCTCAAGGCTTGAGGGCATCACGAACGGGAACATGGAGAAACCGGCAGTGAGGATGACCCCGGCAATCGCCAGCGAGGAGCTGGTAAACGCCAGCCAGCCGATGTTCATGCGGGCAAACAGCGCAGTCAGCAGGCTCATGGCCAGACCCAGTACAGGGGCGGCCACCATCCACGGATAGAGGGTGTAGTTGTTCATCCAGGCACCAGCCTGCAGGACAACTTCCTTGTTCATCGGGTTGGATACCGCGTCAGTCGCGGCAGCCTTGACGATGACATACCCTTCCATACCGCTTACCCACCAACCCGCGGCAGCAAACAGCACCAGGGTCAGCAGTGAGCAGATCATGGCGGCAGTGCGGGAACGTGCCAGCACTTCACCGTCGGTCTTCATCATCAACCAGGTTGCGCCCTGGGTGAGCAGCATGAACAGGCTCACCAGACCAGCAAGAATGCCGAACGGGTTAAGCAGACCAAAGAAGTTGCCGTGATAGGTCAACATCATGAACTGGTTAAACTCGAACGGAACGCCTTGCAGCAGGTTGCCAAAGGCCACACCAAAGACGATGGGCGGTACGGCGCTACCGGCGAACAAGGCCCAGTCCCAGTTGCTGCGCCATTTTGCATCAGCACGCAGGGAGCGGTACTTGAAACCGACCGGACGCAGGAACAGCGCCATCAGAGTCAGGATCATGGCGATGTAGAAGCCGGAGAAGGTCGCGGCATACACCATCGGCCAGGCGGCGAACAAGGCACCACCGGCAGTGACCAGCCAAACCTGGTTACCTTCCCAGTGCGGTCCCATGGTGTTGAGCATCACGCGGCGCTCGACATCTTTCTTGCCGACGAACGGGAGCAGTGCGCCTACCCCCATGTCGAAGCCGTCAGTGATGGCAAAACCGATCAGCAGTACGCCGACCAGAGCCCACCAGATGACACGCAGAGTTTCGTAATCAAACATGGTCGCTCTCCTTATGCCTTGATCTGTTCAAAGTGATACTTGCCAGTCTTCAGGCTGCTGGGGCCAAGACGGGCATACTTGAACATCAGGTACATCTCGATAACCAGAAGTACGGTATAGAACAGGCAGATACCGATCAGAGAGAACCAGATCTCGGCTGCAGGCAAGTTGGATGCAGAGAGGGAAGTCGGCAACACCTCTGCAATGGTCCACGGTTGGCGACCATATTCAGCAACAAACCAGCCAGCTTCGATAGCTATCCACGGCAGCGGGATACCCCACAGCAGACCCTTGAGCAGCCACTTGCGCTTGCCGATCTGGTGACGGGCACTGTCATAGAAGGCCATACCAATCAGCACCAGCATCAGCATGCCGACGGCAACCATGATGCGGAAGGCGAAGAACAGCGGCAGAACCTGCGGGATGGAGTCATCCACTGCGGCCTTGATCTGCTCGTCGGTAGCATCGGTCACGTTGCTGGTGTAGCGCTTGAGCAGCAGACCGTAGCCCAGATCCTGCTTCACTTCGTCGAAGCGAGCGCGGGTCTCGTCAGACTTGTCACCGGATTGCAGCTTGGTCAGCAGGTCGTAAGCGGTCATACCGTTACGAACGCGCAGTTCGTGCTCGCTCTTCAGATCCTTCAGACCGGTTACCTGACCGTCCAGAGAACGGGTCGCGATAATGCCCAGCGCATAGGGGATCTTGATGGCGTAGTCGGTGCGCATCTCTTCCTGATTCGGAATACCGAACAGGGTAAAGGCGGCCGGAGCAGGTTCAGTCTCCCACTCAGCTTCGATAGCGGCCAGTTTCACCTTCTGCACTTCACCGGTCTCGTAACCGGATTCGTCACCGAGGATCAGCACGGACACGATGGAAGCCATACCGAACGCGGCGGCAATGGCGAAGGAGCGACGGGCGAACGCCACATCACGATTCTTCAGCAGGTAGTAGGAGGAGATACCCAGCACAAACATGGCGCCACAGGTATAACCAGCCGCCACAGTGTGGACGAACTTGACCTGAGCAACCGGGTTGAGCACCACGTCAGCGAAGCTCATCATCTCCATCCGCATGGATTCGAAGTTGAACTCGGCACCGACCGGGTTCTGCATCCAGCCGTTGGCGACCAGGATCCAGAGGGCGGAGAGGTTGGTACCCAGCGCCATCAACCAGGTGGCAGCCAGATGCTGATGCTTGCTCAGACGATCCCAACCAAAGAAGAACATCCCGACGAAGGTGGACTCCAGGAAGAAGGCCATCAGCCCTTCGATAGCCAGCGGGGCCCCGAAGATATCGCCGACATAATGGGAGTAGTAAGCCCAGTTCGTCCCGAACTGGAACTCCATGGCCAGACCTGTGGTGACCCCCAAAGCAAAGTTGATACCAAACAACTTACCCCAGAATTTGGTCATGTCCCGGTAGATGGTGTTGTTGGTCATCACATAGACGGATTCCATGATCGCCAGGAGAAAGGCCATTCCCAGCGTCAGGGGTACAAACAAAAAGTGATAAAGGGCCGTCGCAGCGAACTGGAACCGCGATAGGTCTACCACATGCTCAGCAATCATGATGTTTCCTCACCGATTATTGGCACGGCTATTTTAAGTTTTAAGCACAAAGCTTCCGTTGGAGGTTAGCGAATGAGCCTTATTGGGACGTGTCACAACAAAACGCGTTCAGTAACCACTGGCATTAACAACAAGGCAATACGAGAACACAAATAAAGCTAATGTTTAACAATTCCAAAACAATCAGCCTAAATTTATTCTCGCCCATGATGACCGGGTTTTTATATCACCTTTATTTGATTGAAATCAATGTAAAAGGACCCGCCATACATGGCTTTGAAAGGCATTTTTAATCTATTTCACGATTATTGACGCGAGCCAGATCACAAAACACGATAAAGCGTAAAACATTGATTTAAATCAATTTAAGAATTTAACATCCCGCCGCTCGGTTTAATTTGAAAAGCGTGAATGACGCGCCTTTTTCCATGTTATCCGAGTCAGGCAATCTGATTCGAAAACTCAATTTAAAATTGCAAAGAATGCATACTCATGCGAACCAATTTCATCAATAAAGACATTAGATAAACTAATTCGAAGAGTGCAATTTTTCTTGTTTGCCGGGGTCGATTCGAACTCCTACAATGCGCCTCGCAGTGAGGGCATACCCTTGGATACAGGCCGGTTAATCCGGGTTCACGGTACGTATTCGACGATCAATTTGAACCTGTCTATTGGAATCGAAGATGAAAAAGTTTGTTGCTAAAACCATCCGTTACTACAAGCTTTCCTTTGTTCAGCTCTATCAACTGAACCGACTCTGAGAGCTCGCGACGGCTCACCTGTTTATTTTCCGGTCTGTGTCCAGACGCACTCACTGTCTGTGAACATCCATCCTGAATTGTCTTTGCCCACCGCATCCGCCGTGGGCTTTTTTTTGCCCGGATAATAAAAAACCGCCTTTGACGGCGGTTTCATGTTCAAACGACTGTTTTTACTTCTCATCTGGTCGCTGAAGACCGAAATGAGCGTAGGCTCGTGTGGTCGCAATCCGTCCTCTGGGTGTACGTTGCAGATACCCTTGCTGGATCAGATAAGGCTCCAGCACATCTTCGATAGTATCTTTCTCTTCCCCGATCGCGGCGGCCAGATTATCGAGACCCACCGGGCCCCCCATAAACTTGTCTATCACAGCCAACAATAACTTGCGGTCCATGAAGTCGAAGCCTTCATTATCGACATCCAGCATGTCCATGGCGCGAGCAGCAATGGGGCCGTCGATCCGGCCATCGGATTTCACCTGGGCAAAGTCGCGCACCCGCCTTAACAAACGGTTAGCAATCCGCGGCGTGCCGCGAGAGCGACGGGCGACCTCAATGGCACCATCTTCCGTCATGTCTAGCCCCAGACAACGGGCGCTGCGGGAGACGATATCGGTCAGGTCTTTGACGTTGTAGAACTCCAGCCGCTGGACGATACCGAAGCGATCCCTCAGCGGGCTGGTCAGTGAACCTGCCCGAGTGGTGGCGCCAATCAGGGTGAAGGGAGGCAGATCCAGCTTGATGGAGCGAGCTGCGGGTCCCTCCCCGATCATGATGTCGAGCTGGTAATCCTCCATCGCCGGATAGAGCACCTCCTCCACCACAGGGCTGAGGCGATGGATCTCGTCGATGAACAGCACATCGTTCGGTTCGAGGTTGGTGAGCAGCGCCGCCAGATCCCCCGCTTTCTCCAGCACCGGGCCGGAGGTGGTCTTGATATTGACCCCCATCTCGTTGGCGACGATGTTGGCGAGGGTGGTCTTGCCCAAGCCCGGCGGGCCGAAGATCAACAGGTGATCGAGCGCTTCACCCCGCTGACGGGCCGCTTCGATAAAGATCTCCATCTGCTCGCAGACGGTATCCTGACCGGTGTAATCAGCCAGCTTCTTGGGGCGGATCGCCCGGTCAATAATGTCATCCTCACGGGCAGCACTGGCCGAAATGAGGCGGTCTGCTTCAATCATCAACTACCTCATACCAGGCTACGCAGGGATTCACGGATGATATCTTCCACCGACATCCCCTCTTTGGCGATCTTGCTGACAATCTGGCTAGCCTGCTGCGGCTTGTAACCGAGGGCCACCAGCGCACTGGCCGCCTCTTCGGTCACATCCGGTGCCCGCAATTCTGGTTCACTGGCTGGCAAGGTGACCATGGCCGGGGAGAAGAGGTCGTGACTGACCCACCCCTTGAGGCGATCCTTCATCTCCACCACCAGCCGCTCTGCGGTCTTCTTGCCGACTCCCGGCAGTTTGACCAAAGAGCTTATCTCTTCACGTTCGACACTCAGCACGAATTGGGTAGCTGTCATGCCGGAGAGAATAGCCAGCGCCAGCTTGGGGCCGACTCCGTTGGTCTTGATCAGCTCGCGGAACAGTGCCCGCTCCTGTTTGTGGTTGAAACCATAGAGCAACTGGGCATCTTCCCGCACCACGAAGTGAGTATGGATGGTCGCTTCCTTGCCGATCTCCGGCAAATCATAGAAGCAGCTCATCGGCATCTGCACCTCATAGCCAACCCCGCCCACTTCCAGCAGGACCTCGGGGGGCTGCTTTTCAATGACAATGCCTCTCAAGCGACCAATCACGGCTCTCTCCTCACCAATACAACTATTCGTAAATTGGCTCATAGCATAAAGAATAACTGGATAAGTATCCAGCATAGGGCAGCAACCCCCTTGTGGTCAGAGAGGCTTTTTATCCAATTTTCCACCATGCTTGATCGGGTGCAGCCAGTGCACGGGATGTTTAAGCGCCGCACCGCCCCCCGAGCGGGGGATAAATCACTACACTAAACCCGTTCGGAACCGAAACTGGTGCCAATGTCGATACCAAGGAAGGCCATCACATGAAAATTGTTACCACCTCCAATCTGGGTCTTGCCATATTGCTCGGCTGTACGCTGGGCATGGGGGTCGTTGGCTGGTATGGCAGCCAGCGGCTAGCCAATCTGCTCTCCTATGTCCTGGGCGCCGCCTGGCAGACCGCTGACGGTGCCATGGAGGGCTCCATAGAGCTGGGCAACCAACAGCTACAGATTCAGAAGATGCAAAACGGAACCCCGCTCAATCGCGCCGAACTCGATGCAGCCAAGGCGGCGACCGATGACGCGCTGGCCCGGGTCAGCCAGGGGCAGCTCATTGATGGTGCAGCCCTTGCCACCATGGAACAGCACAAGCAGGACTATCAACAGCAACAAGAGAAGCTGCTGGCGCTCTATCACGCCTATACCAAGGTGGATCAGGCACTGCATCACAACGCCGATCTGATGGCCCGCCTCTCGACCCAGCTGGAGGTGGTCGGCGATGGGGCAGTCGAGGCGCTGACCCAATCCCCCGACCAGACCATTAGCTGGAACAGCGGCCTCTCCACCCGTTGGGAAGCGGCCGATGGGGGGATGGAGTCCAACATAGGCTTTTTGCGCCAGCTCTATGCGCTGGAGAAGATGCGCAGACAAGGAGTCACAGAGGCGATCAAGGCCGAGCTGAAAGAAGCGACCGAGTTCTACCACGAAGCAATCGACAGCATGCTCGGCACCGGGCTGTTCGATATCGAGGGAACCGGCGAATTTGCCGGCAAGACACTGTCGGCAGAGTATCGCGCCCTGTTGGCCCGGCATCAGCAACTGATGGGACAGTGGGTCGATGCGCTCGGCAGCTATCAGGCCCAGCAGTCCGCCTATGAGGTCAGTGCCGATGAGCTGCGACAACAGCTGGTTGCCATCGAGGAGAGCGGCGATGCCACTGTCGAGGATCAGGTGGCCCAGCTCAACGGCATCATCAGCCAGATCCGAACCCTGCTGCTGGGTGGCCTGTTGCTGAGCCTGATCATGGTCACCCTCTGCGGCTTCTGGCTGACCCGCAAACTGGTAACCCCACTGCTGCAAGTGGACAAACGAATGCAGGATATCGCCGCCGGCGATGGGGACCTCAACGCCCGCATCAACCTGCAACGGGATGACGAGATAGGCTCGCTGGCCAACAGCGTGGATCGTTTCATCGAGAAATTGCAGAAGATGATCAGCTCCACCATGGACAACAACCAACACATCAGCGAACACGTTCACACCTCGGTCAACCGGGTGGAGGCAATCAGCCAGAGCAGCCGCCAGACCGCCGAACATGCGCTGGCCCTGCACCACGACAGTGAACAGATGGTGCAAGTCGCCACAGGTATCTCGGACAACTGCAGCATGGCGGCCCACAATGCCAATGAGGTGCGCCAGCTGACCACCGAGAGCAGCCAGTATGTCGCCTCCGCCAGCGCGGGCATGCAGCGGGTGGTACAGGAGGTGAGCGAGTGTGCCATCGCCATCAACTCCCTCAAGGAGCAGGCGGGTCAGATTGGCCAGATCATCTCCACCATCAGTGGCATCTCGGAGCAGACCAACCTGCTTGCCCTCAATGCGGCTATCGAAGCGGCCCGCGCGGGGGAGATGGGGCGTGGCTTTGCGGTGGTTGCGGACGAGGTGCGCACCCTGGCCAATCGCACCGCGACATCAAGCGCCGAGATCAGCCAGGTGATCAGCAGCATCCAGCAGCAGACCGAGACCGCCTATCTGATGATGCAACGCAACCTCAAGACGGTGGAGTCCGGCATGCAGGACTCCGAGAACACCAAGCAGATCCTGTTCAAGGTGGAAGGCGCCATCGACCAACTGGCCGACATGGTACAGCAGGTGGCCGTGGCTACCGGGCAACTGTCACACACTCTGAGCCACTCCTCTGACAAGGTCTCCGGCATTAGTCTGCAAGCCAGAACCGGCGAACAGGAGGCGCAGGAGTGCCTGCAGCTCGCCTCCTCGCTCCATCAAGCCAGCCTGCTGCAACAGCGCCTGCTCTCCCAGTTCAGGGTCTGACCCCTTTCAATAGCAAAGATGCCACTCATGTGAGTGGCATCTTTTTATTACCGGTCGTTCATTCCTGCCGCCTTAACTTCCTCAACGTCCTATGGCCAGTTGAACAGCCAGGCTCAGCATGATGATGCCAACCAGCAGATCGATCCCCTGCTGCACCCGGCTGCGGGCCAACCAGGGCGCCAGCGCCGCGGCCCCCAGCGCCAGCGAGTAGAACCACACCAGCGAGGCTAGCATGGCCCCTGCAGCAAAGGCCGGACGCAGGGACTCACTCACCTGACTGCCAAGGGAGCCGAGCAGCATCAATGTATCGAGATAGACGTGAGGATTGAGCAGCGTAACTCCCAGCGTCATCGCCAACACGCTTTTGGCCCCCATCTGCTGAGCAGACTCGGCAAGCCCCTCCCCTTTACCACGCCAGGCACTGAGCAGAGAACGGCCACCAAACCAGCCGAGAAACAGCACGCCCCCCCAGGTGAGCAGCGCCATGCCGAGGGGGCTGGTGGCCAGCACATTGGCCCCGCCAAATACGCCGATAGCAATCAGGGTGAGATCGCAGAAACTGCATAGCGTGGCCGTCAGCAGATGGTGATTGCGATGGATGCCCCGGCTCAGCACAAAGGCATTCTGGGCGCCGATGGGGATGATCATGGTCAGACCGATGGTGAAGCCTTGCAGTGTCGTTGCGAGCATCATGGAGAGTACCGTTCGAAATGATGAATGAGCGGCACTATAGCGATGGTAGTTCCCTCTTAGAAATTCATTGATTTACTGATTGATTCATTTTGCTAATAAAAACCGGCATACCCAGCCGCTGTTCCAGCCCTTGTCAATTACCGGATCTGACAATTGTGACCCTCAGAGTGCGGCAGGAGAATCTGTTGCGCCTGTGGGCTCAGCCTACTGCAGCAATCTGGGGAAGTTGGTAACCACGACTTGCTCCAGATTGGGCAGCAACAGCCCCGTACTAACCCCTTTGGCAATGGCCTGATAGCGGTTCATTGAGCCGGTTTTGCGGGTGACCTGATTGAGATGGTAATTGACCGTGCGCTCCGTGATCCCGAGGATGCAGGCGATCTCGCTAGAGGTCTTCCCTTCGCTGGCCCAGAACAGGCACTCGGTCTCGCGCTCGGTCAAGGGGTCTTTACCCGCACTGTCCATCATGCTGAAACGCACCACCCGAATGGCCGCCTCGAAGATGTAATTGGACATCCAGGAGAGGATCGGCGAGGACTCCAGCAGCAGGTCGCTCGAGGCCCGTTCGGAGGTGATGAAGGAGAGAATACCGTTCTCCCCGGCAGCACCGTGCAGAGGGAAGGAGATGCCGTTACGCAACCCGAACTCGGCTGCCAACCCCATCACGTCCATGGTTCCCTCCTGCAGAAAACTGGCCCGCTCATCGAGGCGGTTCCAGTAAATGGGCAGCGTCTGCTTGCGTGCCAGCCGGATCACCGGATCGCACGCCAGCATGTTGTTTTCGGTATAGGCCTGCACCCAGGAATCGGGGCACTGGTTGAACAACACCACCTTGGGCCTTTGCATCGACATCGGCAGGATCAGGGCGAAGCGATAGTAGTCATAGCCCATCCCGAGCGTAAAGCGACCGATCAGTTCGGCCAGACGATTGCCGTCCGTCACCGAAGTGAAATGTTCGAGGTACTCAAGCAGTTGGTCTCTGTTCATATGAAAGCCCCCTTGGCCAGACATGTGATTATAACGGCGAATAGCAAGATAGAGGGTCCATAATGTTGGTTTTTAAAGGAAAATTGAGAGAACATCCACGAAACGAGGTGGAGAATGAACTCTATCGCTTTCGAAATCGCGTCTTTTCCGACCGGCTAGGCTGGGATGTCGAGTCTCATCGGGGCCTGGAGCGTGACAGCTTCGACACGCCAGACACCCATTGGGTTCTGATCGAGGACGAGCAAGGGCTGTGTGGCTGTATTCGTCTGCTCAACTGTGCCGATGCCTATATGCTGCCCACCATCTTCCCCACCGCCCTTGCCGGTGAAAGCGCGCCACGCACCCCCGATGTCTGGGAACTCACCCGTCTGGCTATCGATGCCCAGCGCGCACCGCGCATGAGCAATGGCGTCAGCGAACTCACTTGCGTCATCTTCCGCGAGGTCTATGCCTTCGCCCATGCCCACGGGATCCGGGAGCTGGTCGCCGTCGTCAGCCTGCCGGTGGAGCGCATCTTCCGCCGACTTGGCCTGCCCATCGAGCGGCTCGGTCATCGGCAGGCGGTCGATCTGGGGGCTGTAAGGGGCGTTGGCATCCGCTTCCATCTGGATGAGCGCTTCGCGCAGGCGGTCTCCCAACCTCTGCTGGGCCATTATCAAACCAGCCATTATCCACTGCAGCAACCGTCACCGGTGCTGGCAGTTCACTCATAAAAAATCCCGGGAAAACAGACCCGGGATAAAGATGTCGCTACGATCTGCGCAGGGCTACCCCATGCGGCACCAGAGAGTATCCTCCCTCAATGGCCTGACCACTACTGTCAAAAATCACAGCGCAACGCCCCTTCCACCGCCCATTGTTGTCCCCTGCCGAGTGACGTAGAGTCAGCCCTTGGGCAACGGAAGGGGGAGAAGATGAAAGAGCTGGACTACAAACTGCTGCGGGCGCTGGATGCGGTACTGCAGGAACAAAACTTCGATCGGGCGGCCAAGTCGCTCCATATCACCCAGTCGGCCATCTCCCAGCGGATCAAGCAGCTGGAGCAACAGTTTGCCGAGCCGCTGCTCATTCGTAGCCAGCCGCTGCAGGCCACCGCGCTCGGTCAGAAGCTGCTGGCCCACTATCGGCAGGTACATCAGCTCGAGCTCGAACTAGCGGGGGAGCTGGCTCCCGATGAACCGCAGGGGCCAATCCAGATCAGCATCGCCGTCAACGCCGACAGCCTGGCCACCTGGTTTTTGCCCGCCATTGCCCCCTTGTTGAAACAGCACCCCATCGAACTCAACCTGCTGGTCGATGACGAGAGCCGCACCCTCGACAAGGTCCGCGAGGGTCAGGCCTTTGGTGCGGTCAGCCTGCATCCCCAGCCGCTGGCGGGTTGCTGCGTCGACGAGCTAGGTGAGATGAACTATCTACTTACCGCCAGCCCCGCCTTCGTTGCCCGCCACTTCCCTCGCGGCCTGACCCGCGAGGCGCTGGCCAAGGCACCGGCGGTGGCGTTCGATCAGCGCGATGACATGCATGTGAGCTTTATGAGGGAACACTTCGGGCTGGAGCCCGGCGGTTATCCCTGCCATACGGTCCACTCGTCAGAGGCCTTCGTCGCCATGGCCGAGCAGGGGTTGGCCTACTGTCTCATTCCCGAATTGCAGATAAGAGGCCAGCTGGCAGGCGGGTCACTACTCAACCTCAGTCCCGACCACGTCCTGACGGAACGCCTCTACTGGCACCGCTGGGTACTGGAAAAAGGGGTTCACAAGCAGCTCTCCCAACGGCTTATCGACCATGCCAGATCGCAGTTGAAACCACGCTGAACAGGCCATTCACCTTGGCTTTGCAGGGCTAAAAACGTATAGTGCTGGGCGATCCTTCATCAGGTCTCCACCCAGGTTTTCACTTCAGGTTCCTCACTTATGTTCCAAGACAATCCGCTGCTGGCCCAGCTCAAGCAACAAATCCGCGAAAACATCCCGAAGAAAGAGGGTGTGATCCGCGCCTCGGACCGGGGCTTCGGCTTTCTGGAAGTCGATGAGAAGACCAGCTATTTCGTGCCGCCTCCCTACATGAAGAAGGTGATGCACGGTGACCGGGTGACCGCCCTGATCCGCACCGAAAAAGAGAAGGAAGTGGCCGAGCCGGATACCCTGCTGGAGCAGTCCATCACCCGCTTCGTGGCCCGGGTCAAGATGTTCCGCGACCGCCTCAACGTGGTCGCCGACCACCCGCTGATCAAGGATGCCATCAAGGCCCGCGTCAAGAAGGGGCTGGATGAGAAAGAGTTCAAGGAAGGTGACTGGGTGGTGGCTACGCTCAAGCGCCATGCGCTGGTCGACGGCAACTTCTCTGCCGAGATCATCCAGAAGATCGCCGCCCAGGAAGATCACAATGTGCCCTGGTGGGTGGTGCTGGCGCGCCACAATCTGGCCCAGGTCGAGCCGGCTGATTTGCCGGAGTGGAAGGTCATCGAAGAGGAAGAGCTACCCCGTCGTGACCTGACCAAGGTGCCCTTCTTCACCATCGACGGTGCCAAGACCAAGGACATGGACGATGCGCTGGCCATCACCAAGCTGGACAACGGCTGGGAGCTGCTGGTCGCCATCGCTGACCCGACCGCCTATGTGGCCGAAGGGAGCGAGCTGGACAAAGAGGCGGCCCAGCGCGCCTTTACCGTCTACATGCCCGGCCGCAACGTGCCGATGATCCCGCGCACCCTCTCCGACGAGCTCTGCTCCCTGAAAGAAGGTGAGGAGCGCAACACCCTGTGTGCCCGTCTGCTCATCGCCGAAGATGGTCTGCTGCTGGAGGAGACCGAGTTCTTCGCCGCCCGCATCTGCTCCCACGCCCGCCTCAACTATGACGACGTCTCCGACTGGGCCGAGCATGGCAAAGAGCTGTCTATCGACGCAGGCGTACTGGCCCAGTTGCCGCTGATGAAGGCGATGACCGAAGCACGCATCGCGTGGCGCACCGAGCATGCGCTGGTATTCCCGGATCGTCCCGACTACGACTTCGAGCTGGGCGAGAATGGCGAAGTGCTGGCTATCCACGTCGAGCCGCGCCGCATCGCCAACCGCATGGTGGAAGAGTCGATGATCGCCGCCAACATCTGCGCCGGTCGCGTACTGGGCAAGAGCGTCGGTTACGGCATCTTCAACGTTCACACCGGCTTTGACGAAGAGTCTCTCGACGGCGCAATCGACCTGCTGAAGAGTGCCGAAGCCCCGTTCGAGCGCGACGAGATCGCCAGTCTCTCCGGCTTCTGTGCCCTGCGCCGCTGGATCGACAACCTCGACACCCGCTGGCTGGACGGCAAGATCCGCCGCTTCCAGAGCTATGCGCTGATGTCCTCCGAACCGGGCGCCCATTACGGTCTGGGTCTGGATGCCTACGCCACCTGGACCTCCCCGATCCGTAAATACGGCGATATGGTCAACCATCGTCTGCTCAAAGCGGTTATCGCCGGCAAGACCCCGGGTGAGCGCCCGAGCACCGAGCTCACCGAGCATCTGACCGCCTGCCGCCGTCTGCACCGCATGGTGGAGCGCGACATCGGCGACTGGCTCTATGTCCGTTACCTGAAAGCCGCCGCTGGCACCGATCAGGTGTTCAACGCCGAGATCATCGACGTGATGCGTGCCGGCCTCAAGCTCCGTCTGCAGGAGAACGGCGCTGTGGTCTTCCTGCCTGCCCGCCATATTCTCGACAACAAGGATCGGCTGGAGTGCAACTGGGACAACGGCCGCGTCTATCTGGACAAGACCGAGGTGGTCTACGAGCTCGGCCAGATCATCGAGGTGAAGCTGACCGAAGCGGTAGAAGAGACCCGCTCTCTCATCGCCAAACCGGCGGTCGATCTGGTACCGGGTCCGGCACCGGAAGCCCCGGCGGCCGAGAGTGCGCCAACCGATAGCAGTGAAACGCCCGCTGAGGCTGCCCCCAAGGCAGAATAAGCCGCGCAGAATCATCTGATCTGCCCGAGAGCCCGCCATCGTGCGGGCTCTTTTTTACCCAACACCCCGCCTTACAAGCTGCCATATATACCGTTATGGCACACAGTTCTAGCCACGATTGGCAGAGAACACAGTGAATGTCTCCACCAGAATGGCTGAAAGCAACCGTTATGTGCGCTGCCTCTCCTTTCTGACATATTAATCAAGGAGAAATATGTCTATACTCGCTTGGGTACAATCCAAGGGATATTGGTATGCAGGAATGGGACCCGGAACACTTCACCAACTTCGCTCAGTTATGCGAAGTGAGCCTCGCCACCATCCGTGAAAAGACCGATGCCGAACGCCTCTACCTCTGGCTAAAAGCCCCCGAACCGCAGCTCTACAGCTTTCAGCTCGATCAGGGGCTGACCACGCTTGATCTCGCCCATCTCGGTCAACTGACCCTGCCCCACCACCTGATCGACAAGGCGATGGAGAAGGGACAACTGGTGATCGAGCAGCTCCCACCACCGCCGGATCCCGGCGAAAATGTGGAGCCCGCCCAGCCGCAGTTACGCGCCTGTTTCCCTCTCAAACGTCACATGAAACTGGAAGGGGTCATCTATCTGGAGACCCGCCGCCGCATCGATCGCCTCTCCTCCCACCAGCGTCAGGGCATCCAGCTCCTTATCCACTATCTGACTGCCGAGCTCAGCAATCACCTGCTCTCCAGCCAGGTCAATCAGGAGCGGGACCAGCGGCTCCATACCCAGACCGATCTGGTACAGAGTCAGGCACTGCAGGGCTCCTTCCTCACCATGTTGCAGGCGCTGCACATGGTCAGCGTTACCCTCTCCCGCAGTCGCAGCGAGAACGATCTGCTGCGGGATGCCGTGCTGCTGGCCCGCAAGGAGCTGCAGTTCGATCGGGTTGCCATCTTCCTGATCGAACCCGATGGCAAGACCATGCGCGGCACTTGGGGCACCAGCGAAGAAGGCGAGCTGATGGATGAACACAACTTCATCAGCCCCATTCCAGATCACCCCACGGTGCAAGAGGCGCTCAGGCGCAAGGACTACGTACTGGTGATGGAAGATACTCCCCTCTACTACGAGAAGCAGCAGGTGGGCCGTGGCTGGAACGCCATGGTATCGCTATGGGATGGCACCACCCCCATCGGCTGGATCGCCGCCGACAACCTGCTCTGGCACCGTCCGCTCAAAGCCTATCAGAGCGAGATCTTCAAACAGTACGCCGCCATCCTGTCGCAACTGCTGATCCGCCAGCGCACCCAGGAGCAGCTGGAAACCCTCAACCGCCAGCTGGAAGCCCGGGTCGCCGAGCGCACCATGCAACTGGCCGAGACCAACCGGGCGCTGGAGGAGGCCAATCACCGCCTCTCCCTGCTGTCGCTGGAAGATCCCCTCACCGGCATCGCCAACCGGCGCCAGTGGGACATCACCATGCAGCGGGAGTGGGAGTGGGCACGGCGCACCCAGAACCTGCTGGCGGTATTGATGATCGACGTCGACGAGTTCAAGGCCTACAACGACCACTTCGGCCATGCCAAGGGGGATCTCTGCCTGCAACAGGTGGCCCATGTGCTGCGGGATGCTGAGCGGCGCTGCACCAATCTGGTCGCCCGTTACGGCGGGGAGGAGTTCGTCATTCTGCTCTGCGCCCCCCAACCCGGTGAGGCCGAACAGCTGGCCGGACGGATCCACGATGGTCTTGCCCGCTTGAAAATGCCCCATCCCGCCTCGCGGGTTGCTGATTTCATTACGGTTAGCATAGGCTTTAGCTATCTGGTTCCCTCCCTGGACGGAGCATGGCAGACCCTGACTGAACAGGCTGACCAGGCGCTCTACCACGCCAAGTCACAAGGGAGGGCCCGCACTCTGGCCTATCGGTGATCCCATGCTGTTGCGTCGCTACCCTATCTTCAATCGTCGCCTGGCTCTGGTGGCCTACGGCATCGACTATCAGCTCAGTTCCCCGGCCGAATGGCCTTCACTGGCGCAACATTGCCGCCTGCTGGCGCAGGGGCGTCAATATCTGGTGCCCTTCACCCACGAACAGCTCGATGAACAGCGTCCCATGCTGCTGGATCAGGACGCGATCCCGCTGGTTGAAGCCTCCAGTGAACGCCAGCCCAACTCGTTCCCGGTGCTGGAGCAGTGGCGCGACAGTCGGCGCAGACTGGCGGTGCACGGCGCCAACCGGGATCCGCGCTGGCTCGGCGCCAGCCGCTTGCTGGTGTACTGGATGGGGGAAGAGGGGATCTGCCAGCCCACCGAACACAAGCGGATGGCGCTGAACATCGAAACCTGGGCGGATTTTCTGCCGCTGCGGGAGGCGGGGGTCGACTTCTTTGCCGGCGGCTTTCTCGCCCGTCCCGAACTGGTCAATCAGCGGGCCAACCAGCCCGATATGGCGCTGGTACAGCAGATCCTCCAGCTCATCTGCCACGAAGAGTTCTCCTTCGCCCAGGTAGCCCGCCTGCTGGAGCAGGATGCCTGGCTGCCCGGCCTGCTGCTCACCTACGTCAACGCCCCCGGCTTCGATCATGCCGCCCCCATCACCTCGGTGCCCCGCGCCCTCTCCTATCTGGGGGAGCAGGAGATCCGCAAGTTCGTGCTGATCAACGGTCTGGCCCGGGTAAGCCAGCACATGCCGGAGGCCTGCACCCGCATGGCCATCGCCCGCGGCCGCTTCTGCGAGTTGATTGCCCTCACCGCCCTCGGTAAAGCAGAGGCAAGCTGGGCCTTTCTGGTAGGACTGGTGCTCGATGGCTCCCTGCTGTCGGAGCCGCTGATGGCCCACCTGCCCAAGAGCGTGCAGCGCGCCATCGAACTGCACGAAGGGCCACTCTTTCATCTGTTTCAGCTGGTCAGCACCTATGAACAGGGCAACTGGGCCCTGCTGGAACAGCTTGCCCCCAAATATCAACTCGATCCGGCCCAGCTCACCCCCGTCTATTTTCAGTCACAAATGTGGGGGCAAGCGTTTCTCACCAGCTAGGTGATGGCGAGGCGGGGAGCCACTGGCTAGAATGGGCTCCCTTTTTTCAGAGACTGACCCGCACCATGACGCTTTCCGGATTCCAAGGCCTGGTCTTTGACCTTGATGGCACCCTGGTCGACTCCATGCCGCTGCACCTCGCCGCCTGGGAACATACCGCCCGCGAGTTTGGCTTTCGCTTCGATGCCGACTGGTTCTATGAGCTGGGGGGCATGCCGAGCCGCAAGATAGCCCTGCTGGTCGCACAGGAGCAGCAGATCCCCCTCAATCCGCTCGAAGTCACCCGCTGCAAGACCGCCCACTATGTGGCCAACCTGCACAAGGCGACCGTCTTTTCGGCCATGCAGGCGCTGGTCGAGCGCTATCATGGCGTCATCCCGATGGGGATCGGCACCGGCTCGCCCCGCGTCAACGCCGAAGCGGTGCTGCGCAACACAGGGCTGGATCGCTACTTCTCTGTGGTGGTCACCGCAGACGATGTGGAGCTGCACAAGCCCAATCCAGACACCTTCCTGCTGGTCGCCAGCAAGCTGGGGGTCGAGCCATCAGGCTGTCTGGTGTTTGAAGATACCGGTATCGGGGTACAGGCCGGAGAAGCGGCGGGTATGCAGACCTGCATGGTCAAAGAGGGTCAACCGGTCGGCATAACGGCGTAGTGCGGAAAAAATATCGCCCTGCAAGGGGCGATAACTGGAACCGGCTCTCATACGGGACATGAATGAAAAATGAGAGCAGGCTCCGTCAGCCGCTGACGCAGGGCGCGTCAACGAGGAGTGCGGGGCAGACGATTACTCGTTGTTGCCGCCACCCTGATTGTCATCATAACGACCCGGCGCACCGTGGGGGCGCGGCGCCATGGAGACACGCGGCTTGCGAGCACGCTGGATGTTCACCTGCGGACGGCCGGTGTGCATGGCGATGGTGGAGATCTTGGCCTTGTAGACCAGCTGCTGGTTACCATGAGCATCGGTCAGCAGCACGCTGTACTGGTCGAACCCGCTGATGGTGCCTTCCAGCTTGATGCCGCTCACCAGAAAAATAGCGACCTGACTGCGGTTCTTGCGCAACCAGTTGAGGGCAGAATCTTGCCCGTTCCCGAGGGAGAAGGCTTGCTCAATCGTGGAGTAGCTGGGGGATTCAGTTGTCATAAATTATTGTCCCGCGGAAAAAAAGTGGCGTTTGATTGTGCTAAATGGGCACTGGCTTGTCAAAGTCATTCTCACTCCCGCCAGCAATAGCGGCCTCCGGGGGCTGGTCGCTGACCAGCACAACTGCGATAATCGCCAGCTCTGGCTCTACCACGGGCCTTATCTGGGGTTTTATCTTGCATCCGGTTTCACACCAACACCACACCACCTATGTCCATGATGCCACTGCCTGCGAAGAGTGTGACCTGCTGATACCGGCCACACCGCTCGAGGTGGGACAGGCCAGCTGCTGCCCCCGTTGCGGACACACCCTGAGTCGCCACCTGCCACAGCAGGAGTTGCGGCCGATCTCCTACGGGTTCGCGGCACTTATCATGTTCGTGCTCGCCAATGCCTTTACCTTTATGTCCTTCTCGGCCAAAGGGGTGGGCCAGGAGATGACCTTTTTGCAGAGCATCACCACCCTGGTGGATGAGGGCTATCTGTTTCTCGGCGCGGTACTGAGCCTGACCCTGATCGGCCTGCCGCTGGTTTATATGGGCTCCATCATGCTGGTGCTGTGGCGGGTCGATAAAGATCTGCACAGCAATGCCCTGCGCTCCCTCGGCCGTCTGCTCTGCCGGATCAAACCCTGGCTGATGGTGGATGTCTTTCTGGTGGGAGTGCTCATCTCGCTGGTCAAGCTGATGGGGATGGCCGACATCAAGATGGGGCTGTCATTCTGGGCTTTCGTCGGCTACACCGTGCTGCTCATCAAGATGATCTCCTCACTGGATCAGATGTGGCTGTGGCAGCGGCTGTTCGGCCCGACCGAGGCGCGGGAGATCGACCCGGAAGCGGGCGCGCTGGAATCAGGTCTGGTGGGCTGCCATATCTGTGGCGCCCTGAGCGAGGTGGGCAGCCACAGCTGCTCCCGCTGCGGCGGCAAGCTGCATGCGCGCAAGCCAGGCGGCCTGAACCGCACCTGGGCGCTGCTGTTTACCTCCGCCATTCTCTACATTCCGGCCAACGTCTATCCCATCATGGATACGGTGTTTCTCGGTGATGACAGCCCCTCTACCATCCTCGGCGGTGTGGTGCTGCTCTGGGCCATGGGCTCCTACCCCATAGCGGCGGTGATCTTTTTCGCCAGCGTGGTGGTGCCGCTGGTGAAAATACTGGCGCTATTCTGGCTTTGCTATATGGTGCAGCGCGGCAATGTCACTTCCCCCCTCGGCAAGCTCAAACTCTATCGCATGACCGAATTTGTCGGACGCTGGTCGATGATCGACGTCTTCGTGGTGGCCATTCTGGCGGGCCTGATCCGGCTCGACAATCTGATGACCATCTATCCCGGCCCTGCGGCCGTCGCATTTGCAGGTGTGGTGCTGATCACCATGGTCGCTGCCATGAGTTTCGACTCCCGCCTGATCTGGGATTTACAACAAGGAGAACGCGAACGTGAGTGAGCGTAAAAAAAGGTGGAAACCGGGCTCTGACTTTCTGAGCTCTGCCGCCGCAATCTGGATGGTGCCCCTGCTGGCGCTGTTCATCGGTCTCTGGATGCTGTTCCAGCACTGGTACTCCCAGGGCCCCAGTTTCACCCTGACAGTCGCCACTGCCGAGGGCATAGTCGCTGGCAAGACGGTGATCCGCTCCCGCGAAGTGGACGTCGGCCGCATCGAGGCCGTCGAGCTGAGCGATGACTACAGCCATGCCGTGCTGAAAGGACGGCTGACCAATGCCGCCTCCGGCATGCTGCGCGGTGACAGCCAGTTCTGGGTGGTCAAGCCCAGAGTGGGCCGTGAAGGGGTATCGGGTCTGAGCACCCTGCTCTCCGGCGCCTATATCGAGCTCGCCCCCGGCAAGAAAGGTCGGGCGCGGGACGAGTACGCCATGCTCGATAAACCGCCACTCGCCTCCCTCGATGCCAAGGGGCTGCGTCTCACCCTCAGCAGTCGCGACACCCGCGCGCTGGGGGAAGGCTCCCCCATCAACTATCAGGGCTTCACCATAGGTCAGGTGGAAGAGGCGAAGTTCCTGCCGGAAAAGAGCGAGATGCAGTATCAAATCTTCATCCACGCCCCCTATGACATTCTGGTGAGCAGCAACTCCCGCTTCTGGATGACCCCGGGCTTCGAGGTCTCCATGAGCAGCGAGGGGATGAAGGTGAAGATGGATTCGCTGGAGAGCCTGATCGATGGCGGCATCACCATGGGTCTGCCACCCGGCTGGGCGCCTGGCGAACCGGTCAAACAGATGGAAGGGTTCACCCTGTTCCAGGATGAGGCGAGCGTGCTGGCCGGTAGTCTGGATCAGTTCATCGACTACGTCTTCCTGTTCGATGACAACGTGGGTGGCCTGCACCCGGGCGCGGCGGTGCAGTATCGCGGCATTCGGGTCGGTACCGTCATCTCCGCCCCCTACCTCATCGAGGACAAGGGCGTGCAGATCTTCAAGAGCCGCCAGATCCCGGTGCTGGCCCGCATCGAGGTGCAGCGCCTCTCCCACCGCTATGCCAAGGCGGAGAAGGATCAGTGGCGTGCCCTGTTCGGCAAGCAGTTCAAGGAGGGGTTGCGTGCCAGCCTCAAGACCTCGAGCCTGCTGACCGGCGGCAAGATCATCGATCTCAACTTCTATCCGGACGCGCCACGTTTCGAGCAGGCCAAGCTGGCCGGTTATCAGGTCTTCCCCACCGTGCAGGGCGGGCTGGATCAGATCGAGCGCAAGGTGAACCTCATCCTCGACAAGTTTGTCGACATGGACATGGCGACCACCCTGACCAAGGTCAACGGGTCACTCACCACCCTGGATGGCACCCTGAAGAACATCAGTGCAGTCAGCGCCAACCTGAACAAGCTCACTGCCAAGGATTCCACCCAGCAGCTGCCCGCCTCGCTCAACGAGAGCCTCAAGCAGTTGCAGGAGACCTTGCAGGCCTATGATGCCCAGTCGCAGACCAATCAGGACCTGCGCCAGTCGGTGCAGACCCTCAATCAGTTGATGCGCGAACTGCAGCCGCTGGTGCACTCCCTCAACGAGCAGCCCAGCTCGCTGATCTTCGATCGCGCGCATCCATCGGACCCTGAGCCCAAGCGAGGCAAACAATGAAAAAAGAGATCCTGACGCTGGCCCTGTTGGGCCTGCTGGCGGGTTGCAGCAGCCAGCCAAGCCTGCACTACTACTCGCTCGATGCCGACAGCCAGCAACCCGTGACGGCCCCGGCCCAACCGCAGCACCAGTTGGTGCTGCGCCCGGTGGCGCTGGCCAGCCAGCTCGACCGGATCAGTTTGGTCTATCAGCTGGAAGGGCAAGAGCTGCACTTCACCGAGTACCATCGCTGGGCCGGTGCGCTGGACGATCAGCTCAACCAGCTCACCCTCAATGGCCTCTCCACCCGCCTGCCGGGCTGGGTGGTACGGCAGGATGGCGCCCGCAAGGGGCCGGTGCTGACCATTCTGGTGGAGCGCTTTCAGGGCCGTCATGACGGCAGCGCCGTGCTGAGCGGCCGCTGGCGCCTGCTGGCGGAAGATGGCACCGTGCTGCGCGATGCCCCCTTCCGTCAGGAGCGAGTACTGCCGGCCGATGGCTATAACGCGCTGGTGAACGAACTGGGTCAGGGCTGGCAACAGCTGCTCGACCAGATCGCCGCCGAGGTGCGCCAGAGCGCCAGCTAATCGCCCATCCGCCGATTGCAGAGATAAAAAAACGACGCCAGCTGGCGTCGTTTTTTTATCTGCGAGTATCAGGCGATGACTCACGCCTTGGCGGGCAGGCTCAGGCGGGCAACCGCTTCCACATGCATGGAGTGCGGGAACATATCGACCGGCTGCACCTCGTCCAGCACGAAGCCCTGCTTGACCAGCCAGGCAAGGTCGCGGGCCAAAGTCTGCGGGTTGCAGGAGACATAGACCAGACGGCGGGGCGCCATGGCGACCAGGGTCTGCAGCACCGCCTTGTCACAGCCTTTGCGGGGCGGATCCATCACCACCACATCAGCGGTCACACCCTGGGCGTGCAGCTCGGGCATCAGCTGCTCGGCCTTGCCGACGTGGAATTCGGTGTGCTCGATGCCGTTGAGGGCAGCGTTGCGGCGGGCATCGCTGATAGCGCTCTCCACCGACTCGATCCCGACGACCTTGGCGGCCTTGCCAGCCAGGAACAGGGAGATGGTACCGATACCGCAATAGATGTCGAACACCGTCTCGTTGCCGGTCAGCTCGGCATACTCGAGGGCACTGGAGTAGAGCACATCGGTCTGGGTCGGGTTGTTCTGGAAAAAGGAGAGCGGCGAGATCTCGAACTCGAGCTCATGGATCTTGTCGCGGATCACCCCTTCGCCGAGCAGCACCCGGTTGATCGCGCCCAGAATGCGGTTGGTGCGCTCATCGTTGATGTTCTGCACCAGAGTAGTAACCGGCAGATCGCTCAGGGCTGCCAGCAGCTCGGCTTCGAACGGCAGCTCCTCGCCCAGGGTCACCAGCACCACCATCAGCTCGCCGCTCTTGAAGCCCTTGCGGGTCATCAGGTTGCGCACGCAGCCGCTGTGGTTCACTTCGTCATAGGCGGCGATGTCATGCTCGCGCATCCAGTTGCGCACCCGGGCGTTGAGCTCGACGTGCAGCGAGTCCTGCACCGCACAATCATCGGCGGTGATGAGATCGTGGGAGTGCTTGCGATAAAAACCGATCTCGGCACCGGCGTCACAGCCACGCACCGCATATTGCGCCTTGTTGCGATAGGCGAACGGGCTTTCCATGCCAAGGATATCCTTGACCGGAGTGTCACCCAGCCCGACCTGCTCCAGTGCGCTCTGCACCAGTGCCTGCTTGAGCTTGAGCTGGGCCGGATAGGCCAGCGGGCGCACCTGACAGCCACCACACTCGGTGTTGGGGCAGAAATCGGCAACCCGATCGGCAGAGGGCTGGAGCAGCTCGGCAACCTTGCCGTGCAGATAGTTCGGCTTGACCTCGGTCAGCTCCACCAGCGCCTGCTCACCGGGCAGCAGACCTTCGACAAACAGGGGGCGATCGAACAGGCGTCCTTTGCCATCTCCTTTGTCGGTCAGTTCCAGGATCTCGATCTGGTGTTGATGTCCCACTAACGGCATGAGCGGCTCCAAAAGTACTAAAAATGGGGGGTGATGAACGCGGCAAAGCCATGCCCATCGAGAAAAGGTGGCAGAGTTTAGCGGAGATCCGGCCAAATTGCAGGCATAAAAAGCCTGCTTGTTGCAATGGTCATTACCCCAGGCTATCTGCCAGGCGTTGCCACCTTTCGGGCTGCGGCAAATTTAGCCCTTGGGCCATAACGCCCAGCCTGTTAAAATTCCGCCCTTGAAATTATCCTGGGCCCCGCGCCCGTTCTAGCTAAGGTCTACCGCGATGCGTACCAGCCAATATCTGCTTTCCACTCTCAAGGAAACCCCCTCCGACGCTGAAGTTGTCAGCCACCAGCTGATGCTGCGCGCCGGGATGATCCGTAAACTGGCCTCCGGCATGTATGCCTGGTTGCCAACCGGTCTGCGGGTACTGAAGAAAATCGAGAACATTGTTCGCGAAGAGATGAACAATGCTGGTGCCGTCGAAGTCTCCATGCCGGTGGTACAACCCGCCGAGCTGTGGCAGGAGTCCGGCCGCTGGGATGACTACGGTCCCGAGCTGTGCCGTCTGACCGACCGCCACAACCGTCCCTTCGTGCTGGGCCCGACCCACGAAGAGGTGATCACTGCGCTGGTGCGTTACGAAGTGAACAGCTACAAGCAGCTGCCGCTCAACCTCTACCAGATCCAGACCAAGTTCCGCGACGAAGTACGCCCCCGTTTCGGCGTGATGCGTGGCCGCGAATTCCTGATGAAGGATGCCTACTCCTTCCACATCGACAAAGAGTCTCTGGTCGATACCTACGAGAAGATGCACGCCGCCTACTGCAAGGCGTTCACCCGCATGGGCCTGAACTTCCGTCCGGTGCAGGCCGATACCGGCTCCATCGGGGGTACCGGTTCCCACGAATTCCAGGTGCTGGCCGAGAGCGGTGAAGACTTGATCGCCTTCTCCGACAGCTCCGATTACGCCGCCAACATCGAGATGGCCGAAGCGCTGGCACCGGCTGGTGAGCGCGCTGCCGCAACCAAAGCCCTGACCAAGGTTGCCACCCCGAACGTCCACACTATCGACGAAGTGACAGCCTTCCTGAACGTGGCTCCGACTACCATCGCCAAGACCCTGCTGGTACTGGCAGAGGAAGATGAGCACGGCAAGCAGGCCGTCATCGCGCTGGTACTGCGTGGCGACCACGAGCTGAACGAAATCAAAGCCGAGAAGCTCTCTGGCGTAGCCAACCCGCTGACCTTCGCCAACGACGAGCAGATTAAAGCTGCCGCCGGTTGCGACGCAGGTTCCATCGGCCCGGTCGGCTTTGCCGGTCGCATCATCGTCGATCGCAGCGCCGCCCATCTGGCGGACTTCGTCTGCGGCGCCAACGAGACCGGCTTCCACCTGACCGGTGCCAACTGGGATCGCGACATCGCTTCTTACGAAGTTGCCGACCTGCGCAACGTGGTAGAAGGCGACCCGAGCCCGTGCGGCCAGGGCAAGCTGCTGCTCAAGCGCGGTATTGAAGTGGGCCACATCTTCCAGCTGGGTACCAAGTACTCCGAAGCGATGAAGGCGAGCGTGCTGAACGAAGCTGGCAAATCCGTCACCATGGAGATGGGTTGCTACGGTATCGGGGTTTCCCGTCTGGTGGCCGCTGCCATCGAGCAGAACAACGACCAGTACGGCATCATCTGGCCGGACGCCATCGCTCCGTTCGAAGTGGCCATCGTGCCGATGAACATGCACAAGTCCGAGCGCGTGGCCGAGCAGGCACAACAGTTCTACGCCGAGCTGAAAGCCGCCGGTGTGGACGTGCTGTTCGACGACCGTAAAGAGCGCCCGGGCGTGATGTTTGCCGACATGGAGCTGCTGGGCATCCCGCACGCCATCGTCATCGGCGATCGCGGTCTGGACAACGGCGTGGTGGAGTACAAGTGCCGCCGCACCGGCGAGAAGCAGGAAGTGGCCATCAGCGACATCATCGCCATGCTCAAGGCCAAGCTGGGCCGTTAATTCCGCCCTCTTCCCGATATAAAAAAGCGCGCCATTTGGCGCGCTTTTTGTTTCTGTGTGCTGACGACGGCAACCGGATGGCTGGCTTCGCCTCAAGGATTGCGACCGATAAAGAGGTCGGTCACGTGGCAGCTGCTTCTGGCTTCCAGTGCGTCGAGCATATAGGCCGCCGCATCTTCCGGGGTCATGAAACCGCTCGGGTCCACGTGATCCGAGTTATCCCAGAATTCGCTGCGGATCCCGCTCGGGTAGAGGTTGACCAGCCGCAGTGGCGAGCCTTTCAGCTCGGCGCGCAGTGACTCCAGAAAGCCGCGCATCCCCCATTTGGAGGCGCAGTAGAGACTCTCGTTGGCCTTGCCCACCTGAGCGGCGGAGGAGAGCACATTGGCCAGTACTCCGCCTTTCTCACCGATAAGCCGCACCGTCTGCTGGGCCACCAGAATGGTGGAGATAAGGTTGCTCTCCACCACCCGGCGGATCTGTTCAGCGGTGTAGACACCGACCGGGCCAAACTCGCCCACCCCGGCGCAGTGGATCACCATGTCGGGCTGCCCGCCCCACTCCACCGCAGCGGCGAAGGCGACATCAACCTCTTCATGGTGCGCCAGATCGGCCGCGATGCCGATCACCGCGCTGCCGAGCAGTTGCTCCTGCTCCTGCAGTCGCTGATAACGGCGCCCCATCATGGAGACCTGATGGCCCCGCTCAACCAGTCCGATGGTCAGCGCCCGGCCGAGACCAGAACCGGCACCTGTCACTATGATGTGGCCCATTATCGCTCCTCGTCGTCAGTCGACGGTCAGATTAGAAAGTGAATTCATCGCCCATGAACCATCCATCGACAGAATACTCTGATAGATGTTGGCGAAGAATATCACCCCCGTTGTCAGACAACGTCAGATTAGAAAGTGAATTCGCCGCCCATGAACCAGCCATCGACAGACTGGTCGATATTGGCGAAGTCGACCTTGGCTTCACGCCAGCCGGCACGCAGCTTGATCGGCATGGAGGAGAACTTGTAGGAACCACCCAGACGGTAGTCATAGTTGTCCGCATCGTGAGTGCGCAGATCGCCGAAGAAGGCGATGCCGGTGCCCGGGATCTTCACTTCACTGCCGGCATAGGCCATCAGGGTATCTTCGTCATAACCCTTGCGACCGGAGTAGACCTGCTCGCCATCGTAGTGACGACCGGTCATACCCAGATCGATCTTGAACAGATCGTTGTTGAACAGACGGTAGTAGAGGCTCAGATCGTAGGCAGTCAGATCGTTCTTGAAGTTGCCGCCGGAGGTGCTGAAATCGGAGACTTCAAACTTGGCGTTCGGCAGGAAGATGATGCCGTGTTCCAGTTGCAGATAGCCGTTCCAGTTGTAGCTGTCGTCATAGCTGCCATCAGCACTGGTGCCATAAGCCTGACCACTGCCCTTGGCGGCCCATACGTCGGCACCGGCGGCAAAACGCCAGTCGTCAGCGGCCATGGCACTCTGGCTGCACAGAGCCAGCACAAAACCGGCAATCAGCGTCTTTTTCATTACGTCACTTCCTCTTGCATACATGGAAAAGAGCACTATTTTACTCGGTGCAGCCAAAATACCCAGCGTCAATCCTGAACAAACGACGACAAATGTCAGTGCTTCATATGCTTCATCTCTGCCATCGGCTCAATCGGCTTCACCGGCAGTGACAGATCCAGCTTCTGACCATCATCCATGGTGAGGGTGAGCGGGAAAGGGGTCTGCTCGGAGAGCGTGCCCACCTCGAACAACATGATGTGCAGGCTGCCCGGTTTCAGCACCGCTTCGCCCTTGGCCGGGATCTCGATATTCTCGACCTGACGCATCTTCATCACGCCATTTTCGTGCAGGTGAGTGTGCAGCTCGGCACGACCCGCTGCAGCAGAAGCCGCCGCCACCAGCTTGACCGGCTGATCGGCGTCATTCTTGAGCACCATAAAGGCGGCAGTGTTGGGGGAGCCCGGCGGCAACAGGCGCACATAGCCGTCGACAGCCTCGACCTTGGCCAGTGCAGGCGCCGTCATACCCAGAACCAGCAGAGAATAAAACGCACGTTTAAACATGGTTGAAATCCTTTTATGATGTTGTTAAACGGCGCCAAGGTTACCCCAGCAGCAACCTTTTTTGCACCTTTCAATAACAAGGATTTAGACATGGCCCCCATTCTCATTGCCGAGCAGCAGGATGGCTTGCTCACCCTGACCCTCAACCGCCCCGACAAGCGCAACGCCCTCAATACCGAGCTCTATAAGCAACTGGTGGCAGCGCTGCGAGAGGCGGCAGCCGATGAGGAGGTGCATGTCCTGTTGTTGCAGGGGCAGCAGGATTGCTTTACCGCGGGCAATGATCTGGCTGACTTTATGGGCAAGAGCTCGCTGGAGCCCGACGACCCCATACTGCAGTTCCTCCACACCCTTGCCGACTTCCCCAAACCCGTGATCGCCGCTGTTGCAGGTCCTGCAGTAGGGATAGGCACCACCATTCTGCTGCACTGCGATCTGGTCTATCTAGCGGATAACGCCCGCTTGCAGCTTCCTTTCGTCGAGTTGGGACTGGTGCCGGAGTTCGCCTCCAGCCTGCTGCTGCCACGTCTAGTGGGACACCTCAAGGCAGCCGAACTGTTGCTGCTGGCTGAGGCGATTGATGCCGAGGAGGCGCTGCGACTCGGGCTGGCCAACAAGGTGGTGGCGGCCGATGGATTGCTCTCCTTTGCCCGCGAGCAGGGGCTGAAGCTGGCGGCCAAGCCGCCCAGAGCGCTGCAAAAGAGCAAGGCGCTGCTGAAACAGGAGCTCAAACAGGCGGTGCACTTTGTCATCGATCTAGAGGCGCGCGCCTTCGCCCAGGCACTGCAAGGGGAAGAGGCGCAGCAGCGGATCGCCCAGAAACTCAAACGGCGGGGCTGAGCCGCGCCCACATCCGTTCAGTTGAGACGAAAACGGCCGATCAGCTCGCAACCCTGCACCTTGTCCTGCAGCTGGATCAGCCGGGCAATTTCCGGATTGGGGTGGCGCTTGAGAAAGGCGAGCAGGGCACCACGACAGCAACCCAACTCGCTGATCAGTGCCTCGCACTCCCGATTGGGGCACTGTGGCACCAGCGCAGTCACCAGCTCGGAGGCAAGTTTCAGGTAGCGCAGCTCGTAAGTCGGCTCATCCATCGCCCGCCAGAAGTCGGCCAGCCGGTGGCAGGTGGCGACTCGCATGGTGGCCAGTTCGGTCAACTCGACCTGGGTCATCTCGTAAACATCCCCCAGCGCCTGCTGATAAAAGCAGATCGCCGCCCCCAGCGAACCGGCCTGCCAGGCACGCTCCGCCTCCAGCATGTATCGTTGCCAACTTTGCGGTGTCATTTCGCTCTCCCGAATCCGTCATGGTGGGAGTATTATCATGGCTAATTGAGAATAAATATCAACCAGAGGGTTAGTGCAGGATCTCTGCGCAACCTTGGCAAACCCGGCACCCGACTTTATGATCGTGCCCTTCCCCCCTTCTTTGGTGCACACCACAATGCGACCACGCCTCCCGCAGATGCTGGGCTGCTCCCTGCTCTGCGTGCCCCGCATGCTGGTCTGGATCTATTAGCTGCGCTCACGCGAACGCAACCCATCCGATCCATTCAGCAAAGGAGTTCCAGCATGAACACCTGCCAACACTGGTCGCAGGTCGAATACCTGCACCTGACGGTGGCCAACCCCAATATCTGCCTCAAGGGGCAGCACAGCTACTACTCGGGTGCCTGGGATGGCCCCTTCGAAGAGGTGGCGGTGCGCTACCTCCATGGCGATCCCTTCAGCCGCAGCCCGGAAACCGGCTGGGAGCCGCTCTGGCATATCGACCGGCTCCATATCGGCGACTATGTGCAGATTGCCGCCGGGGTAAAGATCATCATGGGCGGCAACCACACCCACAACACAGCCTTCATCAGCACCTATCCGTTCGCCGAGCTGGCGGCGCTCCAGCGCAGCTACCGCCCCGCAGGCGATACCCGCATCGGCAACGATGTCTGGATCGGCATGGAGGCGCTGATCATGCCCGGCGTCACCATCGGCGACGGCGCCATCATCGCCGCCCGTTCGCTGGTCAATCAGGATGTGCCGCCCTATGCCATGGTGGCGGGCACCCCGGCCAGGGTGGTGCGAATGCGCTTTGGCGAGGAGGAGATTGCCCGGCTACAGGCTCTCGCCTGGTGGGATTGGCCGGATCAACAGGTCAACGATCTGCTACCGCTGATCCAGCAAGGTGACGTCGCCCTGCTTGAGCAGGCGGCTGCCCGCTGGGCGGAGCGCCATGAGTGACCACCGCTAACCAGTCGCTGACAGCATAAGGGCGACCCTGGGGTCGCCCTCTTTTATCTCCGGCATGCTCTGGATGCCGTCATCGCACATCCACTCATTGCGCGCTTTTGGACTGGTTGAGGCTGCACTGCTTGCCGGGATAACCGGGTAGCTCCTTGGCATCGCTGCCGCAGGCGAGCCGTTTGGCCTGTTGCAGGCGGGCCGCCAGATTGGCGCTGTCCACCGGCATCCACTGCATCTGCTTGCCGAGCCAGCTGGCCCAGGCAAACTCGACGAAATAGACCTGTTTGTCCTTGCGAAAGTAGCCCGCATTCTGCAGCAGTCCGGCGAGGGTGCGATAGGGGTAATCAGGCAGCTTGTCGATGCTGGTCGGCAACTGCTCCGGGGTCAGTGGTTGCCCCTTCTCATCCTTGAGCCAGGCCCAATGGTTGTTCTGCATCTGGCTCCAGAAGTTGGCCTTGTCCTGCAGACGGCCAATCACCTTGACCCGGGCATCCTTGACGCCCTGCTGCCACAGCGCCTTGGTGAGATGGTGGCGGTCCACCAGCCAGTAGCTGCCATCCGGCGCAATCACCACGGGGATCTCTTTCTTTTTCATCAACTTGTCGAGCTGCTTTGCGCTCATGCCCGCCAATATGGCCTGGGTCTCATCGACCTGGATCTGGCCGACGCCCCCCTGGGTCGGGTGCAAGGCATCGATGCCGATCTCGCACCAGTTGCCCACCGCCGTGTCGCTCTGGCACGGGGCCAACGCCCAGGCACCCTGGCTCAGCACACAGGCCAGCAATAACCATGCTTTCATCGTTTGACACTCCTCACCACATTGAACTGCACAGACGCCGGGAACGCTCTTCTACCCCGATTGGGAGTGAGAGTCGAATGCTGGCGGTCAGACCAGCAAACGGGATATCATGATTTCCCATCTGTCGGCGATATTTTCTCGCCGAGTTTTCTCCCCGCTTCACACTATTTGAAGGATCCGACCCATGAAAGGATGGAGCCCCTTGCTGGCCCTGCTGGGCTGTGCTGCTGTCCAGGCTGCCGATATTCCCGCCGGAACACAACTCGCCGCCGAGCAGATTGTCGTTCGCCACCTCAAGGATGAACCTGCGAGCCTGAGCCCTCTCAAGCTGGTCGGCCTGCCGGAGTTGCAGGTACTGCGGGATCTGTTCGAGGGGCTGCTGACCCAGGGGCCGGATGGCAAACCGGTTGCCGGGGTGGCGGCCAGCTGGGAGAACAAGGGCAACCAGTTCTTTACCTTCCATCTGCGCCCGGATGCGCGCTGGTCCAACGGCGATCCGGTCAAGGCCGGCGACTTCGTCTACGGCTGGCGCAAGCTGGTCGACCCGAAAGAGGCGGCCACCTTCGCCTGGTTTGCCCAACTGGCCCGTTTCGACAAGGTGGACGAGATCGTGGCTGGCAAATTGCCTGCCAGCGAGCTGGGGGTCAAGGCCCTCGATGATCACACCCTGCAAGTGACCCTCTCCCAGCCGGTGCCCTACTTCCTGAACCTGCTGAGCCACCCCAGCCTGTCGCCGCTCCATCAGGCCAGCATCGAGCAGTACGGCAACCAGTGGACCCAACCCGGCAAACTGGTGGGCAACGGTGCCTTTGTGCTGAACAACCGGGTGGTCAACGAGAAGCTGGAGCTGACCCCCAACCCTTATTACTGGGATCGGGCCCATACCGTATTGACCAAGGTGATCTTCATGCCGATCAATCAGGAGAGCGCGGCGACCAACCGCTATCTGGCGGGCGATCTGCATATCACCGAATCCTTCCCCAAGGAGCAGTACGACAAGCTGAAGCAGCAGATCCCGAATGAGGTCTACACCCCGGATCAGCTCGGTACCTACTACTACGCTTTCAATACCCGTCAGGCACCACTGAACGATGTGCGGGTGCGCAAGGCGCTCTCCTACACCATCGACCGCGCCCTGATCGCCGACAAAGTGCTCGGCACTGGCGAGAAACCTGCTTATCACTTCACTCCGGATGTGACCGCCAGCTTTACCCCGGCCGTCAACTTGCTCTCCACCAGCAGCCAACCGGCGCTGGACAGCAAGGCCAAGGCCCTGCTCAAGGAGGCCGGTTACGGCCCGGACAAGCCGCTCAAGTTGACCCTGCTCTACAACACCGCGGAAATTCACAAGAAGATGGCGCTGGCCATCGCCAGCATGTGGAAGCAGAAGCTGGGCGCCGAGGTCGAGCTGACCAATCAGGAGTGGAAAACCTATCTCGACAGCCGCCAGAGTGGTCAGTTCGAGGTGATCCGCTCCTCCTGGGTCGCCGATTATAACGACCCTTCAGCGTTCCTTGGCCTGTGGGGCTCTCGTCACAGCGGCAATATGGCTGGCTTTGCCAATGCCCGTTATGACCAGCTACTGGCAGAGGCGGCCAGCACTCAGGATGCCGCCAGCCGCAGCAAGCTGTTTGGCGAGGCGGAGGCGATCCTGCTGGATCAAGCCCCCATCGCCCCCATCTACCAGTACACCAATGCCCGACTCATCAAGCCATGGCTCAAGGGCTACCCCATCAACAACCCGGAAGATGTGGCCTACAGCCGCCAGCTGTACCTCGTCAAACACTGACACCGGCCACAACGATGCGAGGCCCCGCAGGGCCTCGCTATTGATACTGTTCACACCCTGATTTCCAGCCTAAAATGTCGCCCCTTCTGTTCAATTAATCTTCAATGCCCAGTCAGACATGCGTTATTTGATACTGCTCTCGTTGTTGTGGACCCTGCCCGCGCAGGCCAATAGCGAATCCCAATGCCAGCAAGAGTTTGTCGGCTGGATGCTGCACCAGCAGCAACAGTTCAGCGATCGCAAGTCTGACAAGATGGAGCGGCGCCGTGCCGAACGGGCCATCGAGTTGGCTCGTCAGGAGTACGACAAGCAGACCAGCTTTTGCAAGACGATGGAGCTGGTGCGCAGCTACAAAGATAGCGATCCGCGCTTTAAACCGAGAAGCGGCGAAGTTCACGATTTCACACCGGCCAGCTGACCCTCACTTCATCAATTCATTGTGTTGATTAATTGACCCAAGCCAAGTTCGGGTCACTGAAGAGCCTTAGAATGATTAACTGAGAACGACAATAAAAAACATAGTTATCAGTTAGTTGGCTTTTTCAGGAATGACACATGACCAGACTCCATCAGGAGGGGGAGATACACTTCCCCGACAACATCGCACTCATCTCGACCACGGATCCCGCCAGTCATATTACCTATGCCAACCAGCACTTCTGTGATGTGGCCGGGTACGGTGCTGCCGAAATGGAAGGGGTGCCCCACAATCTGGTGCGACACCCCGACATGCCCAAGGTGGCCTTCGCCGACATGTGGCAGCGGCTGCGACAGGGCAAAAGCTGGATGGGGCTGGTCAAGAACCGCTCCAAAAGCGGTCAGTTCTATTGGGTAAACGCTTACGTCACCCCGATCCTCAATGCGCAGAAGGAGATCGTCGAGTTCCAGTCGGTGCGCACCAAACCCGCCGCCAGCGATGTGGCCTGGGCCGAGCAGCTCTATGGCCTGCTGCGCAGCGGCAAGGCACTTCCCTGGCTGAGCCGGTTTCACATTGAACCGGGTCAGCTGACCCTCTGGCTCTCCGCTTCTGCCTTGCTCACCATCCTTGCTACCTTTGCCACCGGCAACCTGTTATGGCTGCTGCCCACCGCCTTGTTGCTGTTGGCACAGGCAATCCACGGCTGGCGATTGCAGCAGCGGCTGGCTCATCTGCTCACCCTTGCCGATCAAGACAAGGGAACCCACCTCTGTCAGGTGCTCTACACCCGACGGCGCGATACCCTGGCGGCCGTCGAACTGGCCCTGCGAATGAAGCAGGCCGAGCTCAAGGCCGTGGTCGGGCGCAGCGCCGACACCAACCAGCAGATCCTGCAGGCAGCCGAAGATGACCGGGGCAATATCCAGACCATTGATACTCATCTGCAGCAGCAGCGCGCCCACAGCGAGCAGCTGGCGACCGCCATCACCGAGTTGAGCCACTCCATTCGCGATGTGGCCCACAGTGCCCATGAGGCGAGCAATCTGGTTATAGAGGTACAGCAGGTCTCCGATGAGGGGCTGCAAGCATTGGCGACCACCCGATCCGCCGTCAACCAACTTCATCAGGAGCTGGATGCCAACCATGCCGTGCTGGCCCAGCTCACCAGCGACAGCCAGAAGATCAGCGGTATTCTGGAGGTGATCAGTCAAATCGCTGACCAGACCAACCTGCTCGCCCTCAATGCGGCCATCGAGGCCGCCCGGGCGGGCGAACAGGGGCGCGGTTTTGCCGTGGTGGCGGATGAAGTGAGGGCGCTGGCCCAGAAGACCCGAGCCTCGACCAGCGAGATCCACGAGATGATCCAGGCGCTGCAACAGACTACACAACAGCTGTCGGACGGGATGACACAAGGGGCGCAGACCTCGGTACGCTGCCAGCAGCACGCGGGCACCACCGCCGACGTGCTCACCCAGATCAACCGGATGCTGGGGCAGGTAACCCGCACCAGCGACGAGATCGCCCAGGCGGTGAGTCAGCAGGCCGACGTCACGGCGACCCTCGATGAAGGGGTACACCAGATCCACCAACTGGCCAGCCACACCGCCGACAACAGCAGGCAGGCCCTCGATGGCATCACCCTGCTGGTAGAGCGGCTGCAGGATCTCTCGCGGCTGATCAACCAGTTCAGATATTGAAGCGACAGTAATAAAAAAGCGCGTCAACTGACGCGCTTTTTGTTGCTCTTGCCTTGGCACAACAGGCTTATTCGGCCGTCTCGCTGCTGGCAAACTCCGGCACCTTGGCCATGGCATCCAGCACCACCTGAATACCGGCGCCCGGTTTGCAGGCGTTCTCGCTCAGGTGACGACGCCAGGCGCGGGCCCCCTGCATATTCTGGAACAATCCCAGCATGTGGCGGGTCATGTGGGAGAGGTAGTTGCCCTTGGCCAGTTCCTGCTCGATATAGGGCAGCATCATCCGCACCACTTCGTGGCGGCTCGGCACGGCGTTGTTCTGGCCGAACACCAGATTGTCCACCTGCGCCAGAATGTAGGGGTTCTGATAGGCTTCGCGCCCCATCATGACGCCATCGACGTGTTGCAGGTGCTCAAGGGTCTGCTCCATGGAGGTGACGCCACCGTTGAGGGCGATGGTGAGATCCGGGTAATCCTGCTTGACCCGATAGACGCGGGGATAATCGAGGGGCGGGATCTCGCGGTTCTCCTTGGGGCTCAGGCCACTCAGCCACGCCTTGCGGGCATGGACGATAAAGGTGTCGCAACCGGCATCGCGCACCTGTTCGATGAAGGCCTGCAGAAATTCGTAGGAGTCCTGATCGTCGATACCGATACGGGTCTTCACCGTCACCGGAATATCGACCACATCGCGCATCGCCTTGACGCAGTCTGCCACCAGCGCCGGTTCACCCATCAAGCAGGCGCCAAAGCGGCCATTCTGCACCCGATCGGAGGGGCAACCGACGTTGATGTTCACCTCGTCATAGCCGCGCTCCTCGGCCAGCTTGGCGCAGTGGGCCAGATCGGCCGGATTGCTACCACCCAGCTGCAGGGAGATGGGGTGTTCCTGCTCGCTGTAACCCAGATAATCCCCCTTACCGTGGATGATGGCGCCGGTGGTCACCATTTCGGTATAGAGCAAGGTCTGGCGGCTCATCAGTCGATGAAAGTAACGGCAATGCCGATCAGTCCAGTCCAGCATGGGGGCGATGGAAAAACGCTGCGCCTGCATAAAAATCATCCGGGTTGGCTAAAGAAAGGGGCGGATTTTATCACAACGTGAAGCAGCCCCAGAAAATGAATTTTGTCGCCGCGCCATGCGAGGCCCTGTGATAGTATCCGGCTAATAGAAAGGGTATCTGCGCGATCATGAATCAAGACCAACTTTTACAACGAGCCGAGCGACTCTGTATACAGCGAGGGATCCGCTTCACCCCGACCCGACGTCAGGTATTTCGGCTGCTGGCGGCACACGGCAACGCCATCAGCGCCTATGATTTGTTGGCCCAGCTGCAACAAACCGAAGCCAATGCCAAGCCGCCAACCGTCTATCGGGCACTCGATTTTTTGCTCGAACAGGGCTTTGCTCACAAGGTGGAATCTCTCAACGCGTTTATCTTCTGCTGCCACTTCGATCACGCTCACCCGATGCAGTTGTTGATCTGCGACGAGTGCGGGGATGTGGTCGAGCTTCACGATACGGCGATCGATAGCGCGTTTTCCGAGCAGGCCCACTTGCATGGTTTTACTATTACCAATAAGACGATAGAGGCACATGGCCAATGTGCCCGTTGTACGCCCACTGTAGGAAGTCATCATGAAGGCTGATTTTGTAAATCCGTTCCTGCTATCCCTGCTCAATGTGCTCTCGACCATGGCACAGCTGGAACTCAAACCGGGCAAACCGAAACGCAAGATGGATGAGCTGGCGCGCGGCGACGTCTCCGGCCTGATCGGCATGGTCGGCCCGCAGACCCGTGGCTCCCTCTCAATCAGCTTCGAGAAGGGGCTGGCGCTGGAGATCATGCGCCGCATGCTGGGGGAAGCGCCCGCCAACATCAACGAAGAGGTGACCGACATGGTCGGTGAAATCACCAACATGGTGACTGGCGGTGCCAAGCGGATGCTGGGCGAGAAGGGCTACGAGTTTGACATGGCGACCCCCATCATCGTCTCCGGCCCCAACCACACCATTACCCACCGTGCCGATGGCACCAAGATCATGATGCCGTTCGAATCGGATTTCGGTCGCGCCACTATCGAAATTTGCTTTGAGTAACCCTATGTGGAAAGCATTGAAATGGATTTTCATCTGCTGGGCCCTGCTGTTGATCCTGTCGGACATTCAGATCAGCACCTCCCTCTACAAGTACGAAGATAACCGGGTGCTCATCAACTTCCCGCGCTGGGAAGCCAAGCAGCCTTGGGGCACCTTCGAGTGGCATGCCGGACGGGTAGAAACCCACTGGTATGGTCTGGAGGGCAAACCCAAGCCGTCAGGCCCGCAAATCTGATCCGGTAACGGATCCGGCAGAAACAGAAGAGGCCAGCAGATGCTGGCCTCTTTGCTATCTCGTTGTTTCTGAATTAAGCCGCTTCGGCAGCCAACTTCCCGCTTGGTCGCACCAGGATGCCGACGATGCAGGCCAACAGTGTCGGCAGCAGCCAGGCAAGCCCCTTGTCTAACAGCGGCAGGCAGGCAAAGCCGTCCATCGCCATCCCGGCAGCCCCCAGCCCATCGAGGCAACCAAACAGAAAGGCGACCGTCAGCACACCGCGAAACACCAGCTGTGGCTGGGCAAACCATCCCTTGAGGAAGGTCACCAGCACCAGCGCGATGGCAACCGGATAGATAGCCACCAGCACCGGGATGGAGAGGCCGATCAATTCGCTCAACCCCACATTGGCTACCAGCACACAGAGCGCCCCCAGCAGCATCACCCAGTTGCGATAGGCCCAACCTGTCAGGCCATGGAAGTAGTCGGCACCGGCACAGAGCAGGCCGACCGCGCTGGTAAAACAGGCCAGGGTGATGATAGCAGCCAGAATAAACTGACCCGGTTGGCCAAACAGGCTCAGGACGTAGGCATTGACGATGGCGCCGCCATTACTGATATCGCTCGCCACCCCACCGGCGCTGTTGCCCAGCTGAAAGAGCGAGACATACACCGCCGACAACCCGACCGCCGAGATCAACCCCGCGATGGTCAGGTATTTGAACTGGCTGCGATAATCCTCGATCCCCTTCTGGCGCAGCAACCCGATGATCAGGGCGCCAAACATCAGGGAGGCCAGGGTATCCATGGTGTTGTACCCCTCCAGCATTCCTTTGGTAAGAGCCGCATCTATGTACTCACCGCTGGCATCTGGCATGGTGCCCTGCGGCGTCATAAAGACCCCGACCGCCAGAATAAGCAGCATCGCCATCAGGGCTGGGGTCAGATACTTGCCGACCGCATCGAGCAGTTTGCCCCGATCGAGCGCCACCAGGATCACCAGCGCAAAGAAACTCAGGGTGTAGATCAGCAGCCCCTCATGACCGGCATCACCGAGCCAGGGCTTGAGCCCCATCTCGTAGGCGACCAGACCGGTGCGGGGAATGGCAAAGGCGGGCCCCATGATGATATAGATGGCGATGGCCAGCGCTGTCGCCGCCCCGGCGGGCAGATAGCGGGTCATTCCGGTCCAGCCACTCGCGCCGCCCCCCGAACTCCCCTTGGCCACCGCAATCAGGGTGATCAGCGGCAAGCCCACTGCCGTCAGCAAAAAGCCGCACATGGCGGCCAGCAGATGCTCACCAGCCATAAAACCGGCCAGCGGCGGAAAAATGATATTGCCAGCCCCCAGATAGAAGGCAAACGTCATAAACCCCAATCCGAATACGTCGGACAACTTCAATGATTTCGTCAAACTCAACCTCATCTGCCTTATCAGCTTGTTATTGATTGCACCCACTGCCTGGCAGATAACCGGTAACAATACCTCTCGCCCCCACACGGCCCGCGGACCGGATGAGGCGCACCACCTTTAGCATAAAGAAGAGGAGTTCGATCTCAATCACCAATTAATATCTTGAAACAATTTACTGCTGCGGAATTAATCGTCGAACAACTCGGCGCTCCATAAACAGGTGTCGCACGTGCCCTATGGGAAGTGAGAAGGGGTTGTAGAAGGGGGAACTGGTTATAGCGGCAAGATACGGCTGCTCAGATGCTATCTGCGTACAGTGACAATTACGGCAGCAAAGCGAGGCGAGAAGCGAGGCTCACAGAAAACAAAAGAGCCTGCACGGGGCAGGCTCTTGGCAATATCAGATCGGGTGTGATCAGGCAGCTTCGGCAGCCATCTCGGTTGGACGCACCATCACGCCAACTACGCAGGCCAGCAGGGTCGGCATCAGCCAGGCGAGGCCTTTGTCGAACAGCGGCAGGAAGGCAAACGCATCCATCTTCATACCGGCAGCACCCAGACCATCCAGGCAACCGAACAGGAAGGCAACCATCAACACGCCACGGAACACCAGACGGGGACGGCCGAAGTAACCCTTCATGAAGGTGACCAGTACCAGCGCCACGGCAACTGGATAGATGGCAACCAGCACCGGAATGGAGAGGCTGATCAGCTGGCTCAGGCCCACGTTGGCCACCACGGCACAGATAACGCCCAGCAACACCACCAGCTTCTTGTAAGCCATACCGGTCAGATTGTGGAAGAAATCGGAACAGGCAGAGATCAGACCGACTGCAGTGGTAAAGCACGCCAGAGTGATGATGGCCGCCAGAATGAACTGACCCGGCTGACCAAACAGGCTCAGTACGTAAGCGTTGACGATAGCGCCACCGTTGCTGACATCGGTCGCCACGCCGGCGGCAGTGTTGCCCAGCTGGAACAGGGATACGTACACCACGCTCAGACCAACGGCAGAGATAAAGCCAGCAATGGCCAGATACTTGAACTGGCTCTTGTAATCGTTGATGCCTTTCTGGCGCAGCAGATCGACGATCAGGGCGCCAAACATCAGGGACGCCAGGGTGTCCATGGTGTTGTAGCCTTCCAGGATCCCTTTCACGAAGGGGCTGTTCTGATAGTCACCGGACGCATCAGGCATGGAGCCTTGCGGTGCTAAGAATACACCGATCGCCAGAGTCAGCAGCAGCAGCATCAGTACCGGAGTCAGGTATTTGCCGATGGCGTCCATCAGCTTGCCCTGGTTCATGGAGACCAGAATGGCCACACCAAAGAAGATCACGGTATAGGCCGCCAGACCCGCCTGCCCCATGTCACCGATGAATGGCTTGAGGCCCATTTCATAGGCAACCAGACCGGTACGGGGCGCGGCAAAAGCCGGGCCTATGATGATATAGATGGCAACGGCCAGCGCAGTCGCAACACCGGCAGGCAGCAGCTTGGTCATGCCAGCCCAACCGTTACCGGCTTTCGCCACGGCCAGAATGGTCACCAGAGGCAGGCCCACGGCAGTAACCAGGAAGCCAAACATCGCCAGGGAGAGGTGCTCACCAGCCATGTAACCGGCCAACGGCGGGAAAATGATGTTACCGGCGCCCAGGTAGAAGGCGAAGGTCATAAACCCTAATCCGAGTACATCGGACAATGTGAGTGATTTCGTCAAGTTCAACCTCGTCTGTCTTGTAAATTATTGCTTGTTATAGTTTTTATCGGTCGCTGACCGGGTGTGTTCAGGGGGTATAAAAAAAGAGCCCCGCATGTTTTTTCATCGCAACCAGTGGTTTTAGCTGGTCTGGAGCGGGCGCTCGATCTGGAACCAGCATAATGGCGTGAAAAAATAGTTCAAGACGAAATTTACATCTTCAAATAGAAGGGGTTGGTCAGTTGGATATATCTGTCGGAATAGGCCCCATCAGCAGAATGGATCACAATTTCACCCCTCTCACACCTGTTTAATCCTCTGCCAAGTAGCAATAAAACACGATTTGCCTCTTTACCCTCTCTGGTGATAACAGCTGTATAACAAATGCCATGCAGATCATAATTCGCCGAAATGCATAAAATTTCATCGGCCATCGCCGTCGGCAGCACCAGCGCCACCTGCCCGTTCGGGCTCAGCAAACGATCGCAGGCCGCCAGTAATGCGTGGCTGTCGAGGGCGCCGGTATGGCGGGCCAACGCCCGCGCCGGATCGCTAAATGACTGGCCTGCCACGAAATAGGGAGGGTTGGAGACGACAAGATCGTAAGGGGCTGCCTGATAATCCTGAATGGCACTCTCTATGACGGTCACCCGATCGGCCCAGGGAGAGGCAGCCGCATTCTCCCGCGCCTGATTGGCCGCATTAATATCCAGCTCAACCGCATCAAGACGGCAGTCAGATCTGCTGCGCTGGGCCAGCATCAGGGCGATCAGGCCGCTGCCGGTGCCGATATCGAGCACTCGACGCGCCTGTTCGACCGGCGCCCAGGCACCGAGCAAAATGCCATCGGTGCCTACCTTCATGGCGCAGCGATCGTGATTGATATGGAACTGTTTGAAGGTAAATCCGCGACTACGTCCCATCTGGCCCCCGTCATCTGCAAAAATGGTGGGCGATTATAGCGGCTAAGACACACTCACCAATAGGAGCCGACGAGATAATCGCCTATAATCTGCCGTTTCCTTAATGACCGAGTATTGCCATGAGCCAGTCCTTTGATGATTTCGACCTGCACCCCGCCCTCAACCGGGCCTTGGCCGAGATGGGATTCACCCGCCCCACCACCATCCAGCAGATGGTGCTGGAGCCAGCCCTGGACGGCCGCGATATTCTGGCATCCGCTCCGACCGGTACCGGCAAGACTGCCTCCTTCCTGCTGCCGGCACTCCAGCACCTGCTGGACTTCCCGCGCCGCAAGCCGGGCCCCTGCCGCATGCTGATCCTGACACCGACCCGCGAGCTGGCGCTGCAGGTGACCGCACACGCCAAGGCGCTGGCGGCCCATACCAACCTCAGCATCGAGACCATCATTGGCGGCGTCAGCCATGAAGAGCAGCTGCCTGCCCTGACCAAGACCACCGACATCGTGGTGGCCACCCCGGGCCGTCTGCTCGAGTACATCGAGAAAGAGGAGTTCGAGAGCCACGACATCGAAGTGCTGGTGCTGGATGAAGCGGACCGCATGCTGGACATGGGCTTTATCAAGGATGTGAACCGCATCGTGGAAGAGGCGCGCTACCGCAAGCACACCATGCTCTTCTCCGCCACCCTGGAAGGGGCCGGCCTTGAGAAGTTCGCCAACGAGATCCTCAAGGATCCGGTGGAGCTGCACGCCGAGCCGCCCCGCAGCGAACGTCGCCCCATCACCCAGTGGATCCATCTGGCCGATGACGCCACCCACAAGCTGGCGCTGCTGACCCACATCCTGAAAGATCCGGAAACCCAGAAAGCCATCATCTTCGTCAAGACTCGCGAGCGTCTGGCGGAGCTCTCCGGCCAGCTGCAGGCTGCAGGTATTTCCTGCGCCTGGATCCGTGGCGAGATGGAGCAGAGCAAGCGTATCGAGTCGATCCGCAAGTTCCACGAAGGGGAAGTGCCCTTCCTTATCGCCACCGACGTCGCCGCACGCGGCATCGACCTGCCGAACGTCAGCCATGTCATCAACTACGACATGCCCTACGGCGCCGATGTCTACGTCCACCGGATCGGCCGTACTGGCCGCGCTGGCAACCGTGGCTGTGCCATCAGCCTGGTGGAAGCCCACGACATGGCGATGGTCGCCAAGATCGAGCGCTACACCGAGGAGCGCCTCAAGCGCCGGGTGATCGACGAGCTGCGCCCGAAACACAAGGAAGCGCGGGTACCGGTGAAGAAGAAAAAGCCGGTCGACAAGAAGAAGTCCGCCAAGAAGAAAAAGAAGAAGTGATCGCCTGGCGATAAAGAGAAGGGCCATCCCGCGGGATGGCC
>NZ_JBFOCT010000024.1:74656-122358 GCF_040907925.1 Aeromonas sp. s12 | reverse complement strand
CCATCCCGCGGGATGGCCCTTCTGCATTCTGGATCACTCTGACGAGTGGTTATGCCACCACTCTGCGCATCCCCATATGGGGGATATCATCTTCGAGATAGCCTTCCCCTTCCGCCACAAAACCGTGTTGGCCATAGAAGCCTTGCAGATGGGCCTGCGCCCCCAGCCAAATGCTGTGGGTCGGCCAGCGCGCCTCGCACGCCTTGACCGCCTCGCCGATCAGCTTATGACCGAGACCGCCGCCGCGCGCCTTGGGTGAGGTCACCACCCGGCCGATGGCGGCGCCGCTCTCATCGCCGATGCCGGGCGCCATGATCCGCGCGTAAGCAGCAAGCTGGTCGCCCTGATAGCCGAGCAGGTGCCAGACCCCCTCGCGGCGATCGAGCCCGTCCAGATCCTGAAAGGGGCAGGTCTGCTCCACCACGAACACCTCGGCCCGCAGCGCCAGCAACTCATACAACTCGTCAGTGGTCAGTTCAGACCAGGGTTTCAGGATCCAGTTCATCGGCAACTCCTTATCAGTTCGGCCTGCCAGCATAATCGTGGCGCCAGCGCCCTGCATTAACCTTTGTTAAGTTCTTTCAGCCGTTTGCGAATGCGGCTCAGACTAATGGGAGTGATACCGAGATAGGCGGCAATCTGGTGGTCTGGCACTCTGGCATCGAGAGCAGGAAAACTGTCGAGAAAGTGCTGATAGCGCGCCTGCGGGCTGCCGGTCAGCAGCAACTGCTCCTTCTCCTCCTTGATGCGCAGCTGCACCTCCAGCAGGTGCTGGTACCAGCGCGGCCAGCCGTGCAGCTGGCGCAGGTCGGCCAGACTGAACAGCTGCAGACGACAGGGCTCCAGCGCCTCCACGCTGTAGCGGGCCGGCTCGCCACTGAGCAGGTGGTGGAAGTCGAGAAACTCGTCCCCCTCCCAGTAGAACTCCTTGATGTACTCGCGGCCATCCTCCAGCACCAGCTTGGCCCGCAGCAGCCCCTGCTCCACCCTGACCAGCAGATCCGGGCTGTCGCCAGCATGCCAGAGGCAGCTTTTCGGGCTGAGGGTCAGCGGGCGGGCAAAAGAGAGGAGGCGCGCGGCCTCCTCTCTATCTGCGACCTGCGCCCAATCGAAGGGGGGTCTGTCAGTCAGCATGATCAAGCACGGCGCTGGCGTACGGCTTCAAACAGGCAGACGCCGGTTGCCACCGAGACGTTGAGGCTGGATACCGCCCCCGCCATCGGGATGCTCACCAGCTCGTCGCAGTGCTCGCGGGTCAGACGGCGCATCCCCTTGCCTTCAGCACCCATCACCAGCGCCATCGGGCCGGTCAGTTTGGCCTGATAGAGGTCGTGATCGGCCTCGCCAGCGGTGCCGACAATCCAGACGCCGCGCTCCTGCAATTCGCGCAGGGTACGGGCCAGGTTGGTGACCTGAATGAGCGGCACCACTTCGGCGGCGCCACAGGCAACCTTGCGCACGATCGGGGTGAGACCCGTGGCCTTGTCGCGCGGCACGATCACCGCGTGCACCCCGGCGGCATCAGCGCTGCGCAGGCAGGCGCCGAGATTGTGCGGATCGGTCACGCCATCCAGCACCAGCAGGAAGGGCTGGCTCTGTTGTGCCGCCAACTCGTCCAGCAGGCTGGCCAGATCGTGCTCGGCCAGCTTCGGCGCCTCTTTCACCCGGGCCATGATGCCCTGGTGATTGTTGCCTTCCGCTTTGTCATCAAGGGTCTTGCGGTTCACGCTCTGCACCTTGAGGCCGAGGGATTCCAGCTCGGCCAGCAGAGGTTGCAGCCGGTCGTCATCCCGCCCCTTGAGGGCCCACACTTCGATAAAGCGCTCTGGGGTGCGCTCCAGCAGCGCGGATACAGCGTGAATGCCGTAGATAAGTTCAGTGCTCATGTTCAAGATCCGTAGGTCGGGTCGCGCGAATGCGCCCCGAAGAAAAATGGCCGTACCGGCAGCCTGACCGCCATGATACTGGCGTCGTCACCGGTCGCTAAATGATGGCGCATCATACCAGAGAGACCGGCATCTAGGGAGGAGGAAGCTGCTAGGCCAAGCTGCGAAACTATGACAGGCCTCTTGATCCGGCTGCGCCATCATCCTTGATGGCGAACCTGACCCGGCCCGGCAGTGACTAAGTGGGCTCGCTACGCGGTGCACAAAACGGTCGCATTCCCATTTTCAGCCCTTGGAGATCAGCCCTTTCGTTGTGGATGTTCGACTGCAACACGGCTCAAGATGATTAATTTATTGATCTTGCCCAGAAAACCATCATCTCCCGCTTCCCTATCCTGCATCGCTCGCTAACATAGCCGTTTGGCAACAAACTTGTCAGAGTCCCCCATGGGTCATGTCAGTGCAATATCGCCGGTAAGCCGGTAAAAAGCAGCTGACTGGAGGCTGACATTCAAGGGCGGTAGCCTTGCCGCCACATGCCATGCCCCCTCCACGGTTTTTCCTCACAACGGTAATCCGCGAGTAAAATGCTGAAGTCATGCGAACACGTTAAGTTTCAAATGGAAGACAATAACACCTTGATTTTAAATAACCTTGCCAAGGTTTAACATCAGAGATTAAGCAGTGCTTGGGAAGGCAATAAAATAGTAGATGACTACATGAAACTGAATATAGATGATCCACGTGAACTGTATCACGGGGTTAACGCTGAACTGGATGGCCTTATCGGAGAACTGACCACAGAGTCAGATGATGAGCAATTGAAAGTAGCTCAGCGTGAGGCCCATGCCTTGCTCCAGAAGCATCGGTCAAACCTTCAGGGTCAGCTGGAAGCACTTGAGACAAATGCTGAGTGGGATACATTCACTATCGCGTTTTATGGCGAAACGGGTGCCGGAAAATCCACCATCATAGAGACCCTGAGAATATTGCTGAAAGAAGCCAGCAAACTGAAAGATCAGGAAGCGTTCCGGGAATTCCAGAGCAAACACGGGTTGACAGTTGAAGCACTGGACGGGCTCCACCATGAGGCAGAGCGACTCGGCCGAGCACTTGAAGATCTCAGCGATGAATATGAAAAAACGTCTGCCAAATATGAACAGCTAAGTGTGGAATCCAGTAACAAAATTACCCAATATCGTGAGCTGTTACTGGAGCAAAAACGAACGGCGTCCTTGTGGCAGAAGTTTCTGCACCTGTTTCGGAAAACGGAAGAGGAGCTGGCCTTTGCGCGTGAAAAGCTACAGTTGCGCAAGATCGAAACAGAATGCGAGAGCGAGCTGTCGACCCTGAACGAACAGAAAATAGGACTGGAAAGTCAGTTGGCTGACACCAGGAACAAACTGCAGGGGTTCAAGGAACGCCTGCCAGAGCTTGAAGCTCTGTCTGACGGCAGAATTATAGGAGATGGCCGTTCGGATTTTACTCGAACGACGCAACGATTCGACTTAAGCGTCGCTGGCCAAGAATTCGCACTACTCGACGTACCAGGAATAGAAGGTACCGAACGCCTGATCGCTGAGGAGATTGAAAAAGCCCTCCAGGCAGCCCATGCGGTGTTCTACGTTACGAACCAGCCCGCCCCTCCACAAACGGGGGATCCGAAGCGACGGAAAGGTACCCTCGAGAAAATCAAAATGCACCTGGGGGCTTCGACGGAGGTCTGGTGTGTTTTCAATAAAAAAGTAATAAATCCCAAGTATGCGCTGAAAGATCGTCCCCTGATCTCCGAAGATGAATGCGCTAGTCTGCGGGAGCTTGAAGGAAAAATGGAGGAACAGCTCGGATCGCATTTCCAGGGCGTGCATCCTTTGACCGCACTACCCGCTTTCTTAGCTGCAACAGATCATTTTGCGCCCGACACACAGAACGCGAGACGCAGCAAAAAAGCTCTATCCGAATTTGAAGCCGGACAGCTGATCGAATTATCCGGTGTAGTGGCATTTATCAGCCTTATACAGGACAGTCTGCTGGAGGGAAGTCAGCAAAAGATCCAACGGGCCAACCTTTTCAAGGTGAAGGATGCTCTTGATAAGACTGCTATCGTCCTCGAGCAGGTAGGAGAGGGAATTTCAGAGTTGGTATCAAACCTCCACCTTGGTGAGCAGAGTTCGAAGAAGCAAATCAGAAGTGGCTTTTCATCATTCAGGAAACGTCTCGAATCATCCACTGAGATATTGATTGATCGCTTCAACAGCGATGTTCTGAACGAAGTGTATTCAGAAATTGACGACGATATTAGCAATGACGCCTTTAAAACCAAGTTGAAGCAGTTAATTGAAATCCATCAGGAGCGATTGAGTGAAAGGTTGAAGAAGGCGATGGCTAAGGAAATTGAACGCTTTGGAAAGGAGACTGAGAAAATAGTTAAGCGTTTCGAGGATAAAAGTCGCGAGTTGACGGATATCTACACCACGATTGCCAGTGCTGACATTGATCGTGACTTCGACCTAAAACTGGATATCGACAATGGTCTGCGATTGACGAACCTTCTGGCACTAATCGTTGGTGGGGCTCTGCTGTGGTGGAACCCAGCAAGCTGGTTAGTTATTGGTATGGGAGCCGCCAGTATTGCAATCGGTGCATACAAGGCCGTGCGTGGATTTCTAAGCTCCAGTTACAAAAAAGCACAGCAACGAAAAGCTGCTGATGAAAACCTCAGAAATATAACCGGCCAATTGCGCGATTCACTGAAAGAAAGTCTCAAACAGGGACTCCCAGAGATGGAAAAAACAATCAGTGGTATTGAACAGGCACTCGCCAGGCCTGTGAACAAGGCGAGGACCCTCGCCGACCTCATTAACAAGTCGAACACAAAAATCAAGACCTTGTCGGGCATGATTGAAGCTACAGGAGCGCTAAAATGAAAGACACTCTCAATACTTTCAAAGGCCAGCAGAACGAATCTCTGGAGCTGCTGAATAGGCTTTCGAAGTTTTTGACGCAAGGTGAAAAGGCCGGGGTTCCGATCGATCAAGAGCTGCGTTCCAAGCTTCAAACAGCCATACAGTCCGTGTCTGGCGAACGGCTCAAGGTTGCACTCATCGGCGGTTTTTCAGAGGGTAAAACGTCTATTGCCGCCGCCTGGATGGAGCAGCTCGATAAGTCCAGCATGAAAATCAGCCACAGTGAATCTTCTAATGAAGTGAAGGTCTACGAGGTGGGGGAGGACTTTGTACTTATTGATACCCCTGGTCTGTTTGGCTTCAAAGAAAAGTACAACGCCGAGAAGCAGGCTATCGAAAAATATAAAGACATTACTAAGAAATACGTGAGCGAAGCACACCTGGTTCTGTATGTCATGAACCCGACAAATCCGATCAAAGAGAGCCACGAGGACGACCTGGCCTGGCTGTTCCGGAGCTTGGGGCTTCTGCCCAGGACAGTATTCGTACTCAGCCGCTTCGACGAAGTAGCGGATGTGGAAGATGAAGATGACTACCGGGACAACCTTAAAGTTAAATATGACAACGTCGTTGGTAGACTTCGCGCGGCAATAGAGCTTGACGATGAAGAAGAAAAAGAACTATCGGTAGTTGCTGTGGCGGCAAATCCGTTTGATCTGGGCGCTGACCACTGGCTCCAGAACCCCGATGAGTTTAAAGAACTGTCACATATTACCGAGCTTCAGGCAGAGACGGCGCAGAAGATTCATAACAACGGTGGTGCAGCCGCCCTTGCAGAAGAGATGCGCGCCAGTGTTATCCGCGATGTTCTTAGCAAACAGCTGCCGATAGCGATAGAGAACGACCAGAAGATCTCGCAGGAAGTCACCAAGCTGGATGAGCTAAATAGCCATTTGAAGCTTGAGCTGGCGACTACCGAGCGGGATATCGAAGACGCGAGGATAGAGCTACGGGAGTTCGTCGTCCGATATTTTTCCGACCTAATCCTCAAAGCGAAAGGTTGTAGTCTCGAAACCTTCGGTGATTTCTTCGAGCGGGAAATCGGCTCTGAGGGTATTGTGATCGCCACTCGCTTACAGAATGAGTTCAGTCGTCAGGTTCAGCCAATTACGCTGGAAGTCGAAAAAATGCAGATTGGCTTTGACAACGAAGTCAGTCACTTCAATACCACAATCAAGTCGCTGGGCAAGCAGGGGGTCAACCATGTCTTGAACGGAAAGTTCATTAATAAAGACTCTGTCTTGGCCGCCCGGGATGGCATTGTGAATGTCGCGAAGTCCGTTGGAGTCGACCTGGGTAAGTATCTTAAATTCAAGCCCTGGGGTGCCACCAAATTTGCCAAAGGTGCGAACGGGGCTCTTGCTGCAGTAGGATTGGCGTTTGAGCTATGGGATAGCTGGGAAGAGCATAAGCGCCAGACCGAATTTCAGAATGCGATAGCCAAAATGGTGAGCAATTTCGAGAAGCAGCGGGAGGAGCTGCTTACACTGATCAATTCTGTCCAGTTCAAGGAAATGTTCTTTGGGAACTATATTGAGCTCAGGCAGCAAGTCGTGGAGGTAGGGCAGATGCTCAATCAGAGACGCGAAATCCAACAGAAGTTTCAAGCATGGAAATCCGAAGCGGAGGCAATAAAAGTAGATTTCAAACGTATGGGATGAATTCCGGAAATTAGTCCCCCCATAGTTCTGAGCGCTGCGTAGCAGCCAATAGAGTGACCATCGCGCAGGGAGTATGCCCCTCGCCATAGGCACGGCGCTTGGCCGCTCTCCGCCGAAGGGCTGAGCCCCTCCCCTTTTCGCTGACCATAAAAAAACCCGAACCCCGGTAATAGGGTTCGGATTTTTTTCATCGCCAAGACTATCAGGCACTGGCGAAGATAACGCGGGACCATCAGCCCGTTACAGCCTATCCCCGGGTCGCTGGACCCAAGCCATAGGCCGAGGGCTTAACCCTTGGCCTTATCGCGAGCTTTTTTGCCCGGTCGTCTGTTGCTGGGTTTGGCGCGGCCACCCTTGTCGGATTTGCCGTGATCCTTGCCCTCTTTACGTTTTTCGTGGCGCTGAGCGCTCTTGGCCTTCTCTTTCTTGATCTCGGCCTGCTTGCGCGCCATCTCTTTGGCGTTCTTGCCGGTGGCCTTGAGCGGCTCTTCCACCATCACGAAGTCGATCTTGCGATCGTCCAGATTGACGCCCATCACCTTGACCCGCACCTTGTCGCCCAGACGGTAGCGACGGCGGAAGTTCTCGCCGATCAGCTGCATGTGCAGTGGATCAAACTGGTAGTAGTCGTTGGTGAGGGTGCTGACGTGCACCAGACCATCGATGTGGATCTCCGCCAGACGCACGAAGAAGCCAAAGCCGGTGACGCTGGCGATAACGCCGTCAAACTCGTCACCCACGTGATCCAGCATGTACTCGCACTTGAGCCAGTCGGCCACGTCGCGAGTGGCATCGTCGGCACGGCGCTCGGTCATGGAGCAGTGCTCGCCCATCGGGTCCACTTCTTCCAGCTGGTAGTGATAACCACCGCTCGGGGTCCACTTGTGGCGCAGGTTGCCCTGTTGCTCCTTGGCGGTCTGATACTTGATCGCCCGGTGCAGGATCAGGTCTGGGTAGCGACGGATCGGCGAGGTGAAGTGCGCGTAGGACTTCAACGCCAGACCGAAGTGACCGATGTTGTCAGCCTGATAGATGGCCTGACGCATGGAGCGCAGCAGCATGGTGGAGAGCAGCTCCGCATCCGGGCGCCCTTCAAACTTGGCAGCCAGCTCGGCAAAGTCTTTCGGCTCGGGCTCGAGGCCGCCTTTGAGCTCCAGACCCAGTTCGGCCAGGAAGTCGCGGAAACCGGTCAGACGCTCTTCGCCAGGACGATCGTGTACCCGGAACAGGGCAAAGGCTTCGTTCTTCTCGATGTAACGGGCAGCTGCCACGTTCGCCTGGATCATGCACTCTTCGATGATCTTGTGGGCGTCGTTGCGCACCAGCGGCACGATGCGGTCGATCTTGCGCTGGGCGTTGAAGATGAAGCGGGTCTCCTCGCTCTCGAACTCCACCGCACCGCGCTGGTGACGGGCATGCTTGAGCGCCTTGTAGAGGTTGTTGAGCTCCTCGATATGGCCCACCAGCGGATCATACTGCTGGCGCAGCTTGGGATCGCCATCGAGGATCGCGGCAACCTTGGTGTAGGTCAGACGGGCGTGAGAGTTCATTACCGCTTCGTAGAACTTGTAGCCGGACATGCGGCCAGCGGCGGAGATGGTCATCTCGCACACCATGCAGAGGCGGTCAACTTGCGGGTTCAGGGAACACAAGCCGTTGGAGAGCACCTCAGGCAGCATGGGCACCACGAACTCGGGGAAGTAGACGGAGTTGCCGCGCTGATACGCTTCGGCATCCAGCGCCGTGCCGGGCTTCACGTAAGCGGAAACGTCCGCAATGGCAACCCACAGACGCCAGCCACCACCGCGTTTGGCTTCACAGAAGACGGCGTCATCGAAGTCGCGGGCATCTTCGCCGTCGATGGTCACCAGCGGCAGGGCGCGCAGGTCGATGCGGCCCTCTTTGGCTTTCTCCGGCACCTGTTCGCCGAGACCGGCAACCTCTTTGGTCACCTCTTCCGGCCAGGTGTGCGGGATACCGTGGGTACGCAGGGCAATTTCGATCTCCATGCCCGGCGCCATGTTCTCACCCAGCACTTCCAGGACGGTACCGACGGCATTGATGCGGGAGGTGGCGCGCTGATTGATGCGCACAACCACGACCTGGCTCTGGCGAGCCCCTTTGTTTTCCCCTTCCGGGATGATGATGTCCTGGCCGATACGGCTGTCATCCGGCACCACGAAACCAACGCCATTCTCGACGAAGTAACGGCCGACAATGTCTGCCTCACGGGACTTGAGCAGGCGCACCAGACGAGCTTCCTGACGACCCTTGCGGTCGATCTCGGTCGGCTGCACCAGCACGTAATCGCCATGCATCAGGCGTTGCATCTCTCGGTTGTTCAGATACAGATCCGGACCACCACCTTCCGGACGCAGAAAACCGAAGCCATCCTTGTGGCCGATTACATAACCTTTGACCAGATTCAGGCGATCCGGCAGGGCATAACATTGGTTGCGAGTGAATACCAGTTGTCCATCACGCTCCATGGCGCGCAGACGACGACGCAAGGCTTCCAACGGCTCTTCATCTTTCAGCTTGAGGACCTTGGCCAACTCTTCACGGGACATGGGCTTTTCATGGCCCTTGATGAGTTCCAGGATCAACTCGCGACTGGCGATGGGGTTATCGTATTTTTCGGCCTCGCGTTCGAGGAAAGGATCTTTTTGAGACATAAGCAGGCCTTAGGGTAGGTGGTAACGGTGCCATTATATCGGAGGGGGGGGCGAATGGCATCCATCGGCTGCCTTTTGGCCAATCTCTCTGTCATACTATCTTCAGTTCGCTGGCATGATGAGACACAGAACTCATGAGTAAGGACACATTTGCCCAATCCGCCGCCTATCTCAAACAGGCGGTTCCCTTGATGATCAAGTACCAGATCCCCACGACGCCGGACAATTACCACCTGTGGTACAACTATGTCTCGGCCAGCATGCCCGAGCTCAACCAGGCGATCGATCAGGCTGTCAAAATGCAGGGAACCTGCTCGCTCACCACCTGCGAGCGCCTCTATCACCAGTATCTGGCCGCTCAGGACGAGAAGCAGATGGAGGCGATGAAACTGAGCCTCGCCGCCATGGCCAACGAGCTCGGCCACTCCATGCAGGACGCCATCTCTGATACCGGCATGTTTCAGGAGATGCTCGACAAGAGTTTTGACAAGCTCAGCCGCATTGATGACGAGGGCTTCAGCCTGGAAGACACCATGGGGATCCTGCGAGAGCTGGTGCGCGAATCCCGGGACGTGCGCATGTCCACCATGCACTTTCGCAACCAGCTCAGCAATGCGGAGAAAGAGATCAAGGAGCTGCGGGCGGCGCTCAACGAGACGCGCAAGCTGGCCAACGAGGATGCCCTCACCAACCTGCTCAACCGCCGCGCCTTCGATCTGGAGCTGGAGGGGTTGATCCGCAGCCAGCACCCCTTCTCGCTGATCCTCGCCGATATCGATCGCTTCAAGAACTTCAACGACGAATATGGGCACCTGCTCGGCGATCAGGTGCTGCGCGCCTTCAGCAAACGGCTGCGCGATGCCTGCAAGGAGGGGGTCACCGCCTATCGGCTGGGTGGGGAGGAGTTCGCCATGCTGGTCCCCCATCGCTCGCTGGCGCTGGCCAGACAGATGGCGGAGAGCATGCGCCGCGCCATCGAGCGGATGTCGATTCTGGATCGCAAATCGGGCCGCCGCATCGACCACATCACTGCCTCGTTTGGCGTGGGTGAGTTCAACGGTCAGGAGAGCGCAGACTGCCTGGTCGAACGTACCGACAAGCTGCTCTACAAGGCCAAGGAGCTGGGGCGCAACCGGGTGATGCCGCTCCCTTCCTGATTTAGTCCCCTGCCCGGCCGCAATGCCAATGTAAAAAGCCAGTCAGATCAACTGACTGGCTTTTTGGTCTCTCTTGCTCCGACAGGGGCTGTTTATTGCAGCCCCATTGGAGACCCTCTCAGTGTGAAGGATTACTCCTGCACCTCGCTGACACCTTCGACTTTCACATCAACACGGCGATCCGGAGCCAGGCAGACGATCAGCTCACGCTTGGACTTGCTGACGCAGCTGTCGCCGGTAACCGGTGAGGATTTACCACGCCCTTCCACATTGATCTTGGCGGCCGGAATCCCTTTACCAACCAGATAGTTGGCAACGGTCTGGGCACGCTGCTCGGAGAGCTTCTGGTTGTAGGCATCGGAACCGATACGGTCGGTGTGACCAATTACGGTTGCCACGCCATCTTTGGGTCGCGCCTCTTCAATCTGGCTATAGAGGCTATCCAGTGCCTGACTGGCCTCTGGCTTGAGAGTCGCCTTGTTGAAGTCAAACAGCACATCGGAGCTCAGGGTGAACTGCTTCTCAACCATCACAGGTGCAGGAGCAGGTTCCGGAGCCGGGGCGGGCGCCACAGGGGCTACCTGACCAAAGCGATAAACCGCTGCCAGCGAGAGCAGGCCATTATCCATTCTCAGACCGGTATCATCGCGGCTGCCATACGGGGTGGTGTACTGATATTCTAGGCGAGCTGCCCAGTCGAGGTTGAACGCATACTCGGCACCCAGTGCACCGACCATGACAAAGCGGCTGTCATCTTTGTAGACATCGCTCTTGGTATCAGCCCAGCCATAACCGCCACCGACACGACCATACAGATCCAGATTATCGGTAACCGGGAAGCCCAGTTTCAGGGTCAGTTGAGCCAGCTGTGCTTTTACTTCATCACTGAAAGCGCCTGCCGCCGTAGTGGCATCGTATTTGTAATTGCCCAGATAGTCGTAACCCAGCTCCAACCCCAGATTCTTGTTGATCTGATAACCGCCAAACACGCCTGCACCCAAGGCATCGTTGGTCTCATTGCCAAGGGTCAGGGCATTGCTTTCATCAATGCCGTAGAAGTTGGACCAACCCAGTTTGGCACCGCCATACCAGGTATTGTCTTGACCGGCAGCCTGGGCATTGGCCGCCAGCAAGCCGGTAACCAGCAAGGTAATCAATGATTTTTTCATGTTTGAGCCTCTGCAACTTTATGTAGGAGGAGGTTGATTGATATCACCTCGTCTTATAGGTGCAACCACCCAAAAGCGATCGCAGCATATCAACGTTAGCCTATTTTCAAGTCACTGATATCAATTAACAAAAAACACTCTAACGCAACCACGTTACAAAAACAGCAACAAACGTTTGTTATTTGAACTGGACGTGACGCAAAAAGACGCACAGATGAGGGCTGAAAGGGAAAAAAGGCCAGCAACATGCTGGCCCGAAGCGATATCAGTGACGAACAAACTCGTAGTGCTGATCGATAAAGTCAGCAACACGCTGGCTCAGTACCTTGTGCACCGTCTTGGTCGGATGCACCTGATCCCAGAACATATGCTCATCGCAGTTGAGAGTCGCTGCTCGCCCTTTTGCCTGCCCGCTCACCACCGCCTGCGCCAGGATCGGGTTACCGGCAATAGCCACTCTTTCGGAGAAACTTAAAGCCGGGGTCGCAGCCACCTCGGCGGCGCTGCCGGAGAACGGCTTCCACGTATAGCCACCACCGTAGCAGGCGTGTTCTGTGTCACTCAGCCCGAACTGCTGGGGATCGCGCATCATCTCGTCAAACTGCTTGTCCACTTCGAACAGCTTCACGATGCCAAGGGGAGCCAGCTCGCGAGTGAGGTTCTGCAACTTCTGGTTGTGGTAACTGGCCACATGGCGCACCTTCTCCACCACCTTCATGCTGCGGGCTGACGGGGTCTGCCCCAGATCCGGGATGTTGAACAGCAGGATCTGCTGCGCACCGTTGAGCACCAACCGGTTGGATGCCAGCCGGATGGTATCGATCACCCGATCAGCATCCCGCTCGGTGTTCCAGCCATAGGCCAGATAGTCGTTGGCACCGACCCAGATCACCACCAGATCATCGGGGCGGAACTTGTCCTTTTTCAGGAACTGATCGATCTCGTAATCGAGGTTGTTGATCACCTGATATTTGGGATCCCATGACCAGAAACCGAGCCAGCCGTTCAGAGCCCCCAGATGGTTATAGGCCACCGCGGTCGCACCGCCTTCCGCCTCGTTGGCCACGACCAGACCGGGGAAGCGCTCGTCACCCAACTGCTCCAGCCACACCGGGCCGTTGCTGAAGCGCCCGTTGAAGTAGGGTGGGCTGGAGGGGAGATACCCCCGCATCTTCTTGTACATCTTGCCGGTGTCGGAGAGGCTGTCACCAAACATCACAACCCGGGAAAAAGGTTGGCGTCCCTCTGCCGCTTGCGCGGTCAATGCCATTAACCCCAATAAACAAACAAGCCATTTTTTCATATTGTTATGCTCTTCGATTAAGCAGGTGAGACCTGCGGACTTCTCCTCGAGTGGCGACAGGCATGGGAAGAGTCTGCTGCCACTGACTTCTGGTGAAGGCGACAGATTACAGTTCCAGATGAAATCACACATGTTCCGCCACCGATGAAATCGCTTGCGCTCACAAAACAGACAATCACACCAGCCTATTTCTTTCACGCTTGTTTCACGCCCCCCCCGGCACAATGCCCCCATACCAACGACAGGAGTATGAAATGAACAAGGCAAGCGCAAGCGTAATCGGACTGTTGACCCTGATGTCTGTCTCCTCTTTTGCCATGGCGGCCTATACCGGCCCGCAAGAGCAGAACAAGGTTTCCGTTGCTCAACTGAAAGATCTGGCCGATGACAGCTGGGCCACCCTGGAAGGGAAACTGGTCAAGCACCTGGGCGGCGAGAACTATCTGTTCCGCGATGCCAGCGGTGAGGTGGAGGTCGAAGTGGATCAGGATGTGTGGCGTGGCACTGAAGTGGGCCCGGATGATCAGATCCGCATCCGTGGTGAAGTGGACCACAGCTGGAACAAAACCGAAGTGGAAGTGAAAACCCTGGAGAAAGTGGGCGCGGCCCCGCAGACCAAGGGCGGCTTTATCGCCAAATAAGGCCACTTCAACGACGAACTGGCCAGACGTTAAAAGGGCGCTTGATATCAAGCGCCCTTTTGCATGGTTAACCCAGCGTCACCGCTTAACCGGCCCGACTGGAAAAGGCTCTCTTGAACCCCTTCTCGGCCTGATTGACCTTGTAGAGGTAACGGCGCGCCTCCTCTTTGGGATGTTGCTCGGTCAACACCTGATAGACCGCCTCGGGGGAGAGCCGGTTGATCCGGCCCGGCGCCGCCTTGCGATCGCTGGAGAAGGTATTGAGCACCCCGCCAGCGCCACCGTTATAGGCGGAGATCACCGCATAGCGACGGGAGCGCGGATCCTGAATATCCGCCAGATAGACGGTCTGCAACAGGTGCAGATAGGCGGTACCGACATCGATGTTGTAGGCCGGGTTGAACAGCTCCTCCCGGGTCGGCTGGCCGTTCTTGCCCTTGACCCGAACATAGACGTCACGACCGGCGGTAGCCGGGATCACCTGCATCAGGCCATAAGCGTTGGCATGGCTCACCGCATAGGGGTTGAAGCTGCTCTCGGTCTTGATCACCGCATAGATCAGGCTCTCCGGCACGCCGTATTTGCGCGACGCTTCCCGGATGATCCCCGCATACTTGTAGCCCCGTCGGTCTTCATGGTTGGCCACCATGGGTATATCGACGAAGAAGATGGTGCGAATACCCAGAGTGCGCTTCTTCATCGCCGTGTTGAGCAGGTAATCGGCATAACGCTCGGCGCGCCAGGAGGCGCGGATTGGCTGGCGCTGATTGTCCAGCACCTGACCGTAGAGGAAGGGCTCGCCGCCGGTCAGAATTTCCCGGTCGGAGTAAAGATCCACTTCGGCCGGATCGTCCGGCGTCAGCAGGGTCTCGATGATGGCGCGACGCAGGTGAGCGCGGGGATCGATGCCCGAGACCGTCTCCACCATGATGTGACCGCTGGAGAAGTCGATGTGGGCCCGGCTCTTGTACTGATCCGTGTATTTGACGTAGTCAAACTTGCCCGCAAACAGCGCCTCCCGCCCCCATATCTCGTTCACGTTATGGGAGAGCGCGCTGATCATGTGTTCAAAACCGCGGATGTCCTTGCCGTTGACCAGATCGTCATCCTCACTCCCGCTGGGCTTGGGGGAGGATGAGCAGGCAGAGAGAAACAGCAGGGTGCACAGCAGCCAAAAAAATCGGCCCATAGGATCCTCAAACCGGGCAGCAGAGCTGCCCATCATTCATTTGCTGCGACTTCAGGAGCGGTCACGCCAGTGTGGCGCCATTCCCGCACCTGTTCACACGTACAACAGCCGGAGAGCTTACTGGGCAGGCGGGGTGTAACCTTCGATCTGCACTTCACCTGCATCAAACAGGTAGCTGACCATCTCTTTTTCCAGCAGTTGGCGATGCTCAAGATTCATCATGTTGAGCTTTTTCTCGTTGATCAGCATCACCTGCTTCTTCTGCCACTCGGCCCAGGCTTCCTTGCTGATGTTGTCAAAAATCCGCTTGCCGAGCTCACCGGGATAGAGTTGGAAATCCAGACCCGGGCCCTCTTTTTTCAGGCGTTGGCAAAATACAGTACGGCTCATGTTGACCTCTATGGTTGTAACTCTGGATAGGCGAGCAGACGGGCCGTGGCGGCCGCCAGCCCCACCTCGGCAGGATGGCATAAGTTATACCAGAGTCGGTTATCTGCTTCCATGAGCCGCAGCGGCTGCGCCTCATCAATGTCAATCAGCAGCGGCTGAATATCGAGATGGAAGTGGCTGAAGGTATGGCGAAAACCGGCCAGTTCACGATAACCGTGATGGCTCAGGCCGAGGGATGCCAGCAGACCATCCACCTCCGCCAGCGAGGCCACCTGCGGGAAGCAGTAGAGCCCGCCCCAGATCCCCTGTGGCGGCCGCTTCTCCAGCAATAACTCGTCACCATGGCGGATCAGCAGCATGACGCCATCGCGGGCCGGAATGCTCTTCTTCGGCTTGCTGTTGGGGTAGGCAGTGGGGTTGCCTTGCGATAGCCCCTGGCAATCGGCCCACACCGGACAGCGATCACAGGCAGGCTTGCTGCGGGTGCAGATCGTCGCCCCGATATCCATCATCGCCTGATTGTATTGCGCCACGCCCAGTTTGGGAGTCAGCCGGATGGCGATCTCCCACAGCTCGTTCTCCACCTGTTTTTGGCCGGGCCAGCCCGGCAGCACCAGCCAGCGGGTGAGTACCCGCTTCACATTGCCATCAAGGATGGCGTAGGGCTGACCCAGAGAGAGCGACAGCACGGCCCCGGCGGTTGAGCGGCCAATGCCCGGCAACGCCATCACCTCGTCAAAGCGCTCGGGAAAGAGGCCATGGTGGTGATCGCGGATCTGCTGGGCCGCCTTGTGCAGGTTGCGGGCCCGGGCGTAGTAGCCCAGCCCGGTCCAGTGGTGCAGCACCTCGTCGACAGGGGCATCGGCCAGCGCCACCACATCGGGGAAGCGCGCCATAAAACGCTGGTAATAGGGGATGACTGTGGCGACCTGGGTCTGCTGCAGCATGATCTCCGAGACCCAGACCCGGTAAGGGGTCTTCTCCTGCTGCCAGGGCAAGGTTTTGCGGCCATGAAGCTCGTACCACTCCAGAACCCGGCTTGCGAAGGTTGATTGATTCACGTTGTTCTCATGTCGTTGATATATGGGGAACTCTGCGGTTCCTTCGGCTCATCTGGCCTGCGCGGGCATAAAGTCATCCCGCAGCACAGCGCCAGCTGTCTGGTGCGGCAGCGTAAGGCCTCGTCACGCCCAAGTCAAAGCCGCGCTGACTGGCGCTGCGGGCGGGTGGTGGTCAAGCAGCAAAGCGGTAACAAAGACGATATACTCGGCCCCACGATTGATGACGGGAGAGACGGTTTGCAGACTTATCTGGTTGGGGGTGCAGTGCGGGATCGCCTGCTGGGATTGCCGCAGGGCGACAGGGATCATCTGGTGGTCGGTGCCACCGTGGAACAGATGCTGGCGCTGGGCTTTACCCAGGTCGGTCGCGACTTTCCGGTATTTCTTCACCCCAAAACCCAGCAGGAGTATGCCCTCGCCCGTACCGAACGCAAACAGGGTCAGGGCTACACCGGTTTTGTCTGCCACGCCGCCCCCGATGTGACACTGGAACAGGATCTGCTGCGCCGGGATCTCACCATCAACGCCATCGCCGAGGATGATCAGGGCCAACTCCACGATCCCTACGGTGGCATCGAGGATTTGGAAAAACGGCTGCTGCGCCACGTTTCCCCTGCCTTTGCCGAAGATCCGCTGCGCATCCTGCGGGTCGCCCGCTTCGCCGCCCGCTTCCACGCTCAGGGCTTTACCATAGCGCCGGAGACCCTCGCCCTGATGAGCGAGATGACGGCCGCTGGCGAGCTGGCCCACCTCACGCCGGAGCGAGTCTGGAAGGAGCTGGAGAAGGTGCTGCTGGGGCCGACCCCGCAGATCTTTATCGAGGTGCTGCGCCAGTGCGGCGCCCTCAAGGCGCTCTTCCCCGAAATCGACGCTCTGTTCGGCGTCCCCGCCCCGGCCAAATGGCACCCGGAGATCGACACCGGCATCCACACCCTGATGGTACTGGAGCAGGCGTGCCGGATCTCCCCGGAATTGACCGTCCGCTTTGCTGCCCTCTGCCACGACCTTGGCAAGGGAGTGACCCCCCAGGAGTTCTGGCCAAGCCATCGCGGTCACGGCCAGAAGGGGCTGCCGCTTATTCGCGCCCTGTGCGAGCGGTTCCGGGTTCCCAACGAGTGCCGGGATCTGGCGCTGCTGGTGAGCGATCTGCATACCCACATCCATATCGCCTTTGAGCTCAAGCCCGCCACCCTGCTCAAGGTGTTCGACAAGGCGGATGCCTGGCGCCGCCCCGAGCGCTTTGCCCAGTTGCTGGATGCCTGTCGCGCCGACTTCCATGGCCGCACCGGTTTCGAGGAGCGGGTCTACGCCGAGCCGGACTATGTGGCCGAAGCGCTGGCTGCCGCCCAGGCGGTGCCGGTGAAAGAAATAGTGGCGGCCGGTTTCAAAGGGGAAGAGATCAAGGAGCAGCTCGCCAAAAAGCGGACCGATGCCATCAGCCGCATCAAGGATGAGTGGACCTTTATCGAGGAGTAACCTCGGCCCCATAACAGACGGCCGCCCTGATGATGAACTCCGCAAGGAGAGCATCGCCAGGGCGGCCGTTTTGCATCCAGGTTTACATAGGAAGGGGAGTCAGCCCTCTTCTGGTGCCGTTATGCCGGACCAATTCGCTCCATCAGGCTCATATGGGATGAGCCATCGTGGCGCTTGAGGTTCTGACGATACTCAAACTGGCGCTGGCTCTCCTGCTTGAGCCCCAGCATCAGCGAATAGCACATCGCCAGCATGATCACCGAGAAGGGTAGCGCCGCTATGATGCTGGCCGCCTGCAAGGCCGCCAGGCCGCCGGAAACCAGCAGGATAGCGGCAACCAGCCCCTGCCCCAGACCCCATACGGTGCGGTGCAGTACCGGCGGCTCCTGATCACCGATGGAGAGCAGAGTGGTGATGACCAGCGTGCCCGAGTCACTGGAGGTGATGAAGTAGGTGCAGATGAGCAGGGTCAACACGGCCTTGGCGATCCAGCCGAAGGTATCCCAGTGCAGCAGCTCGACCGTCTTGTAGAGCGCCAGCGTCACATCCTGATTGACCGCAGCGACCACGCCACCACCACCGAACAGCTCCAGATTCATCGCCGTACCGCCAAACACGGTGAGCCAGAACATGCCGAGCAGCGAGGGTACCAGCAGCACACCGAGCACAAACTCGCGGATAGTACGCCCCTTGGAAATGCGGGCGATAAACATGCCGACAAACGGCGCCCAGGCAATCCACCAGCCCCAGTAAAACGCCGTCCAGCTCGACTGCCAGGCCGAGGTGCCATTGGCCTCGGTGTTGGTCCAGAAGCTCAGTTTGACGATGTTCTGCAGGTAATCACCGATATTCTGTACATAGGCGTTGAGGATATAGGTGGTCGGCCCCAGCACCAGAAAGAGTGCGAGTACGAAGACGCTCAGCCAGATATTGAGCTCGGAGAGGATTTTCACTCCGCGCCCGACCCCAGAAACCGCCGACAGAGTGGCGATCAGGCTGATACCGCCAATCAGCCAGAGCTGGTTGGACTGCGACACCGCCATACCAAACATCTGGTTGAGGCCGGTATTCATCTGGGAGACCCCCAGACCAAGGGAGGTAGCCACCCCGAACACGGTGCCGAACACCGCCAGCACATCGGCCGCATGGCCCCAGAAGCCGTAGATGCGCTCACCGAGGATGGGGTAAAGCACGGAGCGGATCGCCAGCGGCAACTTGCGACGATAACTGAAAAAGGCCAGCGATAGGCCAACGATCACATAGATGGCCCAGGGGTGCAGGCCCCAATGGAAAAAGGTGAGGCGCATGGCGATCTGGGCCGCTTCCGGGGTCATCCCTTCGGTAATGAACGGATTGCCCTGCAGATGGTTCATCGGCTCGGCGATGCTCCAGAACACCAGACCGATACCCATGCCTGCGCTAAAGAGCATGGAGAACCAGGCGAAGTAGCCGAACTCCGGTACCTGGTCGTCGTCACCCAGCCGGATGCTGCCAAAACGGCTGAACATCAGGTAGACAGCGAAGAACAGGAACAGGGCGACCACCAGAATGTAGTACCACTTGAATCCGGCAATAATCTGATCCTTGGCACCGACAAACCAGGCGGCCGCGGTATCGGGAACAAATACGCCAAACAGCAAAAACAGGGTGATCACGGTGAGGGCCGTCATGGCCATAGTCGGGTTGAGGCCTTTCAATAGCCCTTTGCTTGCTCGCATCCAGCCTCCTTAGTCGTTGTTGAAAAAGTCTTCGCCCACATGATCACCGGCGCCGCCGATGGCACGATAGACCAGTTTGCCGGCCGCCTGTTCGCGGTGATCCACCAGCGAAACCGAGGGCTGGCCATTCACGGCGTGACGCTTGCCAAGGAAGATGGCCATGGGGACGCCCAGATTGGAGATACCGCTGGTGATCCAGAGGCGGTTGAAGTCGTAAGAGCCACCGATGAACTCCAGCTGTGCCAGGCCGGTATCGAGGCCAGTCAGATAGAAGTTCATGGCACTTTCGTCAGGAAAGAGGTGCACCAGCACATAGGCGTAGCGTAATTCATTCACCAACTCCTTTAGGTTGAAAGTACCTGTCTCACTGCAAGAGAGGGGTAACTCACCATCATAGTGGTGTACCTTGAGGTTGTTGGGGTCTTCATCATAGGCAGGCTGATAGCGCACAAAAGCCGAGGTATCCGGCAGTTCATAGCGTACTCTGACCACACGTAACTCGGCCACCAGAGACTTGATATCCAGCTCGTCATTCATCATTTAGCTCCTCAAATGCCAGGGTGAATTCCGTGAAATGCCCGTCAACCTAACACAAAATTAGTTAGAGCAGAAATTATTACAGCAAAAACCATATTGACCTTATGACGAATTAGGCGGAAAATTTTGCCCCTCTCCATAGCCCTCCAATGACGCACACCCCATGGAAAAACATGATGAAGTGCTGGTCGCCCTGCGCCAGATTATTCGTGCCATCGACATGCACTCCAGGCGCTTGATCAAAGAAGCCGGGCTCACCTCCCCGCAACTCTTGCTGCTCAAAGGGATCGACGAGCTGGGACAGACCTCCATGCGCCAGCTGGCCGATCACACCAACATGAGCCAGGCTACCGCCACCACCATCATGGACCGATTGGAGAGCCGCCAACTGGTGCAGCGCGTTCGCAGCAATACCGACAAGCGCAAGGTTCACGCGACACTGACTGACGCAGGCTACGCCCTGCTGGCTCAGGCCCCGACCCCGCTGCAAGAGCGCTTCATCCAGCGTTTTCAGGCGCTGGAAGCGTGGGAACAGACCCTGCTGCTCTCTTCCCTGCAACGCATCTCCGCCATGATGAATGCAGACGAAATCGACGCAGCCCCGGTGCTGAGCGTCAGACCCCTCACCGAAGAGCAGGCATAAGCTGCTGAACAATTTCAGGCATAAAAAAAGCTCCCGAACGGGAGCTTTTTCGATCAGGGGCCGCAGAGGATTACTCTTCCAGGCTGATCCCGATATTGGAGACGCCATCCTGAGAGGCAAATACTCTGATGGCCAGGATACGATCGCTGTCGCGCTCATGAGCAACCCGCTTGAGCAGTTCAACCTGGAACTCCAGCTCGGCTTCCATGTACTCGTGCTCGTAGAGCTCCTCTTCGGTCAGATCCCGCTCTTCCAGCAGCTCGATAAAACCGGCCACAGTACCGACTGAGGCATGACTGGCATCGTTGGCCTCTTCGCCAACCCGGCAGATCACCGAGTTATAGGCGCAGCCCAGCGCAACACAGGCATCCAGCGCGGGATAGGCGCCGTAGGATTCAAACTTGCGGGGATCCGGAATGTGAGACTCGAACTCTTCGAGAATGGCCCCCAGATTGACCCGGGATCCCTTGACGGTGAGGTAGACCCACATCTGATCCAGCGCATGCCGGAAAGCGCCAGCATTGCCAAAGCCGGAGGCCTGACAGAACAGGGCATAGTTGGGGTACATGCGCTCTGCCAGCGCCAGGGTGTAGACGGTCTGTTGCCAAGGCTGTAGCTCGGCCAGTCGCTTATAAAACTTGTCACCAAACACTGGAGTCGGATCCTTTGCAAAATGTGGGGCAGATTGTAGCCCACGAGGCGCGCGGCGAAAACGAAAAAGCGCCCTGGTCGGCTATGTTGCGATATGAAGTCAGGTAAGATGGGTCGAGAGCGGCATCTTGTTGCGCCGCAAATTCTGATAAGGAACAAGAGTATGAGCCAACGTACCCTTCTTTTGCTCAGCCAGGATAATGCTCACTACGAACGGCTGCTCAAGGCCGCCAACCTCCCCCATCTGCGCATTCTGCGGGCCGATAACCAGAGCGATGCCGAGAAGCTGATCGGCGAAGCCCATATTCTGATGGCCGAACCGGCCCGTGCCAAACCGCTGCTGCCCAAAGCCAACAAGCTGAGCTGGTTCCAGTCCACCTATGCGGGAGTCGATGTGCTGCTCGACCCTGACAGTCGCCGCGACTATCAGCTCACCAATGTCCGCGGCATCTTCGGCCCACTGATGAGCGAGTATGTCTTTGGTCATCTGCTCAGCCTGATGCGCCAAATTCCCCTTTATCGGGAACAGCAGAAACAGCGACTGTGGCAAAGCCACCCCTATCAGGGCCTCAAGGGGCGCACAATGCTGATCCTGGGGACCGGCAGCATTGGTCAGCATATTGCCCACACCGGCAAACATTTTGGCATGAAGGTACTGGGCATCAGCCGCAGCGGTCGGGAGCGGGCCGGGTTTGATCAGGTTTATCAACTGCCTGCGCTCAACAAGATGCTGGCGCAGGCCGATGTCATCGTCAGCGTGCTGCCAGCCACCCGCGATACCCGTCATCTGTTCAATGCCGCCCGCTTCGAACACTGCAAACCGGGCGCCATCCTGTTCAACGTCGGTCGTGGCAGCGCCGTGCACTCTGGCGATCTGCTCACCGCACTGCGTACCGGCAAGCTGGCGATGGCGGTGCTGGATGTGTTCGAGCAGGAGCCGCTGCCCGCCGACAGTCCGCTGTGGGGCCAACCCAACCTCATCGTCACCCCCCACAACAGCGCCTACAGCTTCCCGGATGATGTGGCCCAGATCTTTGTGCGCAACTACATCCGCTTTATCGATGGCCAGCCACTGGATGGCAAGATCGACTTCGACAAGGGTTACTAACCCTCACTGTGCATGTAAAAAGGCCCCGCCAATCTGGCGGGGCCTTTCATTTCAGGCTGTGACGACAGGAATCAACCCGCGGCCAGCTCCTTGCGGTAGCTCTTCACCTTGGCAAGGAACTGACGACGCTCCTTGCCGCTGAGCGGTTCAGCCATCGGCAGCTTGGCGGTCATGGCATTGACCGGGCGGTTGTTGATCCGCAGCTCGTAGTGCAGGTGAGCACCGGTCGAGCGACCTGTGTTGCCGGAGAGGCCGATCTTGTCGCCCATCTTCACTCGCTGACCGGTTTTGACCAGCAGCTTGCTCAGGTGCAGATAACGGGTAGAGAGAGTACGGCCATGCTTGATGACGATATAAGTGCCCGCTAGCGGGTGGCTGGTTGCCTTCTGGACGACACCATCACCGGTCGCCAGCACTGGCGTGCCCACCGGCACCGCGAAGTCGGTGCCCTCGTGAGGACGCACCATACCGGTTACCGGATGTTTGCGCGCCGGGTTGAAATTGGAGCTGATCCGATAGCGGCTATGGGTCGGGTAGCGGCGGAATCCGCGCTCCAGACTGTTGCCCTGACCGTCGTAGTAGTTGCCGTCATCGGAGAGCCAGGCCGACACCGTCTTGCCCTGGCTGGTAACTTCCACACCCAGCAGCTGGCTGTTGCCAGTGCTTTTGCCTTCCACCGTCTCCTGGCGTACCAGCACTTTGAACTTGTCGCCCTTCTGCAGATCCTTGGCGAAATTCATCCGCCACTGGAACAGGTTGGCAATTTTCTGGATATGGTTGGCCGGAATCCCCGCATTGCGGGCACTAACATAGAAGCTGCCGTTGATCACGCCGTTGTAACGCTGCGGTTGCCACTCAACCTTCTCATTGATCATGGAGGCGGTATAGGCATCGTCGCTGCGCGCCATCACCAGCGTCTGCTTGATGTTCAGGCGGATTTTGAGTTGCTGCAGGATGTTGTCCTGATCGATCAGCAGCTCGATATTCTGGCCCGGCTTGAGGCGCGCCAGATAATTCTTGTTATCGGCGTCCAGCACCTTGTAAAGGGTGGTGGTGGAGAGACCGAGATTGTTAAAAATAGCGGTCAGGTTTTCGCCGTTGCGGACCCGGTAATCCTGCCACTGGGGGGTGGTGTCAACCGGGATGTCGTCATCCGGCGCACTTTGATCAACCAGTTCGTGATCGGGGATTTCGTTAAAGTCGGTGTTGTTTTCGTTGGTTGCCGTACCTGCGGTATCAATGGGCAACTCAAGACGCAGCGGCCGCTCGAGGATGTCACCCGGAGCTGGCAATAATGCCACTGCTGACAGGGTCATGGCCGTCAGCATCAGCATGGCGTAAAAGTGTTTGCGGGGAACCGGTGGTTCCCAATTGGCAGCCTGTACTACCAAGGGACGGAGACGTTTCATCCGCTATCCTGTATTTAGATCTAAAGATTGTGAGTTGCGATGTCAGTTGTGACAAAACCGTATAAAACTGTTTGTTGGACACAAATAGTTACAAATAGTTCATCACAATCTGCATGAACCTCACATTTTATGCATAACCCGCCCGGATGGGCAGAAATGATCGTCTTTTTTAACCATTTTTTCCTATTTTTAAGAACCGGGTCGGATTCGATACTGAATAGAAACCCAAAATGTTGCGATAACTTTTCCATGGAGTGGATATGTCGTTAGCAAAACTGTTAATCAGAATAATTGTCGTCCTGTTCCTGATCGGTGCAGCGCTGCTGTTTGCACTGGAAGTCACGACGGTCCGCCAATCCATCCTCGACCAGATGTCAGCCAACCTGGAAACCGCCGTCACCGCTCTCGGGCTGGTGCTGCAAGGAACCCTGCTCAATGACGACAATGTGCTGGCCGAGACCATCGTCAATGCCATGTTCGACGGCGGCTTCGTCAGCTCGGTCACCCTGATCGATCCTGATGGCCAGTTGCTGTTTCAGAAGGTCTTCCACTCTACCCAGCAAAATGTCCCCGGCTGGCTTCCCTCGGTTATCGGCATGCCCCCCGTCAAGATTGAGCAAGAGTTGACCGATGGCTGGCGCATGCTGGGCACTCTGACCCTTGAGGGGCATAGCGGCTACGCCTATCAGCATCTGTGGAATGCCATCAGTCGCACCGGTCTGGCGCTGCTGGCGGGCCTCGTCGTATTTACCCTGATCATCTCCCTGGTGTGCAAACGCCTGCTGCAGCCCCTGGAGCAGATCAACCTGCAGCTGATCCGTATCCGCAAACACCAGTTCAACAGCACCCTGCCCACTCCCTGGTTGCAAGACCTCAAAGAAGTGGCACTTTCCATCAACCAATTGGTTTCCGAACGCAAACGGGATCTGCTGCAACAACGACTCAAAATCACCCAGCTGGGAAAACAGCTGCCACTGACGCCCCCACAGCCGCTGCAAGGAGTGAGCCCGCTGCCGGAAGGTGGGCAACTGCAAAAATTTGTCTCCACACAAGGGGAGATCGCCCTCTATCAGCGTTTCTTGCCCAGTCAGCCCCTCGGTGCCGACAGCGATCTCGCAACCATCCAGAGCGCCCTGCAACAGTGGCAGCACTCTCATATAGAAGGGGTCTTGCTGCCCCTCTCCCTGCTCAATCACCCGCAATGGTCCGAGATCGCCCCTCTGCTAAGCCAGGGGCGAGGAAAAACACTGGATTGGCGCTGGGATGTAGCCACATTCCCCGCCCACGGCCAGTCTACCTTGGCCGCGTTGCAGGAACAGGGGTGTGAGCTCGCCTTCAGCGCCATTCCCCTCAATGCGGATACCTTCAATCAACTTGACCCGCTCAATCCCATCTTTATCAGCTGTCAGCTGACCGATGCGCCGCTCTACTGGAATCTGCTCTCCCAAACCATGCATGCCGCCGGTTATACCCTGCTGGCAGAATCGGGAGAGTGTCGCGACATCGACAAACTGCGGACCTGGGGTATCGATGGTTATGCCAAGGAGGCGCAATCATGAAGAAGCTCGCCATGCTGTTGCCCCTGCTGTGGCAATCCGGCCTGATGGCTGAAACCGTCACTATCACCACCGGGGGTGAGCAGGGGATTTATCACCAGATAACCAAAGAGTTTTGCCGTCTGGCCCATGAGGTCGATGAGCAACTTGCGTGCACATTGCAAAGCTCATCGGGTTCAATAGAAAACCTGAAGCGGCTAAAGAGTGGCGAGACCTCCTACGCCATGGTGCAATCAGACTGGCTATATCAGGCAAACCAGGGCTTGGGCCCTTTTGCCACGCAGCCGCAACCTGAGCTGCGCGCCCTGTTTGCCACCCATGCCGAGCCCTTCACCATAGTGATCCGTGCCGATGGCGATATCACTTCACTGGAACAGCTCAAGCTCGCCCCCATCGACATGGGGTTGAAGAGCTCGGGAACACGCCAGACGGCGCTGACCCTGTTCAACATCTTGGGAGCGAAAGAGCAGGATCTCGATCTGAAAAGCATGGCCAACCTGCCGGATGCGCTTTGTAGCAAGCAGATCGATGCATTTGCATTGGTGATGGGACACCCTAACCGGATTGTGCTCGACACCGCCAAACGTTGCGCGGTCAGTTTCCTCCCCATCGATGGGGCCACCCGTGATCAGCTACTCAAAGGGGTCAAATATTACCAACGTAGTCAGGTGCCCGCCCGCATCTACCCCGGCAATCTGAAGGCGACCCCCACCTTTGCCATTGCCGCCACCCTGGTCACCAATGCAAACATGCCGGAAGAGTCTGTCTATCGTCTGACCAAGGCCATGCTGACCCAGCAGACCAAGTTCAATGAGCAGACTTATGGCTACGCCAATATGTTTCACCGGGCACGCAATAAAACCGGCCCGGTACTGAGTATTGAGCAGCATCCGGGCGCGGCTAAATATTTCGAGGAGCTGAAAGCGGCAGGCAAGCTATAGCTGACGACGGGGAGAGCGCAGTTGCTCGCTGGAGAAACGGGTCTTCATCGATGTCCACTGCGCCAGCCGATCGGCACTCCCCGCCAGCGTCCCTTCCCGCCGTGACTTCATGATCCAGATGCTTTTGGCATCGAAACTGTAAACGGGAATGAGATCGGTACGCTTGCTACCCGGCAGGATCCGGCTGTTGATGTTGTCGAGCACCAGTGGGTCAGCTTTGGGTGTCGGGAAGTAGAGTGTCACCATGTGGAACTGGTTGTAACGCACCGCCTTGACGTAGGCCAGTCGCAGCTTCTTCTCATCCACCCCCAGCTCCATCAGGGTGTAGTACTTGGAGATGCTGTAATCCTCGCAATCCCCACCCCGGGCACCGATGAACTCCAGCGGATTGGCCCAGTAATCCTCATCACCCCACAGCTTGGGATCCTCGCTATAGGTGAGATTGTTGAAGTAGTTGTTCACCAGCTCGATCTTCTGCTGGTCGGTTGTACCCGCTCTGGGGGTGAGCAAGCGAGAAAATGCCTCGGCCCGCTGGATGGCCCGGCCACCATACACTTCCTGCAGCTTGGCCCGCAGATCCGGACTGGCAATATATTCGGAAAGACGCGAAGCCTGCACACTGGCGCAACATAGCGCCAACGTGCAGGCCGGGATCAACAACCATTTCATACCGGACACTCCATGTCAGATGCTGGAGGTCAGTATAGTCCCTCCGGATGAGAGGCTCAGCAGGCGATCAGCGACACTGTGCGAATGCGTCTGCCAGTTGCTGCATGAATTGGGGATAACCATCCGGGCCGAGCGGTACCTGTTCACCCACCTCATCCAGCAACAGCACCTTGGCGCCGGTATTGCGTGCCACCGATTCGATCACAGCCGGTGAGAATTGCGGCTCGGCATAAATGCAGCTCGCCTGCTTCTCTTCCAGTGCCTTGCGAATATCCACTAGCGTCTTGGCGCCCGGGCGACGCTCAGGGCTCACGGTAAAGTGACCCTTTGAACTCATGCCGTAGTGGCGCTCCCAGTAGCCATACGCCTCGTGGAAGACAAAGTACCCCTTCTCATTCACCGCCTTCATCTGGCCAGCAATCACCTTGTCTTTGGCATCCACCTTGGTATCAAATGCCGCGAGGTTGGCGTCATAACGAGCCTGATTGGCCGGATCCAGCTTGCCCAATTCACTTGCGATCGCCTTGGCAATCACTTTGGCCTGCGTCGGGCCAAGCCAGATATGGGGATCGACCCCTTCGTGATGATGTCCCTCATGCCCTTCATCATGGTCACCGTGCTCGTGGGCGGCATGATCGTGATCATCATGGTCATGGGAATCGTGACTATCCTGAGTCGCGTAGTTGAACAGCGGCATCCCCTCAACCTGAGTCAGGGCCAGAGCATGGGGATGATTGGCCAGCGGCTTGGCCATAAAACCTTCCAGCTCTGGGCCAATCCACACCACCAGATCGGCACTGTTGATGCTGCGAATATCGGAAGGGCGCAGGGAAAAATCGTGGGGAGAGGCGCCGGTGGGCAGCAATACCTTGGGCTCGCTCACCCCGTCAGTGATCGCTGCTGCGATGAAGCCTAGCGGCTTGATGGTGGTCAGTACCTCAATGGCACGAACAGGCAAACTCACCGCCAGCAGGGCAGTGAAAAGCGCAATAATTCTCATTGGTAAATCTCGTCAGGGGGTGAGTATGTGATAATATAACAGCCGCTTTTTGTTATATTATAACTCTCACTGGCTGTAAACCCCGGAGTTGTCATGAGCCAACTGGTAGAGCTGAAAGAGGTCTCTCTCTCGTTTGATGGACGCTCTGTGCTCGACAAGGTCTCCTTTACCCTCAATAAAGGCAAAATCACCACGCTCGTCGGCCCCAACGGGGCGGGCAAGAGCACCCTGAGCAAGCTGGTGCTGGGTCTGCTCACCCCGGATTCGGGCAAGATCACCCGCAGCCGCGATCTGAGAGTCGGCTATGTGCCACAGCGCCTCTATCTGGATCCCACCTTGCCGCTGACGGTGCGCCGCTTCCTGCAGCTGGGCAAAAACAGCCGTCTCTCCATCGAGGAGGCGCTGGCCCGGGTGGGCGCAGAGGGATTGCTGGAAAACCGGATGCAAAAACTCTCCGGCGGCGAGATGCAGCGGGTGCTGCTGGCCCGCGCCCTCCTGGTCAAGCCCGAGCTGTTGGTGCTGGACGAACCGGTGCAAGGGGTTGATATCACCGGACAGATCGAGCTCTACGCCCTGATCGGTCAGCTCGCCGCCGAATTCAATTGCGCCGTGCTGATGGTCTCCCACGACCTGCATCTGGTGATGGCCAGCACCCACGAGGTGATCTGCCTCAATCGCCACGTCTGCTGTCATGGCGAGCCGGAAAGCGTGGCGCGCCACCCCGAATTTGCCCGCCTGTTCGGGCGACCGGAGCAGGAGGTGCTGGCGGTCTATACCCACCATCACCACTGCGACGGCGAACACCATCATCATGAACCGCAGGCTCCCGTCATCCGCCTGCCCTCTCGCAACAACGCTCACAGCAAATAGCGCAAGCAACAGGACATTCAAGTGGACAGCTTTCTGTTATACGCCCTCGCGGCCGGTCTCGGCATCGCCCTGCTGGCCGGCCCCCTCGGCAGCTTCGTGGTATGGCGCAAGATGGCCTACTTTGGCGACACCCTCTCCCACGCCTGCCTGTTCGGCATCGCGCTGGGCATCCTGCTGCAGGTCGATCTCACTCTGGCGGTAGTGGTCTGCTGCCTCGCCATGGCGATGCTGCTGGTGATCATGAGTCGCAACCAGCAAGTGGCGACCGATACCCTGCTCGGCATTCTGGCCCACAGCGCCCTGTCGCTCGGTCTGGTTACCTTGAGTTTTATGGATAACGTGCGGGTGGATCTGATGGCCTACCTGTTCGGCGACCTGCTCTCGGTGCAACCGATAGATCTGCTCTGGATCTACGGCGGTGGCGCGCTGGTGCTGCTCACCCTGTGGCGATTGTGGGACCCCCTGCTCTCCATGACCATCTCGGAAGAGCTGGCACGGGTAGAAGGGATCCGGGTCGATGTGCTGCGCTGCGTGCTTATGCTGCTGATTGGGCTGGTGATCGCCGTGGCGATGAAGTTTGTCGGGGCGTTGATCATCACCTCCCTGCTGATCATCCCCGCCGCCACCGCCCGCCGCTTCAGCCAGACGCCGGAGCAGATGGCTGGCTTTGCCGCGCTGATTGGCTGCCTCGCCGTGCTGGGTGGATTGACCCTCTCCTGGTATCAGGACACCCCAGCTGGGCCTTCGGTCGTCGTCTGTGCCACCAGCCTGTTTGTGCTGAGCCAGTTCAAGAGAGCGTAACGGTGCAGGCTAGAGCGGCATGCTCTGGCGTGTCTCCATCATCAGCCACTGGCGCAATCGGCTGATGGCGGGCTCATGGGCCCGCGAGCGCTTGCAGGTAAAGTAGAAGGCATCCCCCGTCTCCAGCTGGTGTACCGGCAAGGCCACCAGCTGGGGATCATCGGGCCGCAGCATGTAATCATTCACGAATGCCACCCCCTGATCCCAGGCTGCCGCCTCCATCGCCAACAGCACATGGCTGAAGTGGTGCATCCGCGCCTCGTCCGGAATCACCAGCCCACCCGCCTTGGCCCAGCGCTGCCAATCCTCCCCCCGCGCCTTGTAGATGGACTGCACCGAAAGCAGCGGCAGCTGCCAGATGGCCTCGGGCCACTCCCCGCTGATCTGCTGCAACAGGCGGCGACTACAGACCGGAAAGAGCCGCTCCTGATAGATAAGATCGTGGCAATAGCCACGCCCGTGGGGTGAGACTGTGATAAAGCAGTCCGCCACTCTATCGGAGAGTTCGGGGTCTTCCGCCACCATCTCCAGACTCAAATCCAGCTCGGGGTAGAGCTGGCGCAATCCAGCCAACCGCGGGATCAGCCACTTCACCGCAAACGAGCTGTAGACCGCGAGCCGGACTCGCATCTCGCCACCACCACGCAGCTGTTCGCTGCTTTGGGCAATCTGGCTGAGCCCGGCGGCAATCCCTTCGAAGTAGCTCTCCCCCTGGGTTGTCAGCGAGAGCAGCCGACCCTGACGCAGCAGCAAGCGCTCACCCAGAAAATCCTCCAGCAGGCGGATCTGGTGGCTGACCGCACTCTGGCTGACGTTCAGTTCAAGGGCGGCGCGGGAGAAGCTGAGCAACCGGGCCACCACCTCGAAATATTGCACCGCACGCAGAGGAGGAAGCTTCATTATCTAAATATCTCATGAGTGGTCATTTTTTATCATTTTACTGGATATCAACCGGCACGCTACCCTCCGCCCATCTGAAGTGGGAGGTGGTATGAATGCAGTTGGGATCGGCATCCTTTATCTGGTGCTGGGCAATATGGTGGCGGTTTTTTCCGATGCGCTGGTCAAGGTGCTGGAGCCGGATCAGCCCATCTTCCAGTTTGTCTTTTTCCGCCAGCTCTCGGCCGCCATTCTGCTAATGCCCTGGCTGCTCTGGTCATGGCGCCGCAATCCACCGGTGGCCATCAAGTGGCACCTGCTGCGGGCCCATATCTGGGCGGTCGGCGTCTGCCTGATGGTAGTGGCCCTCACCCGCTTGCCGCTCGCCACTGCCAATGCCCTCTTCTATGCCGCCCCCCTGATGATGGTGCCGCTGGCGGTGTGGATGGCGGGGGAAGCGATCTCGCGCCAGAAGGTGCTGACCGCGGTTATCGGGTTTATCGGGGTATTGATCGTGCTGCGCCCGACCGAGGTGAACTGGGCCGCGCTGGCGGCGCTTGGGGTGGCGCTGTCGATGGCGCTCAACAATCTGCTGATCAAGCGGATCCCGCTCAAGCAGCCCATCGCCCAGACCCTGTTTTTCACCAACGTGCTGAGCATGCCCTTCATTCTGGCGCTGGCATTGTGGGAAGGGGGCAACTGGCAGTGGCAGATGTGGTGGCCCGCCTTCGGATCTTCGGCGCTGATCATGGTCTATGCAGGATTGTGCGTGGTGGCCTATCGCAAGGCGGAGGCGAGCAAGATCGCCTCGGCGGAGTACACCGGTCTGCTGATGGCGGTGGCCATCGGGGTATGGTTGTTTGACGAGCAGCCGGGCCTGCCGCTGCTGCTGGGCTGTATCTGCATCGTCCTGCCGCTTATCGCCATGGCCCGCAGCAAGCCAAAACCGCTGGCAGAACCGGCGGTTTAAGCGCTCAGGGTCGTGCCAGCAAAGGGGCGACCCTTTGCTGCAGATGAGGGATGACCTCCTGCTCGAACCAGGGATTCTTTTTGAGCCAGAGGGTATTGCGCGGGGAGGGATGCGGCAACGGCAGCCAGCCGTGGCCATAATCGGCCCAGCTGCGCACCGTTTCGGTGAGCGACCCCTTGGCCGCCCCCCGCAGGTAATGGGCCTGTGCATACTGGCCTATCAGCAGGGTCAGTTCGATATTGGGCAACAGCATCAATACCTTGTCGTGCCAGGTGGGCGCACATTCGGGGCGCGGTGGCAGATCGCCGGATTTTCCCCTGCCGGGATAGCAGAGCCCCATCGGCATGATGGCGATGCGGGATTGGTCGTAAAAGGTGGCCTTATCGACCCCGAGCCACTGGCGCAGCCTGTCACCGGAGGGGTCATCCCACGGGATACCGCTGGCATGCACCCGGGTGCCGGGCGCCTGACCAATGATCAGCAAGCGGGCACTCTCGGCCCCGCGGATCACCGGACGAGGCCCCAGCGGCAGATGAGCCTCACACAGACGGCAGGCCCTGATTTGCTCAAACAACTTATCGATTCGCTGCATGACGTTGATAGTACCAGCATTTCCCTGTTTTCCCTCTTGTGGAAACAGGGCGCGCCCCCTACTATCGCCATGGATGTTTAATTTAATAAACGGAAAATAATGAAAAACTGGCTAGGTACCGGCACCGCGACCCTCTCCTTCATCCTGTGGGGGATGCTACCGCTCTATTATCAATTCATGCCCGAGGTCAACATGTGGGAGCTGATCTCCCACCGGGTGCTCTGGTCTGTGGTGCTGCTGGGTGCCCTGTTTTTGCTGCTTGGCCACAAGGTGCCTTGGGCACAACTGCGCAGCGAGCCGCGCCAGCTCGGCCTCATTCTGCTGGCGGGCCCCGTGATGTCCATCAGCTGGTGCATGTTCACCTGGTGCCTCACTACCGGGCAGGTGCTGACCACCAGCCTCGCCTTCTTTATGACCCCGCTGTTCAATATCGTATTCGCCGTCATCTTCCTCAAAGAGCGGCTCACCCCGCAAAAGCATCTGGCGGTGGCACTGGCGCTGGCGGGTCTCGCCTACATGCTCTTCTGCTACGGCCAGCTCCCCTGGTTCTCCCTCATCATGGGGGCCAACTTCGCCTGCTACGGCCTTATCAAGAAGAAGATCCACTACGACACCGGCACCAGCCTCTATCTGGAAGCCATGGTGCAACTGCCCGTCGCGCTGATCATCATCGGCACGCTGGCGTGGCACGGGGAAGGGGCATTCGTGAACGGAGATCTGGCTGACAAGCTGCTGCTGATGGGCAGTGCGCCCGCCACCCTGCTGCCGGTGGGGCTGTTCTGCTACGCAGTGGCGAGAACCCGGATGAGCACGGTGGGGCTGCTGCAATATATCGAGCCCAGCCTCGCTTTCCTGCTCGCCATCTACTGGTTTGGTGAGGCGCCGGACCCCATCAAGGCGGTCGGTTTCGCCTTCGTCTGGGCTGGTCTGCTGGTGAGCCTGCTGCCGCTGCACCGGCTCAAGCGCCGCCCTCAGGGCGTACCGCGATAGGACTCCAGCACCTTGTGCCAGCGGGGATCCCTGTCCATCTGCTCGGCGATGTCGTTGAGGGTGGCATGCAACTCGGGACGGGATTTGGGCAGCAGGATATGGCGGGTATAGCTGGATTGGGGGAAGGGCGAGATAAACAGCTTGCCCTGATAGTGCTGTGAGTCGATGAAAAAGCCCAGCGATGAACCACTCACCAGCGTCACATCAATGCGGCCGCGCACCAGCAGCTCGAGGTTGGTCTTCACCTTCTTGGCATCCTGACGTAACAGCTCCCCGCGACCAGCTGCATCATCGATCCCCTGATAGCGGTAGCCCTCCACCCCGCCAAACACCAGCCCCTTTAGGGAGTCTGGCCCGCGATAGGTGACCGGGTTGTCAATGTTCGAGACCAGCTCGTTGGTGTCGCGCATCACCGGGAAAGTCCAGAGATAGCGTTCGCGATGGGGGTCCCCCACCCAGGCGGGATTGACCCAGACCACCAGACCGTCAAAGTCGGGATCCGACATCTCCAGCGCCAGTCGGGCGCGATTGACCAGCCAAAGCTCGATTCTGGGTTCACCCCCCAGCTTTTCATTGAGATACTTGACCAGCTCGCGGCTCAGCCCTGCATCCACTCCGGTGTTGAAGGGCGGATGCTGATGGTAATCGTAGAGACGGATCGTCTCCCCCAGAGCCGGGACCGACAACAGTAACCACAACCAAAACCAGACTCTCATCGCACCTCCTTGAGCTGCCTCTGAGTTTGGCACAGAGAATTTGAATGAGAGAACCCGCGACCACCACTCCAGCGCCGCAACCATCCGCCCCTTCCCGCTGGTCTGTCTATATGGTGCGTACCGCCACCGGCCTGCTCTATACCGGGATCAGCACGGACCCGCTGCGCCGTCTGCGTCAGCACCAGAGTGGCAAGGGCGCTCGCGCCCTGCGCGGCAAGGGGCCACTGACGCTGGCGTGGCAACAGGAAGTCGGCGAGAAGGGGGCGGCCCTGCGCATCGAATATCGCCTCAAGCAGCAGCCAAAATCCTTCAAAGAACAGCTGATAAAAAGCCCGGCACTCTGGCAGAGCTGGAGCCCCCAGTGGTTACCCGCAGCCACCCAGCCTTGAGGACGACAGGCAAAAAAAGGCCACTCGATGAGTGGCCGGAAAGGGGAAATCAGGGAGCATCACACAACGTCTTGCACAACCTCAGGCGGGTTAGAGGTAGGTATTGGAACGCTTGCTGCGGTTGCTGATCAGCCAGCAAACCGCCAGCACCAGCAGCAACCAGGGGGCCAGCTTGATGATCAGAGCAAGCATGCCGCCCAGCGCCCCAAGCAGCACGAACAGGCCGCTCACCAGCAACATGGCTACCAGGGTAAAACCGGTCAGTGCCATGACCAGCAGCACCACCAGCAAGATGAAAAATTCCAGCATAACTTGCTCCTTATCAGTACCTTGTCTGCCGACTGTTCAACCCTTCGGTCAATCCAGCCAGCGCTTCAATTCATAACGGGGCGGCATCACCAGCACCGCCAGCAGATAGGCGGCCAGAGCCAGCGGCGGCATCAGGATCAGGGCGAGCAGTGCCACCACCCGCACCGTGACTCTGGAGACCCCCAACCGCCTGGCAATACCGGCGCAGACCCCGGTCAGCTTGCGATGCACCAGATCCTTGGGCCAGGGGCTCATGATTACGCCTCCGCCTTCTGGCCTTTGAGGCGAGCCAGCTCGCGCTCGATCTCGTCATTGAGCTCCAGCTCGCGGAACTGTGCCTCCAGCGAGGGATTCTGCCCCAAGGTGGCCGCCTCCAGCTGGGCTTCCAGCTGATCGACCCGGCCCTGAAAACCGTCAAAGCGCGCCATCAGCTCATGCATACGCTGGTTGTCCACCTGAGCGCGGGCCCGAATGCGGCTGTGGGCGGTCTGCTCGCGCAAGGTCAGCAGTTTCTGCTTCTCGCGCGCCTCGGTCAGCTTGGCCGCCAGTCGCTCGCTATCGGCGGTGAGCTGGGCCAGCACCTCGGCCACCCGAGCCTTGTCCTGCTCCAGCTGTTCACATTTTTTGACCTCCGCCAGCTTCTCGGTGAGGGCGGCGCGGGCCAGATCCTCACGTCCCTTCTGGATGGCGAGCTCGGCCTTGGCCGACCACTCCAGGATCTGCGCCTGCAACGCCTGCTGGTGACGCTCCAGCTGCTTCTGTTCAGCAATCACGCGGGCGGCCTGGGTACGCATCTCGACCTGCACCTGCTCCATCTCTTCGATCATCAGGCGCAGCATCTTCTCCGGCTCTTCACTCTTGTCGAGCAGGCTGTGCAGGTTGGCATTTATCACGTCGGTCAGGCGGCTGAATACGCTCATGGTCTGGCTCCTTGTTGATGGGATGGCTATCTCTTCCCATTGCATTACAAGAGCCGTGCCAAGAAAAATTATTGTTGTTTTACATATAGATGGGAATTTACTGAGGAAATTCAAGATGGGCTTGTTGGTGAGAATAGCCAACCTGGTGGTGATTTTTACCAACAAAAAAGGGAGCCTGTGGCTCCCTTGTCGATTCGTCTGCGATATCCGTCAGGCTGCGTGGCTGTGGCCCAGCTTGCTGTCCAATTCGGCCAGCTTGGCCTCCATCCGGGCGCGGCAGGTGTCGGAGAGATCGCGAATGCCGCTGGCACCGTGCTCCTTGCTGCAGACCGGGGCCATCACTTCCACCAGCACTTCGCCGTTGTCCCAGCGATTGAGGTCTACCTGACCGAAGTAGCTGGAGCAGACGATGGGTACCACGGGGACTTCAGCCTGTACCGCAGTGTGGAACGCGCCCGCCTTGAACGGCAGCAGGCCACGCCCCTGGGAACGGGTCCCTTCCGGGAACATCCAGATGGAGGTGCCGCGGTTCTTGATGCGATCCACCACCTGACCTATGGTGCCGATGGCACGGGAGCGGTTGGAGCGGTCGATCAGCACGTTACCGGAGAGCCAGAAGATAAGGCCGAACAGCGGCAGCCAAAGCAGGCTCTTTTTGCCCACTGCCACCACGCCAGGCTGCACCGCACCGGTCACGGTGAAGATGTCGAAGTTGCTCTGGTGGTTGCAGACGTAGACCGCCGGGCCGACCGATTTGACTTCGTCGGCCACCGTCACCTTGACTCGCAGCCCGATCAGCGGGCAGACCGCGTGATACATGCGGGCGAAAACATAGACGTTGTTGGGATGGCGCGGACGAACCAGACAGAGCAGCAGGCCGAACAGGAACCAGAAAATGAGCAGCAGACCAAGCAGCAGCACACGGGCAATTTTGAGCATCGAACACCTCGAGTTTTAACTCGGCGCAGTATACTGATCCCCCTTTTAGCGAACAAGCGTTCGCCAAACAGAACCGACCACCCCGTCGCGCCACACACATTGCTGCTCATCAATACGCCGCCGACTTGCCCCACCCGCCATTGGTCGTTAGGATGGCCCCATCTTGATGGACGGGGCGAACATGATGTTGCAACAACGGGTAGCGAAACATCTCCTGCTGCTGGTCTGCCTGCTGGTGCTCAATTGTGCGGCCCAGCCGCTGGCCCGGCTTGCCCTGCTCGATCACGCCCTCAGCTGTCAGGCACTGCCCGTTCCAGGCTCGGCAACGGATCAAGAGGATGCCAAACCGGCCAGCCCGCAGCCCACCAGCTGCCAGCTCAACGGCAAGTGGCTAAGCGCCGCCACCCTGCTCTGCGTCGAACAGCTCTTCTTTGCCGTGGCCGTGCTGATCGCCCTGCTGGCCCCCCTTTGGCGCTACACACCGCCACTGCCCCCTCCCAGAGTCATCTCGCCGCCCGAGCGGCGTCTGCACCTCACCCTCTGCGTCTGGCGGGAATGAGTTCGGCAGCGTTCTTCCGTTAGCTGTCACTCAATTATTGCGAGACCAAAAAGATGTCGAATCTCTTCAAGGCGGCCCTGCTACTGGGCGGTCTGCTGTGGCAATCCATGGGATTGGCCAGCGACACGGGCTGGCTCACCAGCCCACAGAATGATCACGCCCGGGTACGGCTGCAGGCCGACCGCAGCACGGCAGATCAGACCCGCATCCTGCTCGATGTCGAGCTGGAGTCGGGCTGGAAGACCTACTGGCACAGTCCGGGAGAAGGGGGCATTGCTCCCCAGATCCTGTGGGACGAACCGGTCGGTGACTTTCAGTGGCGCTGGCCGGTGCCACGCCACTTCGAGGTAGCCGGGCTCAGCACCCAGGGTTATCAGGGGGATGTGACCTTCCCCCTCAGCCTCAACTATCCCGCAGGGCAACCGCTCAAGGGAACTCTACGCCTCTCCACCTGCAGCAATGTCTGCATCCTGACCGACTTTCCCTTCACCCTGGCGGTGGATGGGCGAGCGCCAGCCGGTTTCGACTTCGGCTGGGCCAAGGCCATCAGCAACCTGCCCCAGCCGCTGCCTGCTGAGACCCGGATCGAGCTCGGTTATCAGCACAACCAACTGCAACTGCGCGCCGAGCGGGCAGAGGGCTGGCAATCACCAGCGCTCTTTATCGACGCTCTGGAGGGGGCCGAGTTTGGCAAACCGGCGCTTGAGGTCGAGGGCAACACCCTGATCGCCCGGGTGCCGGTGAGCGATGGCTGGCAGGGGGATGCGCCGGATCTGCGCGGCCAATCCCTCGGCCTGCTGCTCACCAGCGGCGAACAGGCGTGGCAGGGCAAGGGGACGATCGGCGCGCCACTTGCACTGCCCAACCAGAGCCATTCGCTGTTCTGGCTGCTGGGAGCAGCGCTGCTCGGCGGCCTGATCCTCAACCTGATGCCCTGCGTGCTGCCGGTGCTGGCGCTCAAGCTGGGAACTGTGTTGCAACATCAGAAGCGTGAACAGGGAGCGGTGCGCAAGCAGTTCCTCGCCGCCAGCGCCGGGATCATCGCCTCCTTCTGGGTGCTAGCGGCCATGAGCAGCCTGCTACGCGCCACGCAAGGGGCCGTTGGCTGGGGCATCCAGTTCCAGAGCGCCGGTTTTATCGGCTTGATGGTGCTGGTCACCATGCTGTTTTGCGCCAACCTGTTGGGGCTGTTCGAGATCCGCCTGCCCAGCGCCCTCAGCACCCGCCTCGCCACCAGCGGCGGCAACGGCCTCGGCGGTCACTTCCTGCAGGGGAGCTTCGCCACTCTGCTGGCTACCCCCTGCTCGGCCCCCTTCCTCGGTACCGCGGTGGCCTTTGCGCTGGCGGCGCCACTTGGCCAGCTCTGGCTGATCTTCACGGCATTGGGAATTGGCATGAGCCTGCCCTGGCTGCTGGTGGCGGCCCTGCCACGGCTCGCCCTCTGGCTGCCGAAACCGGGGCGCTGGATGAACCATCTGCGCATCCTGCTCGGCCTGATGATGCTGGGCTCCAGCCTCTGGCTCACCAGCCTGCTCGACAATCATCTCGGCACTTATGCCACCGGCTGGCTGATAGTTGCCATGCTGCTGGCGCTGCTGAGTGGCATCATCTGGCGTTACGGCATCCGCGGCTTCACGCTGGCGATCGCCCTCGCCGCACTGATTGGCAGCCCCCTGCTGCTGAGTGGCGCCTTTAGCGCGCAGGGCTCGGCCAGTGTTGACAAGGTGGTCTGGCAGCCGCTCTCCGAACGCGCCATCACAGATGCGCTGGCCCAGAACAAGCGGGTCTTTATCGATGTCACCGCCGACTGGTGCGTCACCTGCAAGGCCAACAAATACAACGTGTTGCTGCGCGATGAGGTACAACAGGCCCTCTCTGCCCCCGATGTGGTGGCCCTGCGCGGCGACTGGAGCAAACCGAGCGACGCCATCGCCGCCTTCCTGCGTAAGCGGGGCGCGGCGGCCGTCCCCTTCAACCAGATTTACGGCCCGGAGTTGCCGCAGGGGGTCACGCTGTCACCCCTGCTCGACAAGGACGATCTGCTGACCACATTGCACAAGGCTGGCCTGCTTCAGGCTGGCACCACCCGATTTTAAGGAGCAACCATGAAACCGACTCTGAGCGCCCTGACCCTGCTGGCCTCCCTTTCCGCAGCCCTGCTGGCTCCGGCCCTGCACGCCGCCCCCTTCACCCCGGAGCAGGAGGCACGTATCAAGGAGCTGATCCGCGAGACCCTGATCGCCAACCCCAAGATCCTCGACGAGGCCGCCGAATCCTGGGAGAAGCAGAACGCGGCAGCCCAGGAGGCGCAGCTTGGCAACTTCATCAAGGGCAACAAGGATGTGCTGTTCAACAGCGCCACCAGCCCGCGCCTCGGCGCCAAGAATCCCAAGCTGACGCTGGTGCTGTTCACCGACTACAACTGCCCCTACTGCAAGCAGTTCGATCCCCAGCTAACCAAACTGCTCAAGGCCTATCCGGACGATCTGGGGCTGGTGATCAAGCTGCTACCGTTCAAGGGGCAGACCTCCGCCAAGGCGGCCCAATACAGCCTGACCCTGTGGCAGCAAGATCCCGCCCGCTTCCTCACCCTGCACGACAAGCTGATGAGCAAGCAGGGGATGCTGACCGAGGCAGACATCAACAAGGCGCTGGCCGCCACCGGCAACGTGGCGCTCAAACCGGCCGCCAAGGCGACCGAGGAGCTGCGCAACAGCCTGCGCATCGGCACCATCCTCGGGGTACAGGGCACTCCGGCGACCCTGATTGGCAACCAGCTGGTGCCGGGCGCCATCCCCTATGAGGAGCTGGAGCATCTGGTGAAGGCCGAACTGGCCAAGCAGGGGTAAGCGATGACTACCAACCCTCAACCCCGCTGGCGCCGCTGGGGCAAGGAGGCGCTCTGGCTGCTGCTGATGGCGCTGGTCATCTCGACCCTGCTGGATCTGTGGCGCAGCCCGACCCTGCCAGAGGGGGCGATGAGCGCCCCCGTCACCCTGCAGGATGGCAGCAGCACGGATCTCGCTACCTTAAGTCAGGGCAAGCCGCTGCTGGTTTACTACTGGGCCAGCTGGTGCGGTGTCTGCCGTTTCACCACCCCGGCCGTGCAGCAGCTCTGGCAAGAGGGGGAAAACGTGCTGACGGTGGCACTGCGCTCCGGCACTTCGGAACAGTTAGGCAAAGGGATGAGCAAGAAGGGGCTCACCTTCCCGACCCACAACGACGAGTCGGGAGCGCTAGCTGCCAAGTGGCAGGTGGGCGTCACCCCGACTTTCCTCGTCATCAAGGATGGCAAGCTGGTGAGCAGCACCACCGGCTGGAGCTCGAAGTGGGGCTTGCAGCTGCGGCTCTGGTGGGCGTCGCTCTAGCCACGCAACAACATTGCCTCAACAGGGCCATCCCACCGGATGGCCCTTTTTTATGCCGACATTTTTATCCCGACATCAGACGGGGAGCTGCATCCCGCGCACCTGCTCCAGCAGGGCGGTCACCGCCGCCGAGCGCAACGCATCGGGGGCGTAGCAGAGCCCCACCCGCCGCCTGAAGGAAGAGGCCGCCAGCTCGGCGACCGTACAGCCGGGCGGACAGAGGGAACGAGGCAACCAGGCAATTCCCGCCCCGGCGGCCACCATAGTCGCCGCCAGTCGCAGCGACCCCGCCCGCCGTGGATAGAGCGGCGCCTGATTGCCGAGGATGGCGATCAGCCGCAGGTGGGAGTCGTGGCGCGGGCAGGTGACCCAGGGTTCATCCGCCAACGCTGCCGGGGTGAGCGTCCCCTTGCCCGCCAGCGGGTGATCCGGCGGCAGCACCAGCACGAACTCCTCCTCCAGCAGGGGGATAAAGAGCTCGTCGCCACAGCGCAGGGATTCACAGCCCAGCCGCACATCGCCACAACAGCCCTCCTCCAGGGTCAGCAGGATCTCCTCGTGGGCGAGCGCCCCTTGCACAAGCGCCCCCACCACGCCATCGCCAAGGTCTGCCTCAATCCCCACCGTCAGCTCGAGGCAGGGGGAGGTTTCACGAAACTCGCGGGCGAGGGAGTCGGTGTCGGCGATCAGCCGCTTGGCGCGGGGATAGAGCCGGTGCGCCGCTTCAGTCCCCTCCACCCCGCGCGCCTGCCGCACAAACAGGGTCACCCCCAGCTCATCCTCCAGCGTCTTGATGGTGGTGGAGAGGGTGGGCTGGGTAATGAAGAGGCGGGTGGCGGCCGCCGTGATGTTGCGCTCCTCGAAGACAGCCACAAACGCACGCAGGGTTCGCACATCCATAGAATTCACCTATACCAGAAAGTCATAAAAGCCATTTTTCACGGCGAAACGGGGCAAATATAGTGGCTTACCTGCCACAAGGCATCCCAATTTTCTATATCAGCGTCTATCAACACAGCCAGGAGCCATCATGCGCCATCTCTCTGTCATCGGCCTCGGGGCCATGGGCTCCGCCCTCGCCACCACCTTGCTCAAGGCGGGCCATCCGGTCACCGTCTGGAATCGCAGCGCCGCCAAGGCCGCCCCGCTGCAAGCGCTGGGTGCGACACTCGCCCCCTCGGTTGGCGCAGCCATCGCCGCAAGCGATATCACCCTTGTCTGCGTCGATAACTACGCCGTCAGCCAGCAGTTGCTGGATGAGGCGAGCGATGTGGTGGCGGGCAAACTGCTGGTGCAGCTCTCTACCGGCAGCCCGCAGGGGGCCAGAGCGCTGGAGAGCTGGAGCCATGCCCGCGGCGCCCGTTATCTCGATGGCGCCATCCTCTGCTTCCCGGATCAGATCGGCACCAGCGATGCCAGCATCATCTGCTCGGGGGCCATCGCTGCCTTTAGCGAGGCCGAGCCGGTGCTGCGCCTGCTCGCCCCCACCCTCGACCATGTGGCCGAGGCGGTGGGCGCCGCCGCGGCGCAAGATTGTGCCGTCGCCGCCTACTTTGCCGGTGGTCTGCTCGGTGCTCTGCACGGCGCGCTGATCTGCGAGGCGGAAGGGTTGCCGGTGGCCAAGGTGTGCGCCCAGTTCAGCGAGCTCTCGCCCATTCTCGGTGGCGATGTGGCCCACCTTGGCAAGACGCTGGCGAGCGATGATTTCGATCACCCCTACGCCAGCCTGAAAACCTGGAGCGCCGCCATCAGCCGCTTGGCCGGTCATGCCACCGACGCCGGGATCGACAGCCGCTTCCCGCGCTTTGCCGCCGATCTGTTTGAGGAAGGGGTGGCGCAAGGGTTTGGTCAGCAGGAGGTATCGGCCCTCATCAAGGTGCTGCGGGCGCGCAATGGAGCGGCACAATGAACGAGCTGACCAACCAACCCCAAATTGCGCTGGTCACCGGCGCCGCTGGCGGGATTGGCCGCCAGCTCTGCATCGGGCTGGCCGAGGCGGGTTATCGGGTGATTGCCACCGATCTGGCTCCTCACGCTTTTGACCATCCCGAGATCCACTTTCACCCGCTCGACTTGCGCGATGAGCAGGCCATCGTGCGGCTCTTTGCCGAGGTGCGCGCGCAACATGGCTGCCTCCATCTGCTGATCAACAACGGCGCCATCAGCAAGTTCCACACCCGCTTCGAGGAGCTGAGCGCAGCCCAGTTCGATCAGGTGATGACGGTCAATGTGCGCGGCGCCATGCTCTGCGCCCGCGCCTTTGTGCAGGTCAACCGCGATCTGCCCTATGGCCGCATCATCAATATTGCCTCCACCCGCTGGCAGCAGAACGAACCGGGTTGGGATGCCTACGGCGCCTCCAAGGGGGCACTGGTCGCTCTCACCCAGTCCCTCGCCAACTCGCTGGCCGACCATCCCATCACAGTCAATGCCATCAGTCCGGGCTGGATCCAGGCGGAGGATTACCACACCCTGACCGAGGTGGATCACCGCCAGCACCCGAGCGGCCGGGTCGGGCGCCCCGACGACATCACCCGCGCTTGCCTCTTTCTGGCGGATCCCCAGAACGACTTTATCAACGGTACCAATCTGGTGGTCGATGGCGGGATGAGCAAGAAGATGATCTACCACACCTCCGCCTCCTTCTGGGAGGAGTAACCCCTGCGGCGGCAGCCTCGCCCCGGCCTGCCGCCCATGCCTTTCCTGCCCGTTTTTTCATCGCTTTTGCCCTGCCGCCCTTGCACTGGCCAGACCGACTGGCAACAATAGACGCTCAACTGACCCCTCTTCATTTCGCCCGTTAATTGATCGCCCAACTCATCGCGTTGGCGGGCTGTTTCCGTTAAAATGACGGGTTTTTGCCGTGCCTGGTTTGCCAATCCCCACCATCAGGCACTCGCAGCGTGAATCCTATGATGCCAGTGATGCAGGATCTGCCATGAACAACTACTTTCGGGTGCTGGGCGTCAAGTCCAACGCCAGCGAAAACGACATCAAAAAGGCCTATCGTCGGCTGTCGAACCAGTACCACCCCGACAAGCTGCACGGGGCCAGTGAAGAAGAGAAAGAGCAGGCAGCCATCAAGCTGCATCAGGTAAAGCAGGCCTATGAAGTGCTGTCCGATCCAAAACAGCGGGCCGCCTTTATCAAGGATTTCAACAACGTCATTGTGACCGATCCCGCTGCAGCCATGCAGGAGATGTGGGATCAGTTCTACCCCTGAAACAGCAGGCAGAAGAGCAACTATGCAAAAGAGATGGGACCAGGCGCGGCTCAAGTCGCTGCAAAGCGATGCCAGCGAAAACATCGAATCCTACCGGGATCAGGACGACCCCAAGGGGCTGGAACAGTTCACCGACCAGATGAAGAGCCTGCTGCTGGCCGATATGAGCATGCTGGAGTTTATGCCCGAGTATCTGCCGCTGGCCCTCTATGGCCGGGTGCAGTTCCCGGCCAAGGCCAAGTCGCAGTGGAACAAGTGGCTCGCCAACGGCGAGCAGCCTAGCTGGGACGAGTTCAAGGTGAGCGTCGGCTTCAACAACGCCGCCCTGCCGCTGGTCAAGGCGGTGCGGGCCCAGAGCGAAGATCAGCTGATGGAAGCCTGCGCCGTGCTGTTTCTGCTCGACAACCCGCTGCCGCGCGGCAGCCACCGCAGTGATGACGACTATGAGCTGCGCGACGAAGAAGATGAAGACGGGGAAGATGCCGACGCCGACTACCATGGCGGCAGTGACCGCTATGGTGATGACGACGGCGATCAGGATATGTACGACGAAGTCCGTTTCTAATTGGGGCAAGGCATGAGCAACAGTCTGATAGAAATTACCGCCATCGAAATCAAAGAGCTGGCCGTTATCGAGCCGAAGCAGGCCAGCGAGAAGTTCGAGCTGATCGCCAAGACCATGTCTGACGACCAGCTGGCAGAAGTGATTGAAAACATTGATATCGTTACCCTGACCCAGATTAACGGCCAGCACGATATCTCCTTCCCCTCCATCATCTCCGAGCTGATGACCCCGGAGCGGATCCGCGACATCGTCTGCCAGCAGCCGCTCTACTGGGAAGAGGCGATCAAGAACAACGCCGACGAGCTGCAACAGCACACCTTCGACTTCCTCAACTACCTGATCCGCACCCAGGATAGCGAAGCCAAGCAGCGCGAGATCCTCGAGTGCGTGGCCGAAGATCCGGCCGGTCTCTTCTACCTCGCCATCCCCTTTATCGAGTTCTATCGCGGCGATCGCTATGAAGAGGACGAAGGCTATCGCGACGTGCTGCACGCCGAAGAGGAAGATCTCGAAGAGTCCCTGCGCTACAGCGAGCGCCAGCAGAGCGAGGATGTCCACGACTACGCGCTGGACGACCCGCGCAGCCTCTTGATGCTCATTCGCGAGCTGGCCCCAGAGGTGGAGAAAGCCATCAAGGCGCTGCTGCGCAACGAGCACTCCACTTGGGACGGCATCATCAACAAGTTTGCCGCCGAGCTGGTGATGCAGGCCAAAGAGAAGAACAAGGTCGAGGAAGACGAGTACGGCGACGTCGACGACATGTTCAGCTTTCTGGATTAAGGAGCCCATTCATGCAGTTAGTCATTCGCGATGCCAACCAGGGCCCCTTTTTGACTCAGGTGCTGCGCTTTGGCCGCGACAACGAACTCTTGAGTCAGCAGCAGCTGGCCGCCATCAAGGGCAAGGCGGTGCTGATGAGCCTCAAATTCGCCGACAAATACTACAACAAGTACAAGATGCACCTGCTGGAGCAGGCGGCCCACGACGTCATCGGCGTGGTGAGCCTCGGTCTGCAGGAGCTCTCGGCGCGTGATCCGGCCAAAGCGCTGGCGCTGCTGCAGGCGCCGGAAGGCCCCATCAAGCCGTTCCAGAAGGGCTGGTCGATGCTCATTACCGTCAGCCCCAAGCAGGCTGGCAACAGCCTCTACGGTGACGTGGATGCCCGCCTGCTGGACAAGATCTCGAGCCCGCCCGATGTGGAGGAGTGGCAAGGGTGGCAGGAGTACGAGAAGGCGCTGACCGAGCACAACAAGAGCCGCCTGATGGAGCTCATCGACCAGCACTTTTTCGCCTGCGAAAGCGACCACCCCACCATGGAGGACAAGCTGGCCGAAGCGCTGCTCTACCGCATCCTCTGCGGCAAGGGCAGTGGCGCCGCCCCGCTCAAGGTGAAGCAGGATCTCAAGCGCAAACTGGCGCGGGAGATTGAGCTCGACGAGGGCTGGTACGACACAGACTATCTCGCCGCCCAGCTCGCTCTGATGCTGAGCGCGCTGCCTGCCGACATGGCCGCCGCCCTGCGGCAGGAGCTGAGCCCGGGCTTTGTGCCCAACCTGCTGCACACCCTCGGCTTTGTGCGCCAGTACCAGCTGCTGCAAAAAGAGAACGCCTCGCCGGAGAAGCTCGACAACGTCGAGATGCGCGCCGGTCTCAAGCACCCGCTGCTCGGCTGGCCGCTCTACCACGACTTCTAAGGCCGCTTTCGCCGCCCATCAGTCGCACCACAACGCCCGGCCCGCCGGGCGTTGTTTTATCCTCCCCTCACCCTCTCCCAAGCAAAGAGAGAACACGCGCAAGTCACCCCGGGGCTGGCTCTTCTCTTACCGATATTTATTCACTCAATACCCAGGGATGAATAAACAACCTGCAATACAACGGCTTGGCGCCAGCTGCGCTTCGGGGCAACAAAGCGGGACGCAGATCCCGCTACAGCGCCAGAATCAGCACCAAATAGCCGACTGGATCACATCAACCGTGCCGCAACCGCGTGGTAAGCCGAGCTAAAACCACGGCTCAATCACGCATAAAAAGGCGGAATAGATCAATAAAAAGCAATTAATCGCGCCAGATTAAATTTCAGGTATGGCTATTTGCACCGCTTGGCCGCTAAATGACAGACCGGCCTTCAGACCAGCATGGAAGCGCACAAGGCTAGCCGGCAGCAGACCGGTACGCTCTCAGGACGAGTTATGACTTTCTTCTCTCACAGGAGACAGACCGTGAGCGCTTCGAATCAACACCCCACCATTCCCCCCGGCTCCGGGGCGCTGTTCTTTATCCAGACCTTCTCGACTCTGGGGTTTGCCGTGCTCTACTCCACGCTGGTGCTCTACGCCACCAAGCGGCTCGGCTTCAGTGAATCCCAGGCCAACGCCATGATGGGGGTCTTCGGTGCCTTCAACTATGGCCTGCACCTGTTTGGCGGTTATCTCGGCGGGCGCTACCTCAGCAACCGCAACCTGTTCGTGATGGGGATGGTGCTGCAGGTGATCGGCTGCTACTTCATCGCCGAGATGGGGATCACCGGCCTCTACTGGGGGCTCGCCATGTTCCTTACCGGCAGCGGCCTCAACGTCACCTGCCTCAACATGATGCTGACCCAGCGCTTCGCCCCGGATGATCACCGCCGCGAGAGCGCCTTCCTGTGGAACTACGCCGGCATGAATCTGGGCTTCTTTATCGGCTTCACGGTGGCGGGCTACTTCCAGCTCACCGAGGATTACCGCACCCTGTTCCTGTTTGCGACGCTGGGCAACATCATCGCCATCATCGCCACCTTCGCCTGCTGGCCCATTCTGGCGGATATCAGCACCCCGCTGCGCCATGTCAAAGGGAGCGGCTTCTACCGCCGCATGCTGGCCGGGATCGCCATTCTGGCCATGCTGGTGCCAGCGCTGCGTCTGCTGCTGACCCACGCCAGCTTTAGCGGCAGCTTCGTGCTGATCCTGGGGGCCGTGGTGCTGGTGCTGCTCTGCGTGATGACAGCCCGCCACCCGGACGCCGCCGAGCGCAGCCGCATGGTGGCCTATCTGATCCTCGCCCTCGGCTCCCTTATCTTCTGGTCGCTCTACCAGCTGGCGCCCATGGGGCTGATGCTCTTCTCCGAGCACAACATCAACCTCAACGTGTTCGGGTTGCGGGTCGCCCCCCAGTGGATCCAGAACATCAACACCCTTGTCATCGTCATCGGTGGCCCGCTGATGGCACTGCTGTTCAAGCGGCTGCGCGAACAGGGCTGGAATATCGACATCCCCTCCCAGTTTGCCGCCTCCCTGTTTTGCATGGGGCTCGGCATGCTGGTGCTGCCGCTCGGCATCCATCTGGCGGGGGCCGACGGGCTGGTCGCCTTCAAGTGGATCGCCATCAGCTATGTGCTGCAGAGCTTTGGCGAGCTGCTCATCTCCCCCATCGGCTACGCCATGATTGGCAAGCTGGCCCCCGCCAGCCTGCAAGGCTTGATGATGGGCTGCTGGATGATGGTGACCGGCGTCGCCTCTGTGCTGGCGGGCTATGTCTCCGGCGCCATGCCGCAAAATATCGGCAGCACCCCGGCCGCCACCAACCCGGGTTACAGCTCAGTATTCAATATGCTGGGCTGGGGCTCGTTGGCGGGCGGCGTGGTGTTGCTCCTGCTGGTGCCCCGCCTGCGCCAGCTGATCGCCTCCAAGATCACCCCGCCACCGGCGGCGACAGCCATTCCTGTCTAATCGGGCTCGGGCCAGCCATTTTATTGGCCCCTGCCAGTGCGAACGGTTGAATCAGCAATGCGGCTGATAATGCGAAGGGCCCCGCCATCATGGATGGCG
>NZ_JBFOCT010000024.1:0-74176 GCF_040907925.1 Aeromonas sp. s12 | reverse complement strand
GGCCCCGCCATCATGGATGGCGGGGCCCTTCTCTTTTGGTGGGATGGATGGCTCATTTCAGGTTGCCCACCTGGCGCCTGTTGCGGCGTTTGCCCTATTGTCAGCTTCCCCTCACCCTAACCCTCTCCCAAAGGGAGAGGGGATCAGCACCCGCCACTCTGTAGCCGTAGCTGTCAGGCTTAGCTATCACGCCATACCACGGTCACTATCAATGGCTGCGATCTCTGCTCCCTTCTCCCACTCTTTGCCATAGATAAAGGGAGAAAGGTCGGTGATGAGGGGGAGCAAACCATCGACAAGCAGCAGAACGTTAAAACAGAGAGAGGTAGGGTCGATTAGCGAAGCGTAATCGTCCGCACCACAATCTCAGTGACTATGGATATAGAGAAGAGATCAGCTGGAACACCGGCAAAATTGTGGCAACTCGTTTTCGCGAACGTCTGATTACGCTTCGCTAATCAGACCTACGGCCCGACACAAAAAGCATAGAGCTTCATACAACGCCCTTCACAAGGTACACTGTTCAAAATTTAACATTGCTCATTTCTACTATTTTTCAGCAGTTTATGGAGGAACACTGATGAAACAGAGCACGATCAAAGAAATCTTTTCTCCTTCAGATGGGAAAATTTATTTTGTAAGAGATATTTTAGAACGCCCCCAGAAAGAACTCTTTGAGATGAGGCGAAAACTGAGGCCAAGAGTTGGTGAATTAGCCATGTTGTGTTCAACATGCTACCAACCTGTAATATTGGCGGGCCGTTCAGATCAAAGTTTCTACTTTAGGCATATTAAGGACTCTGATGACTGTCCAATCAAGACAACATCCCACCTTACTTTCGATGAAATAAGTGCAATGAAATATAATGGGCAAAAAGAAGGCCCCTTACATAGAATCAATAAACTGTTAATTGCCAAATTATTAGAGAGTGACCCCACTTTTAGTGGGGTAGAAGTGGAAAAAACTTTCCGAGAGGAAAATGTCACTGGAATTGCAAAAAAATGGCGTAGACCTGATGTTTCTGCAATCAATACCAAGCTTGGCGTAAGAGTTGCTTTTGAACTGCAAGTTTCCACAACATTTATCGATATAATAATAGCTCGCGAAGAGTTTTATAAAAACAGCGGAGCCTTTATCATATGGATTTTCTTGAATTTTGAAGAGAATAAATTCACTGAGCTAGATATTTTTTATGCAAACAAATCTAATGCTTTCATATTTGACAATGAAGCCAAAAATGCCAGCTCGGTTGCAGATAAACTGTTATTAAAATGCTATTACCACGAATATTATGCAGAAGAATTACAAGACACAGCCACAGTTTCAGTGCGAGCTGTTGATAGGCTGGTATCACTGGATGAGTTAACATATAACAAGGATACAGGGAAAATCTATTTTTTCGATTCAGATTTATCAGAAAAGAATGCACAAAACCAAGTCAAAATCATAAAAGAAAACAAAGCAAAAGAGAAACTGCTTCTTGAAAACCAAAAACGTGAAACGTCTAAAAAAGAAGTGACAAAAAATGATTTTTATAGCATTTACAACGAGAAATCAAATTCCACCAAAATCAACCAAATGAAACCTAGAAAAGGCTTATCGGAAAAGCTCTACAGTGAAATATCAACAACAAAGAAATTCGAAAAGCTTCGTTGTGAAAAATGTGGAAATACAGACGACTTCCGTAATAAAGCTTGCTTTATAATTTGCAATCATTGCAATGAAGACGTTAAATATTAACCAACGACCATTTACTTAATATTTAAATAGAAGGGCGCTTTCGCGCCCTTCTATATTAATTACCCTTCCTGATTTTCCCCGGCTACCGGTTCGGTTCCGGCTGCGGGTTCAATCTCGATACGATCGACCCGCTGCAAACCGCGGGGCAACTTGGCGCCGCGGCGGCCACGCTCGCCGCGGTAGTAGTCAAGATCAGATGGCTTAAGAGTGAGCTTGCGCTTGCCGGCAAATAGGGTGACCGACTGGCCCTGCGGAATGACGGCGGCCATCACCACAAACTCTTCCCGCGCCTTCACCCGAGCCGACGGAATGCTGATGAGCTTGTTGCCCTTGCCTTTGCCGAGTACCGGCAGGGTGTTGAGCGGGAACAGCAGCATGCGCCCTTCGTTGGAGATGGCCATGCAGAGATCGGTCTCCGGCGAGCCGATCTTCTGGGGTGCCATCACCTGCCCCCCTTCCGGCACGGTGAGCAGCGCCTTGCCGTTCTTGTTCTTACCGATCAGGTCGTCATAGGTGCAGACAAAGCCGTAACCGGCGTCGCTCGCGATCAGATACGGCTCGCCCTCGTTGCCCATCACCAGATGACGCACCTCTTCACCGGCACCCAGCGCAAAGCGGCCGGTGAGCGGCTCGCCTTGACTGCGGGCGGAGGGCAGAGTGTGCGCCTCCAGCGAGTAGGTGCGGCCAAAGCTCGACAGGAACACCGCCTGCTGGTTGCTGCGGCCAAAGGCGTGGGTGAGGTAGTTGTCCCCTGCCTTGTAGGAGAGCCCCTCGACATCCACGTCGTGGCCCTTGGCGGCGCGCACCCACCCCTTGTCGGAGAGGATGACGGTGACCGGTTCGCTCGGCACCAGCTCTTTCTCGGTCAGCGCCACGGCGGTGGCACGCTCCACCAGCGGGGTGCGGCGATCGTCGCCGTACTTCTCGGCATCGGCCAGCAGCTCTTTCTTGAGCAGGGTGTTGAGGCGACGCTCGGAGCCCAGAATAAGCTCCAGCTTGTCGCGCTCTTCGGCCAGTTCATTCTGTTCGGCGCGCAGCTTGAACTCTTCGAGCTTGGCCAGATGGCGCAGTTTCAGCTCGAGGATCGCTTCGGCCTGGGTCTCGGTAATGTTGAAGCGCTCCACCATCACCTTGCCCGGCTCATCCTCGGTGCGGATGATCTCGATCACCTCGTCGATGTTGAGGTAGGCAATCAGCAAGCCTTCGAGGATGTGCAGGCGAGCCAGCACCTTGTCGAGGCGGAACTGCAGACGGCGACGCACGGTCTCGCGGCGGAACTGGATCCACTCGCTGAGGATGGTCTTGAGGCACTTCACCTGCGGCCGGTTGTCGAGGCCGAGGATGTTGAGGTTGACCCGGTAGTTCTTCTCCAGATCCGTGGTGGCGAACAGGTGGGCCATCAGCCCCTCCACGTCCACCCGGTTGGAGCGCGGCACGATCACCAGACGGGTCGGGTTTTCGTGGTCAGATTCATCGCGCAGATCGGTGACCATCGGCAGCTTTTTCGCCACCATCTGGGCGGCGATCTGCTCCATGATCTTGGCGCCGGAGGCCTGATGGGGCAGCGCAGTGATGACGATGTCGCCATCCTCCTCGCTCCAGACCGCCCGCTGCTTGATGGAGCCCTTGCCGGTCTCGTAGATTTTGCGGATATCGTCGCGCGGGGTGATGATCTCGGCGTTGGTCGGGTAGTCCGGCCCCTGAATGTGCTGCATCAACACATCCAGCCCCGTATTGGGGTTGTCGAGCAGCTCGGCACAGGCGTAGGCCACTTCCCGCGCGTTGTGGGGCGGGATGTCGGTCGCCATCCCCACCGCAATACCGGTCACCCCGTTGAGCAGGATGTGTGGCAGGCGGGCGGGCAGCACCACCGGCTCCTTCATGGTGCCGTCGAAGTTCGGCGTCCACTCCACCGTGCCTTGGCCCAATTCAGAGAGCAGCAGCTCGGAGAAGCGCGACAGACGCGCCTCGGTATAACGCATGGCAGCGAAGGATTTGGGATCGTCCGGCGCACCCCAGTTACCCTGACCGTCCACCAGCGGGTAGCGGTAGGAGAAGGGCTGGGCCATCAGCACCATGGCTTCATAACAGGCGATGTCGCCGTGGGGGTGGTACTTACCCAGCACGTCACCCACGGTACGGGCGGACTTCTTGTGCTTGGAGAGGGCCGACAACCCCAACTCGCTCATGGCGTAGATGATGCGCCGCTGCACCGGTTTGAGGCCATCGCCAATATGCGGCAAGGCCCGATCCATGATGACGTACATGGAGTAGTTCAAGTAAGCCTGTTCGGTAAAGGTGCGCATTGGCTGGCGCTCTACCCCGTCCAGACTGAGCTCGATAGCATCACTCATGTGATTTTCTCTTTCGGTTCGGGAGCCGCCACAGGGCGACTCCGGCTAAATGCTTGCCGGCCCTGTGCGGGCCAGCCGACGGCTTAAATGATGGCGAGGTTACCCTTCTCTTCCAACCATTCGCGGCGATCGCTCGCCCGCTTCTTGGCCAGCAGCATGTCCATCAGTTGTAGGGTCTCGTCAGCCGCATCCCCTTCGCTCTCTCCTGCCGGCTCCATGGTGAGCTGCACCAGACGGCGGGTGTTGGGATCCATGGTGGTTTCCCGCAGCTGTTTCGGGTTCATCTCACCCAGACCCTTGAATCGGGTCACCATCACCTTGCCCTTCTTCTTCTCGGCCTCGACCCGCTGCAACACGCCGTTCTTCTCGTCCTCGTCGAGGGCGTAGTAGACCTCTTTACCGATATCGATCCGGTAGAGGGGCGGCATGGCGACGTAAACGTGCCCCTTCTCCACCAGCGTGCGGAAGTGCTTCACAAACAGGGCGCAGAGCAGGGTGGCGATGTGCAGACCGTCCGAGTCCGCATCCGCGAGGATGCACACCTTGCCGTAGCGCAGGCCGCTGAGATCCTCGGAGTCGGGATCGAGCCCGATGGCGACCGAGATGTCGTGCACTTCTTGCGAGGCGAGCACCTGACCGGCCTCCACCTCCCAGGTGTTCAGTATCTTGCCGCGCAGCGGCATGATGGCCTGGAACTCGCGATCCCGCGCCTGCTTGGCACTGCCGCCCGCGGAGTCACCTTCCACCAGGAACAGCTCCCCCTGCATGGGGTCGGCGCAGTTACAGTCGGTCAGCTTGCCGGGCAGCGCCGGGCCCTGGGTAATCTTCTTGCGCACCACCGTCTTGGCGGCGCGCATCCGACGCTGGGCGCTGGAGATACAGATCTCGGCGATCTGCTCCGCCAGCTCGGTATTGCTGTTCAGATAGAGGCTGAAGGCATCCTTCACTACGCCGGAGACAAACGCAGAGCTCTGGCGGGAGGAGAGGCGCTCCTTGGTTTGGCCGGCGAACTGTGGATCCTGCATCTTGATGGAGAGGATGTAGGCACAGCGATCCCAGATATCTTCCGGGGTCAGCTTGACCCCGCGCGGCAGCAGGTTGCGGAACTCGCAGAACTCGCGCATGGCGTCGAGCAGCCCCTGACGCAGGCCGTTGACGTGAGTACCGCCCTGGGCGGTGGGGATGAGGTTCACATAGGATTCGGCGAGGCATTCGCCCCCTTCCGGCAACCAGCAGAGCGCCCAGTCCACCGCCGATTGTTCGGAGCTGAACGAGCCGATAAAGGGCTGCTCCGGCAGGCAGGTGTACTGCTTGACCGCATCGATCAGGTAATCCTTGAGGCCATCTTCGTAGCACCACTCCAGCTTGATGCCGGTGTTCTTGTCGAGGAACTTGATGGTGAGGCCGGGGCAAAGTACCGCCTTGGCTTTGAGCAGGTGCTCCAGCTTGGTGACCGAGAATTTGGGCGAATCGAAGTAGCTCGCCTGCGGCCAGAAGCGCACCCGGGTGCCGGTGTTGCGACGACCGCAGGTGCCGGTGATGGTCAGCTCCTGCACTTTCTCGCCACGCTCGAAGGCGATGTCATAGACCTGACCGTCGCGACGCACCGTCACCTCGACCCGATCGGAGAGGGCGTTTACGACCGAAATACCCACCCCGTGCAAACCGCCGGAGAACTGGTAGTTCTTGTTGGAGAATTTGCCGCCCGCGTGCAGCTTGCAGAGGATCAGCTCCACCCCGCTGACCCCCTCTTCCGGGTGGATATCGACCGGCATGCCGCGGCCGTCGTCGATCACTTCGAGGGACTGGTCTTCATGCAGGATCACCTCCAGATTGCGGGCGTGACCTGCCAGCGCTTCATCGACGCTGTTGTCGATAACCTCCTGGCCGAGGTGATTGGGCCGGGTGGTGTCGGTATACATGCCGGGGCGGCGACGCACCGGCTCAAGGCCATTGAGGACCTCAATGGCATCCGCATTGTATTGAGTAGACATGGAGGGCCTTGCGAATTGACGTTTGGAGGGAATCTTAACTGCTAGGCGGGGGTAGAACAAACTCCCCGCACCGAAAGCTTGATCTGGAGAAGAACAAGCAGGGCGAGACCGCCCTTATTGACTCAAACCTGACTATAACCCGAGGAAACGGATGATCTGGGCGGGGTAGCGCTCGAACGCCACAAAGGCGTGGTTGCCGCCGCACTCCAGCGAGAGGCGGGCAAAGCGGTATTCATCCAGCGCCTTGCGATAGTCGAGCACCTCATCCCCCTGCTGTTGCAGGATCCAGAGTCGCTCCGGCACCGTCACCGGTACCGCCAGTGCCCGCAGCTCATCCATATGTTCAGGCCGCAGTTCGTACTGCTCACCCGTATAGGGATTGGTCTGGGGGCCAAGGTAGTCACAGAGCAGCTCGTGCGGGCGCACCGCCGGATTGATCAGCGCCGCGCGGCAGCCGTACTGCTCGCTCACCCGGGTCGCCATAAAGCCGCCGAGGGAGCTGCCCACGGCGCCGAGTTTGAATTCACTACCATAACGACGCTGCAGATCGGCGATGGTCTGCTCGATAGCCGCCCAGGCCGCCGCTGGCGTATTGGGCTGGGCCGGAATGCTCACCTCGATATCCGGCCGATTGGCGGCCACCCAGGCAGCCATCTGCTGCGCCTTGGCGGAGCCCGGTGAGGAGTTGAAACCGTGCAGATAAAGGAGAACCGACTTCATGCAATGCTCTCCTCAATAACCGGTGGCGTTGGGGTCGGGCACAAACTGCCCCACCGGCAGGCGCCACACCTCACTGGCCACCCGCCCATCCGGATAGAGGGTGAGATAGCGCCAGCCCGGGCCGGATTCATCCAGCGCGAAGCCGTCGGATAGCGGTTTGAACTGAATGCAGGTGGAGGGGCTGGCAATCAGCCGCACCCCGCGGTGCACCTCGTCAAACTCCTGATGGACGTGACCGAACAGGATGGTCTTCTGCTGTGGATGACGGGCCAGCACGGCGAACAGGTCATCGGCATTCTTGAGATTGTGCTGATCCAGCCAGGCGCAGCCCACCGGTACCGCCTGATGGTGCAGGGTGATAAGGGCGTGGCGATCAGGATATTGACGCAGGGCACGGTCGAGAGCGGCCAGCTGGTGATCGCCAATCATGCCGTGGGGTTTGCCGCGCACCTGGGTGTCGAGCAGGATCACCTGCCAGTGGTCGCCCACCAGCTGTTTGGATTCGCTGATCCCGGCGGCATGGAGATATTCGGTCATCAGCGGGCTGTCATCGTGATTGCCCGGCAGCCAGTAGATGGGGCGGCCAAGGGGCGCCATCATGGAGGCGAAACGCTGATAGGATTCCGGACTGTGATCCTGCGACAGATCGCCGGTCGCCAGAATCACCTCGTAGGGGTGTTCATTGGCCTGCACCTGTTCCAGCACGGCGGCCAGACTCTCTGCGGTGCGCACAGCCAACAGCCGCCCTTCGGCACTCGCGAAGAGGTGGGTGTCGGTAATTTGCAACAGGCGCACACTGCCGTCCTGCGCCTGGGGGAGCTCTGTTTCCAAAATCACGCTTCTTTTTATTTGTTCAACTGGAGATATTGATCGGGCTGGTACCGTGTCTGAGACAAAATTTTAGCCATTCGGCCAGAAACAGATTTACCTGCTCCTTTTCGTCCCGCTGGTGCATCTTTTTATTGGGATAATCATAACGTGGTTGCAAACGGGAAATCTGTTGCGCTGCACACACTTCCGCCATCCGCACGTCATGATACAAACGAATCTCTATCTGAGCTTGTAAATATTCGGGCAATTCGGGGTTGTGCTGGCTCAGGATCACCTGATTGGTGAAGCGACTCTCGCCAATGATGGTGAGCTGGAACTGCAGATCGTTGCCGACCCGATAGCGGCGCTCGGCCCCGACTTCCCCATCTGGCGGCAGCAGTTTCATCAATGCCATGTAGTTGACCTCGCAAGTTCTCTGCAAAGACATCAAATCCGGCACATAACGTTTGGTCCGGGATTGAACTAACGGCATCGCAAAGCTCCATCAATCAACACCCGTGAGTAGTTGACCTCGCAGGTACGCTGCAAGGACATCAGATCAGGCACATAGCGCCTGCTCTGTTGCAGGGTCAGCGCCACCTCAGCGATCCGCCAGCCAGCGGGCGCGCAGCTCGCCATGGTTGAGGGCCAGCCACTGCAGGGCAATGACCGAGGCCGCATTGTCGATGCGCCCCTCTTTGAGCCAGGCATAGGCCTGTTCGCGGCTCACCACGTGCACCCGGATATCCTCACCTTCATCCGCCAGACCGTGCAGCCCCTCGGCCTTGCTGGCATCCACCTCGCCCACAAAGACCTCGATCCGCTCGGTGCTGCCGCCCGGGCTCACCAGATAGCTGATGGCATGCTCGCAGCGGGCCACCTCGATCCCGGCCTCTTCCACCGCTTCGCGGCGCACCACCGCCTCGGCACTCTCCCCTTCGTCGATGATGCCGGCCACCAGCTCCAGCAGCCAGGGGGTCGGGCTGGTCTCCATGGCGCCAATGCGGAACTGCTCCACCAGCACTATCTGGTCGCGTACCGGATCATAGGGAAGCAGTGCGGCAGCATGGCCCCGCTCGAACAGCTCGCGCACGATGGGTTGGTTCCAGCCGCCTGCAAATAACCGATGCTGCAAACGATAGACATTCACCTTGAAGAAGCCGTTATATCCAGCTGATTTTTCAATGATTTTTACATCATCGGCGGCGTAATGCCGATCTTGCGGCAAGGGTTGCTGCGACATCCGGGGCTCCCGTCAGCTTGACTTGTATCAGTTTGACCATAAAATCCGAGGAACATGAATGAACGTTCATTCACTCGGCGTGCCATGGTAATGAGGGGTGGATTTTAGCAGCCACAGACCATTTGGCTAGGCGCGCGGGGAGAAAACTGCGTCCGGTTCTTGACGTTCCCGTCACCGGACCTGAGACTCTTAGCATTAAATTTTGCTTATAGTAGAGTGATTAAGCTGCAATCAAGCTTGGTCGGTGACAATATTTGCCTCTCCAGCAACCAGTTTGGGTTACTACATAAGGTTAAAACGATCTATGAAAAGAACACTTTTGTCAGTCATGGTGTTGCTGGGCGTCAGTGCCGGTGCCCATGCCGAAAACCTGCTCGACATCTACCAGCAAGCCCAGATCAAAGACCCGCAGTTGCTGCAGTCCAAAGCCGTTCGCGACCAGGCCTTCGAGAAGATCAACGAATCCCGTGCCCCTCTGCTGCCCCAGATCGATCTGGGTGCCGGGCTCAATTATCTGCAAAACAAGAACGATACCCAGAGCAATACCAACGCCAAGGGTGAGGTGACGCTGTCGCAATCCCTCTATCGTCGCAGTAACTGGGTCAATCTGGATATCAGCGAGAAGCAGGCTACCCAGTCAGATGTCGCCTACAACCTCGAGATCCAGAACCTGATGGTGCGCACCGCCAAAGCCTACTTTGATGTGCTCAAGGCGATGGATACCCTGGAATTCGTTCGTGCCAACAAGGTTGCGGTAGAGCGTCAGCTGGAGCAAACCCAGCAGCGTTTCGAAGTGGGCCTGACCGCCATCACCGACGTCCATGAAGCAGAAGCCTCCCGTGACCAGGCGCTGGCCGACGAGATCAATGCAGAAAACTCGCTGGACAACAGCTACGAGACCCTGCGCGAGCTGACCGGTATCGATCACCGCAATCTGGATGTGCTGAACACCGATCGTTTCAGCCCGCAAAAGACCGCCTTCGGCTCCGACAAGTGGCTGGAGCTGGCGCTGGACAAAAACCTGCAACTGCACAGTGCCCGCATCAGCAAGGACATTGCCAAGGAGCAGATCGATCTGGCCAAAACCGGCCATGAGCCGACGCTGGATCTGGGTGCCGGACTGCAAACCAGCAATACCGATTACAAGCTGGATAGCATTCAGGGCGGCAATGATAATCAGGCCAATATCGGTCTGACCTTCAAGCTGCCCATCTACAGCGGTGGCGCCACCAGCTCCAAGGTGAAGCAGGCTCAATACAACTACGTAGCGGCCAGCGAACTGCTGGAGAAGAACTTCCGCTCGGTGCAGAGCACAGTGCGCTCCTCCTACAACAACGTGAACGCCAGTATCGGCTCGGTTCGTGCCTACAGCCAGTCCGTGGTCTCCGCCGACAGCGCCCTGAAGGCGACCGAAGCCGGTTACGAAGTGGGTACCCGTACCATCGTCGACGTGCTGGACTCCACTCGCAAGCTGTACGAGGCCAAGCAGAAGCTCTCCGAAGCCCGTTACAACTACATTCTCAATATCCTGAGCCTGAAACAGGCTGCCGGTATTCTGGAAGCGCAGGACCTGGTGGAAGTGAACCAGGGTCTGATGCCAGCCACGGCAAAAGCCAAGGGCTGATAGCCGCTATCGGACATGAAAAAGGCGACCGCAAGGTCGCCTTTTTGTTATCCGTATTTCTGTCGGCTTGCTACCGCCGATAGAGAGCCCCGCCAGATTGCGGGGCTAGCAGAACGTTAGCCGCGCTCGCGGATCGTCTTGATGATGTCGGTGGTGGAGCAGCCATCCTCGAAGTTGAGAACGCGCACCTCACCGCCATTGGCGGTCACCTCGGCGTAACCGGCGATATCTTCCGGCTTGTAGTCACCCCCCTTGACCAGCAGATCCGGCAGGATCTCGGCGATCAGGCGCTGCGGGGTATCTTCACCAAACGGCACTACCCAGTCCACCGCGCCCAGCGCAGCCAGTACGGCCATGCGACGCTCGGTCGGGTTGACCGGACGACCCGGCCCTTTCAGACGGCGAACCGACTCGTCGGTATTGACCGCCACGATCAGACGATCCCCCAGCTTGCCGGCGTTGGCCAGATAGGAGACGTGGCCGGCGTGCAGGATGTCGAAGCAACCGTTGGTCATCACCACCTTCTCGCCGCGCAGACGGGCGGCACGAACCGCCACTTTCAGCTGGGCTTCGGACATGACGCCGAAGCCGGTCTCCTGCTCGGTGTAGAGGGCATTGGCCAGCTCGACCGGGCTGACGGTAGAGGTACCCAGCTTGCCGACCACAATACCGGCAGCGGTATTGGCCAGTGCGCAGGCTTCGTCCAGGCTCTTGCCTGCCGCCAGCGAGGTGGCGAGGGTAGAGATCACGGTATCACCGGCACCGGTCACATCGTAAACCTCGTGGGCCTGAGCCGGCAGATGCAGCTCCGGCTGACCTTCGCGGATCAGGGTCATGCCGTTCTCGGAACGGGTGACCAGCAGGGCATCCAGCTCGAAACGCTTGACCAGATCCAGCCCCTTGGTGACCAGCTCCTCTTCGCTCTTCACCTTGCCCACCACGGCCTCGAATTCGGACATGTTGGGGGTCAGCAGAGTGGCACCGCGATACTTCTCGAAGTCGGTCCCCTTGGGGTCGACCAGCACCGGAATACCGGCGGCTCGGGCGCGCTGGATCATGCCGGGCACGTCGTTGAGAGCACCCTTGCCGTAGTCGGAGAGGATCATCACGTCGCTATTCGGCAGCGCCTGCTCCACCTTGCTCATCAGCAGGGTGGCATCGACGGAGTGGAAGGGCTCTTCAAAGTCCAGACGCAGCAGTTGCTGGTTGCGTGACAGCACCCGCAGCTTGGTGATAGTCGGGAAGTCGGCCAGACGAACGAAATCACAGGCCACCTTGACGCCAGCCATCTGCCCGGCCAGCGCATCGGCCGCTTCATCCTGACCGGTCAGGCCAAGCAGCACGGCGTGGGCGCCCAGCGCAGCGGAGTTGAGGGCCACGTTGGCCGCGCCACCGGGACGCTCCTCAATGTGTTCAACCTTGACCACGGGCACCGGCGCCTCGGGGGAGATCCGACCGGTAGGGCCATGCCAGTAACGGTCCAACATGACATCGCCAACGACCAGAACGCGGGCTTTTTCAAAATCGGGCAGGGTGATCTTCATCTGTATCGACTCTCAAAACCTGAAAAATCAGCGGGCGATTTTATCACACTCTTTTATCCGGTGTAGAAAAAGCCGACCGCAGTTGCCGCCGCTGTCACGCTAACCGGACGCAAGCTACCCCTCTGACCAGCACACAGCCATTCGCCCCCGCCCCCCCTTTTCGGCTAGAATCCCCCGATTGTGTTTGCGAACAAGAGATTAGCCATGGCCCATGACAACGCTCCCCACCTGGAGCCCCGCCTGTTTCATCCCCGTTACTGGGCCAGCTGGTTCGGCCTCGGCCTGCTCTGGCTGCTGACCCTGCTGCCGTGGCGCAGCCAGATGTGGCTGGGCCGTCAGCTCGGTCGTCTCGCCGCCAGGATATTGAAGTCCCGGGTCAAGATTGCCCGTCGCAATCTGGAGCTGGCGATGCCCGAGCTGACCCGGGATGAGCGGGAGAAACTGCTTAAGGCAAACTTCGAGAGCGTGGGCTGCGCCGTATTCGAGGTGGGGATCGCCTGGTTCTGGCCAGACTGGCGGATGCGCAACCTGATGAAGGTGGAAGGGGAAGAGCACGTCATCGCCGCCATGGAAAAAGGCCAGGGCATGCTGCTGCTCTCCTGCCATTTCCTGACGCTGGAACTCAACGCCCGCTGTTTCGGGCTGGTACGGCCCGGGGTGGGGGTCTATCGCCCCAACACCAATCCGGTGCTGGAGTATGCCCAGTACCACGGGCGCTGTGCCTCCAACAAATATCTGGTGGACCGGATGGATGTGAAGGGGATGATCAAGGCGCTGCGCAACGGCGACGCCCTCTGGTATGCACCGGATCACGACTACGGCAGCCACGCCAGCGTGTTCGTGCCCTACTTCGCGGTGGAGCAGGCCGCCACCATCACCGGCACCGCCACCTTGGCGCGGGTGAAGAACACCGTCACCCTGCCCTGCTACAACATCCGCACCAGCGAGGGTTACACCCTGCATATCGGCGCGCCGCTCGCCGACTACCCCAGCGGAGATGACATGGTCGATGCCGCCCGCGCCAACCGCGAGATTGAAGCCGCCGTGCGCAAGGCGCCGGAGCAGTACATGTGGCTCCATCGCCGCTTCAAGACCCGCCCCTCCCCCGAGGATGCCGGCTTCTACTAAACCGCAGCCCCGACAGGGCTCAGATCGCAAAAACCGACAAACCGCCTGCTGGCGGTTTGTTTTTATCTGCAGTCTGGCCTGCGCAGCAAACAAGCGCCCCGAACATCTGCCGCTCGATAACATCCTGCATGTTGGCGCCCATTCCCATCGGCCAGCCGCAAAAGAGACCTCATCACCAACTGTAAAAACTGAAAGTGGGTTACAAATTTATTGATTCATTGGTAAGCAATGGAGTATTTCGATAGATCCATCGCCACTACCCACTGATGAGTAATTGAGTGATTTGTCCCATTCGAATACAAAAACTGAATTTGTGACGCCAATCACCATTCCACAAGAGGGCCACAAAGTAACTTTAGTGATTTAAATCACAAAAAATGACCATAAAAAACAGAAAAGATCGAAATGTAGCCGAATTACAGCTCTCGAATGTGATCAGGGTCACTGGTTATGGAGGGGGTATGACGGGGTATCTGAGAGGTGGATCACAAGACACCCCGTTTTCAGCCTAATTTGATCGCAAGCTGGTAGATTGAAGTTGCTTAGACGACCGGGATGGAGGTTCGGCAAAACCGGCCATCCCGACTACCACTTTTAATCAAACAGGCTTAAAACGGGGTCCCGACATGTTATCACCGGATACCAAAGTCAAGATACAGAATTTTGGACGCTTCCTGTCCAATATGGTCATGCCCAACATAGGCGCCTTTATCGCCTGGGGCTTTATCACCGCCCTCTTCATCCCCACCGGCTGGCTGCCCAATGAAACCTTGGCCAAGCTAGTCGGCCCCATGATCACCTACCTGCTGCCGCTGCTGATTGGCTACACCGGCGGCAAACTGATGGGCGGTGAGCGCGGCGGCGTGGTCGGTGCCATCACCACCATGGGTGTCATCGTGGGAACCGATATCCCCATGTTCATGGGAGCCATGATGGTCGGCCCGCTCGGTGGCTGGGCCATCAAGCGCTTCGACAAGGCGATGGACGGTCGCGTCAAGAGCGGCTTCGAGATGCTGGTCAACAACTTCTCCGCCGGCCTTATCGGCATGCTGCTGGCGATCCTCGCCTTCTTCGTGATTGGCCCCTTCGTCAAGGTGCTCTCCGGCCTGCTTGCCGGTGGCGTCGGCTTCCTGGTGGAAAACCACATGCTGCCGCTCACCTCCATCTTCGTCGAACCGGCCAAGATCCTGTTCCTCAACAACGCCATCAACCACGGCATCTTCTCGCCGCTGGGGATCCAGCAAGCCACCGAGCACGGTAGCTCCATCTTCTTCCTGATTGAAGCGAACCCGGGCCCGGGCATGGGTGTGCTGCTGGCCTACATGGTGTTCGGTCGTGGTGCGGCCAAGCAGTCTGCGGCTGGCGCCTCCATCATTCACTTCTTCGGTGGCATCCACGAGATCTACTTCCCGTACGTGCTGATGAACCCGCGCCTCATTCTGGCGGTGATCGCCGGTGGCATGACCGGGGTCTTTACCCTGACCCTGTTCAACGCCGGTCTGGTCTCACCCGCGTCGCCGGGCTCCATCTTCGCAGTGTTGTTGATGACGCCGAAAGCCTCCCTGATCGGGGTCGCCCTCTCCATCATCAGCGCCACTCTGGTCTCCTTCCTGGTCGCCGCCGTATTCGTTCGAGCCCAGCAGCCGGAAGCCGACGAGGCCGATGCCCTCGGTGAAGCCACTCGCAAGATGAAAGCCATGAAGGGCGGCAAGCCCGAAACCGCAGCGGCCAAGAAGCCGGGCGGCGAACTGATGGCGGTACGCAATATTGTGGTCGCCTGCGATGCGGGCATGGGCTCCAGCGCCATGGGCGCCGGCATGCTGCGCAAGCGGGTGCAGGCCGCAGGGCTCGATATCAGCGTCACCAACCGCGCCATCGATCAGCTCGACGATCAGGTGGACTGGGTCATCACCCACAAGGATCTGACCGAGCGGGCCCGTCGCCATGCGCCGCATGCCCACCATATTTCCCTAACCAACTTCCTCGACAACGGCCTCTATCAGGAGCTGGTACAGAGCCTGACCCAGGCCGCCAACGATGACGTCGCCAACCCGCAGCTGCTGGTGGCGGCCAACGACGACAGCTACGAGCCGCAAGCGGCCGAAGTCTTTACCCTGAGCCGTAATGACGTGCATCTGGGACTGAAAGCGGACAACAAGGAGGCCGCCATCCTGACCGCAGGCCGACTGCTGGCCGAGCGCGGCTACGTGGCTCCCGACTACGTCAACGCCATGCTGGAGCGTGAACAGCTGGTCTCCACCTACCTCGGCGAATCCATCGCCGTGCCCCACGGCACCATAGCCGCCAAAGAGTTTGTGAAGCGTACCGGCATCGTCATCTGCCAGTACCCAGCCGGGGTCGCCTTTGGCGAAGCCGCCGATGAAGTGGCGCGGCTGGTGATCGGCATCGCAGCCCGCAACGACGAACACATGCAGGTGATAACCCGCCTGACCAATGCACTGGATGAACCCGGTCTCATCGACCGGCTGGCCAGCACCACGGATCCCCAGGCCTTCCTGGATCTGCTGGGTGCCGAACAGGCTGCGTAATCATCTTTCATCGTCTTTGGTTCAAGAGGTTAATATCATGAAAACATTGCATTTTGGTGCTGGTAACATCGGTCGCGGCTTTATCGGCAAAGTGCTGGCGGATGCCAGCCATCAGGTCACCTTCGCCGACGTCAACGACACCCTGATCGATCAGCTCAACCACCGCCAGGAGTACAAGGTCCATGTGGTGGGTGCGGATCAGAAGCTGGATGTGGTGCGCAACGTGGCGGCGGTGAGCTCCGCCGGTCACGAGGTGATCGCCCGCATCATCACCGCCGATCTGGTCACCACGGCAGTGGGCCCCAACATTCTGGACAAGATTGCCAGCACCCTGGCCAAGGGGCTGCAGGCCCGTTTCGATGCCGGCAACCTGACTCCGCTCAACGTCATCGCCTGCGAAAACATGGTGCGCGGCACCAGCCACCTCAAGCGGGAGGTACTCAAGTACCTGCCGGTCGCGTATCATGCCACGCTCGAATCCTGTATCGGCTTCGTCGACTCGGCGGTGGATCGCATCGTGCCGCCCGCCGCGGCTGCCAACGATGATCCGCTGGAAGTGACGGTCGAAAGCTTCAGCGAGTGGATCGTCGATCAGACCCAGTTCAAGGGGGAGCTGCCACAGGTGGCGGGCATGGAGCCCACCGACAACCTGATGGCCTTCGTCGAGCGCAAGCTGTTCACCCTCAACACCGGCCACATCGTCACCGCCTATCTCGGCAAGTTGCGGGGCTACCGCACAGTGCGCGAGGCGATCGGGGATCCGGTGATCCGCAGCAAGGTACGCCGCGCCATGGAAGAGAGCGGTGCCGTACTGGTGAAACGCTACGGCTTCGACCCGCGCCTGCACGCCGCCTACATCGAGAAGATCCTGGCCCGCTTCGCCAACCCCTATCTGGTGGACGAGATTGACCGGGTCGGTCGTCAGCCGCTGCGCAAGCTGGCGGCGGGAGATCGACTGGTGAAGCCGCTGCTGGGCACCCTGGAGTACGGCCTGCCCAACGAGCAGTTGCAGGAGGGGATCGCCGCGGCGCTCCACTATCGCAATGCCGATGACCCGCAGGCGGTGGAGCTGCAAGCCCTGCTGGCGGAGCTTGGCCCGGCCAAAGCGCTGGCCCGCGTCACCGGACTGGGTGAAGAGAGCGAAGTGGTTCGCGCCATCGTCGCCCGTTACGAAACCCTGTAATGACCCTGCTTGCGGCGCATTCAGCCACCACTGATAGCGCACCAAGCGCTTGAATGGCAAGGGAATGTGCCCCATATGATAAAAACCGGGAGAGAGGCCCACTCTCTCCCTGTCAGCTGGACCCAATGCACCTATGACCACACACCAGGAAGATGAAGTACTGGAACGACTGAATGAGCAGGATGGCCCCCGCTGCTTCTTTCTCGAAGCCGTGACCATCCTGGAAGAGGCGGTCGACTCCCTGATGCGACGCGCGTTCCGTCAGGAGGAGTATGCCGTCAAATACGCCATCGAACCCCTGCTCAACCAGAGCGGCCCCCTCGGCCAGCTGGAGGTGCGCCTCAAGCTCATCTTCGCCCTCGGCCTCATATCACTCGAGCGCTATCAGGATATCGAAGCCTATATCAAGATCCGCGACTTTCTGGTGCGCGACCCCAAGGATTACCGCTTCAGCGACAAGCCGATCCGCGATCTGCTCGACCGCCTGCACGGGGTCAATCAGGGCGGCATGATGAAGCTAGAGCCCCCCGCCAGCGAAGAGGATTGGGCCTTCTACCAGATGCAGCTCAACCGGCTCGATCAGATGGTGCGCTCCGCACTGGTACTGGCGCTGGCCGACTGTGTCGGCGAGCTCCACAAGGAGAGCCCCATCTAATCCGGCCCCAAGGCCACACCATCACCACGGTTGGCGTCTGGCTGGCGCCCTTCACTCCACCGCCAGCCACCATGACGCCGACTGTCGCACATCTCCCCATCCCGGCCATGACGCACGCTCCTTCGGGTGTCAATCTGACCAACTTAGCCACTACACTAGCTCCATACTCACTGCCTGAATCGAGGTCTGCATGATTGCCCTCTCTCTGGCCGGGATCGCCCTGGTCTCCGTGCTGGCCCAATGGCTTGCCTGGTCGCTGCGGGTGCCCGCCATCCTGTTTCTGCTGCTCACCGGCCTGACTCTGGGTCCGGTCAGCGGCCTGCTCGACCCCGATGCCCTGCTCGGGGATCTGCTGTTTCCGCTGGTCTCCCTGTCGGTCGCCATCATCCTGTTCGAGGGGGCGCTCACCCTCCATCTGGCCGAGCTCAAGGGGATCGGCAAGGTGGTGCGCAATCTCTGCTCCACCGGCATGCTGGTCAGCTTCGCCGTCATCGGCAGCGCCGGTTACTTCCTGCTGGGGCTGGACTGGCGGGTCGCCACCATGCTCGGCGCTGTGCTGGTGGTAACGGGCCCCACCGTGATTGCACCCATGCTCAACGTGATCCGCCCCACCCGGGAGGTAGACCGCATCCTGCGCTGGGAGGGGATCGTCATCGACCCCATCGGCGCCCTGTTTGCGGTGCTGGTGTTCGAGGCGGTGCGTCTCGGCAGTCAGGGGGATCTCATCAGCCATACCCTGCTGGCGCTGGGCAAGACTGTGCTGGTCGGTTCCCTGATCGGGGTGGCGGCAGGCTGGCTCACCACCCTGCTCATTCGCAAGGACTGGCTGCCGGTCAGCCTGCACAAGTTCGGCGTGCTGGCGCTGGTGCTGGTCACTTTCAGCCTCTCCAACTGGCTCAGCCACGAGTCCGGTCTGCTGGCGGTGACCGTGTTCGGCATCTGGCTCGCCAATCAGGAGGGGCTGGATCTGGAGGAGGTGCTGGCTTTCAAGGAAGATCTCGCGGTCATCCTAATCTCCAGCCTGTTTATCCTGCTGGCGGCCCGCCTCGATCTGGCCCAGCTCTGGCTGCTCGGCCCCATGGTGCTGGCGCTGCTGTGCGTGGTGCAGTTCGTGGCGCGCCCGCTCTGTATTCTGGTCTCGACCTGGGGCTCGGATCTCTCCTGGCAAGCTCGCGCCCTGCTGAGCTGGATCGCCCCGCGCGGCATAGTCGCGGCGGCGGTCAGCGCCTCGTTTGCCATCAGCCTGCATCAGGCCGAGATCCCCGATGCCGACAAGCTGGTGCCGCTGGTATTTGCAGTGATCATCTCTACTGTGGTGTTGCAGAGCCTCACCTCGGCACCGCTGGCCAGCCTGCTCAAGATGCGCCAGAGCGCCCCCAACACCTGGCTCATCATAGGGGCCAACTCGGTGGCGCGGGCCATTGGCAAGGCGCTGGCGGATCAGGGGGTGCCGGTGCAGCTCTGCGATCCCGCCTGGGAGTTCTGCAAACAGGCGCGGATGAGCAACCTCCCCTGCTACTTCGGCAACCCCCAGTCGGAACATGCCGAGCTGCACCTGCCGCTCACCAGCATCAGTACCGTGCTGGCGCTATCCCCCAACCGCCACAACAACGCCCTCGGGGTGCTGCACTTTGCCCACCTCTACGGCGAGGAGCAGGTCTACTCCCTGCGCTCCAGCGAGCAGCACGGCAAGGCCAACCGGGAGAGCGCCACCTTTCGCGCTCGCCAGAACCTGTTCGGCCCCGACATCAACTATGCCAAGCTGAGCGGCCTGCTGAGCCGGGGTGGCCAGATCAAGGCGACCCGCCTGAGCGAGGCGTTCGACTGGGCCCAGTATCAGACCGCCAATCCCGGCGCCATCCCGTTGTTCATCATGGATGGCAAGGGCAAGCCCCAGATCGTTACCGGCCCCGTCACCCCGCAGGCAGGTGAGCTGCTGATCGCCCTGCAACCGCCCAGAGAGCAGGGTACTGAATGAGCGAAGCCAACCACAATCCGCTGGTCGCCCCGCTGCTGGTGCTATTGCAACAGGCGGCGGGCAGCTACAAGGTGCATGAACTGATGGCCGCTCTGCGCCAGCAGGGAGCGATCCCCCTGCTGGCCGACGACGAGCAGCTGCAGCTGTTTCGGGTCAACTTCCTGATCATGAACGCCCTCTACCAGTTGCAGGCCGAGCTCTGGCAAGAGGGATGGTGGCTGGTGATCAGCACCCTGGATATCCGGCTCGAACCGCTGGCCGGGAACCAGGAGGCCAACCACGGCTTTGCTGTTGGCGAAAATCTGCGTAGCTACTATCTCGACTGGCAGGTGTTCTGGCAGACCGACCGTGCCGAAGTGGAGGCCCTGCTCAACCGCTTCTGGCGCGCTTATGACGGTGAGGGGCACAAAGCCGAGGCGCTCGCACTGTTAGAACTGAATGAAGGGGCGAGTCAGGAGGCAATCCGCCGCCGCTGGCGGGAGCTGGCACTGCTGCACCATCCGGATCGGGGCGGCAATGCAGAGACCTTTATCCGCATCCGCTGGGCATGGGAGGTCCTGCGGGGATGATCCCGTTGCCGCATATAAAGGGCAGGCATAGACTGGAGCTGGATATTCCCCACAGGAGAGCATCATGACAGTCAGTGAACTTCGTAAGCTCTATCAGCAACAGATCCTGCAAGAGGCTGAAATCCTCCACGATGTGGCCATTCCCGGCTGGCTCATCGAATTCAGAGGCAAGGATGGCGCCCTCTACGAGCTGACCGACACCCTCGGCTGCCCGGTCAGTTTCGGCACCGTCGAGCAGGCCCGCGAACATCTGCATCAGGTGGCCGACTGCCCGGTTCAGGTGGAGCACCTCTACCGCTTCTTCGAACGCTAGCGCCATCCACCACACACTAAAAAGGCTCCCGAGGGAGCCTTTTTGTTATTCCGGTTGCTTTCTATTCCGGTTGCAGTGGTTCCGCCACCTTGCCCTCCAGCTTTCTGACCGGCTTTTGCAGGATCAGGTTGGCCGGATAGGTGACCAGATCGCCGTTGTCATCACGCACCCGCACATAGAAGAGGCCGATCTCGGTGATGACGCCGGTGACCGAATCATCCTTGTCGAGGATGCGGATCCGGTCGCCAATCTTGTAGGGAAAGGCGAAGAAGATGGTGATGCTGGCGGTGATGTTGGAGAGGATCGACCACTGGGCCACCATGGCGACCCCCAATACCGCAAAGAAGGAGGATGCGAGCACCACCAGTCGGGAGAAGTCGAGCCCCCACACCCCGGCCAGTACCAGCAAGGTGGCGCAGCCGAGCAGGAAGTGGAACACATGGGCCACGTAGAGCACCCGGTTCTCGCTCACCTGCCTGCTCTGACCGAGCGCCAGCAGGCTCTTGTGAATCAGCCGCCGGATCAGGGTATGCCCCAGCAACAGCAGCAGGGTCAGGCCAATTGATTGCCACATGGGTTATGCCTCCTTACCACCAGCGCCGATGCTTGAGCCAGATAGCCAGCCCGCTGGCCAGCGCCACCAGCGAACCACAGAAGACCCAGAAGGCAGTCGGATTCTCGGCCCCGGGGATACCGCCGAGGTTGATGCCAAACAGGCCGGTCAGGAAACTGGCGGGCAAAAAGAGCAGCGCCATCACCGACATCTGGTAGGCGCGGCGGTTGGTCGCCTCCGCCATCAGATTGTTGATCTCGTCTGCCAGCACGGCGGTGCGTGCCACTCCGGCATCGAGGTCATCGAGCCAGCGCCGCAGCCGATCGGCGATATCGAGCAGACGACGGCGGTCATCCTCATCCAGCCAGCTGATCTTCTCGTTGGCCAGCCGCGCCACCAGATCCCGCTGCGGCGAGAGGTAGCGGCGGATCATGATGAGCTGCTTGCGGATCAGCGCCAAGCGGCCATTGGCGGGCATGTCGCGCATCAGCACCATCTCCTCCAGATCGAGGATCTTGTCGTGCAGCTCCTCGACAAACTCCCCCGCCCGATCGGTCAGGGCATCACAGATCTCCACCAGCCAGTCGGCCGGGGTATCGGCGCCGCCCCCCAGCTTGAGCTGGTTGAAGACATCCTGTTCGGAGAGCAGCGGACGACGACGGCTGCTGATAATGAGATCCGGGGTGATGAAGATGCGCAGCGCCACCATCTCTTCGGGCCTGTGATCCTTGTTGTGGTTGATGCCGCGCAGGATCAGCAGCACCGTCTCCCCCATCCGCACCAGCTTGGGACGATTGCTCTGGCCGAGCAGCGACTCCCTGGCCGCCTCGCTGAGCAAGGGTGTCTGCAACAGCCAGCGCGCCGAATCGGGATTGCCGTAATCCAGATGCAGCCAGCCGGGATGTGCCGCCGGGACTTCGCTTCCCGCCGTCAGCGGCGCCATGCCACCCTTGCCATCCAGGGTCAGGGCATAAATCACTTCACCGGGCACCCGATCCATCTCGTCTCCTTCTCGTTTCATGTGCTGGCCCCAGCTTACACCAAAGGCTGGGCCGACTCAGCCCCGCGCCGGGAAGGGAGGCCTGTGTTAACATGGCCGCTCTCGTTTTCCATCCGCTTTCACTACAGGAAACCATGCCATGCCCATCTGGGTTGATGCCGATGCCTGCCCCATTCCGGTCAAGGAGATCCTCTACCGCGCCGCCCACCGCGCCCAGGTCGTCACCACCCTGGTGGCCAATCAGGGATTGCGGGTGCCCCCCTCGCCCTTCATCAAAACCCAGCAGGTGGAGAAGGGATTCGATGTGGCAGATCATGTCATCGCCCAGCAGGTTCAGCCCGGCGATCTGGTGATCACCGGCGACATCCCCCTCGCCTCCTGGGTGATCGATGCCGGTGGCGAGGCGCTCAATCCCCGTGGCGAGATCTACACTCGCGAGACCATCAAGGCGCGGCTCGGCATGCGCAACTTTATGGAAGAGCTGCGCTCGGCCGGCGTGCAAACCGGCGGCCCGGCCCCCTTCAATGCCGCCGACAAGCAGCGCTTCGCCAACGCCCTCGACAAGTGGCTGGTCAAAGGCAAGTTATAAATAGGCTATAAAGGCGCCCAATTTGGGCGCTTTTTCGCCGTAACATCCTGATTTTTAAAATAAGAGCTGACCACAACCGCCAGGCTGGTAAGATGCGCCGCCATCTTGTCCACGCCGTAATCATCATGACCGCCCAAGGGCACCTGCTCTTCTCCGTTACCTGCACCCTGATCGCCCATAAACTGCAGCTCACTCCGGCGCTGGCCGATGCCAGTCTGTGGCAGACCATCCCTGCCGCGCTGGCCAGCGCCCTGTTGCCCGACCTCGACCACCCCAAATCGGTGCTGGGGCAGCGCCTGCCGTGGATCTCGAAACCTCTGTCTCGGCTGTTCGGCCATCGCGGCTTCACCCACAGTCTGCTGGCGGTCGCCGCTGCCGTCTGGGGGCTGAACCAGAGCCTGCCGCCAGACACCCTGCCCATGGGGGTCAAGGATGCCCTGATCGTTGGCTACCTCAGCCATCTGCTGGGGGACTGGCTCACCCCGGCGGGCATTCCGCTCTTCTGGCCCATCAAGCGCCGTTACCGCCTGCCGGGCTGGCCGCTGCGCAGCGGCGGTGCCATCGAAACCGGCTTTTGCACCCTCACCCTGCTGGTCGCGGGCTGGTGGTGCGGCTGGCGGCTGTGAGCCAGAAACAAAAAAGCCCCTGACAAAGTCAGGGGCCCAAGCAGTGGTGCGAACCACTAGAGGATCAGATCATGATGCCAGCGATAACAGCAGAGAGCAGGCTGACCAGAGTTGAACCGTAGACCAGCTTCAAGCCGAAGCGGGAAACCATGTTGCCCTTCTCTTCGTTCAGCGCTTTTACCGCACCGGCGATGATACCGATGGAGCTGAAGTTGGCGAAAGAGACCATGAAGATGGAGAGGATGCCGACGGTGCGCGGAGAGAGCTCGGCAGCCACCTTGCCCAGATCCATCATCGCCACGAACTCGTTGGTCACCAGCTTGGTCGCCATGATGGAGCCGGCTTGCAGCGCTTCACCACTCGGGATACCCAGGATCCAGGCGATCGGGTAGAAGAGGTAACCCATGACGAACTGGAAGTTCACGCCAAATGCCATCTCGAACAGGTAGTTGATGAGGGCGATCAGGGCGATGAAACCCACCAGCATGGCACCCACGATCACGGCAACGGTGAAACCGGCCATGATGTACTCGCCCAGCATCTCGAAGAAGTTCTCTTTCTTCGGGGTGTGGTGCTCGTCACCTTCGGCAATGGCCTTGATGTCGGTCACGGAGTTATCCGGCTCGTAGGGGTTGATCAGCGACAGCACGACGAAGGTACTGAACATGTTGAGCACCAGCGCGGCAACCACGTAGCGCGGCTCGATCAGCTGCATGTAGGCACCGACGATGGACATGGAGACGGTAGACATCGCCGTCGCCGCCAGGGTGTACATCTGCTTCTCGTTCAGGTGCGGCAGGATGTTCTTGAGGGCGATGAAGTTCTCGGACTGGCCGACGATCATCGAGCTGATGGCGTTGAAAGACTCCAGCTTGCCCATGCCGTTGATCTTGGCCAGCACGGTACCGATACCGCGGATCACCAGCGGCAGCAGGCGGATGTACTGCAGAATACCGATCAGCACTGAGATGAAGACGATGGGCATCAGCACCATCAGGAAGAAGGAGAAGGCCCCTTCGTTGACCAGACCACCGAACACGAAGTCGGTACCCTGTTTGGCAAACTCCATCAACTTGGTGAAGCCGGCGGCAAAGCCCCCCACCACCGCCAGACCCACTTCTGAGTTCAGCATGAACCAGGCCAGCGCCAGTTCGACCACCAACAGTTGGCCGATATAACGCAGTTTGATCTGTTTCCAGTTGTGGCGGTTAGCCAGCAGAGAGAGAGCGAGGACCATCACCAGTCCGAGCACAAAGTGAACGTATTCCATACCTGTAGCACCTGAGTAAATTGTAATTTTTGACCGGCGCCATCATAGACATTTGCACATTTAAAAATCAGATAGCCATCACAATCCCGCGCAATATTATGGAGGCAGGATAATACAAACGTTTTTAAATTAATTGTGCAATGAACTGATATTAATCGCGCAACGCGGACAACATAAATCCTTTTAAAACATCACGTTGAGTAATGGTCGTGCCGTTTTCATGTTCTTTGAAAATATTTAATCAGCATTTTTGCAACATTCCATGTGGCGCAATAACTGCTCGTGAAATATTTTCCAGCCATTATATTAAAATACTGAAAACAGAAAACGTTTATCCGCGATAAATAATTAGATGAGTGTTTGAAAAATAGTCCTTATCGCATTGTCGGTGATCGTCCGCGATCGGTTTGGCAACAAATGAACCTTTCATGGCCCCTCGTGGCCAGCCGTTCAAAAATCCGCCACATCCGGGGCCACATTCTGGTATGATGCGCGGCCTTAGCGCTCGCGCATCCCCGTTTTCTCCGAAATAGAGTCCTTTTGTGAACAACAGCGAATTTAGCAGCCTCAATCTCTCCCCCGCCCTGCAAGAAAACCTCACCAGCCTGGGTTACCTGCAGATGACCCCGATCCAGGCCCAGAGCCTGCCCCTGGTGCTCGATGGCAAAGACCTGATCGCCAAGGCAAAAACCGGCAGCGGCAAGACCGCCGCCTTCGGCCTCGGCCTGCTGGCCAAGCTCAACGTCAACCGCCTCGAAGTGCAGGCGCTGGTGCTCTGCCCGACCCGCGAACTGGCGGATCAGGTGGCTCAGGAGATCCGTCGTCTGGCGCGCGCCCTGCCCAACGTCAAGCTGGTGACCCTGTGCGGCGGCACCCCGACCGCACCGCAGTCCGCCACCCTGAGCTTTGGTGCCCACATCGCCGTCGGCACCCCGGGTCGCATTCTCAAACATCTGGAGCAAGGCACGCTGGAGCTCTCCGGCCTCAAGACGCTGGTGCTGGATGAAGCGGATCGCATGCTGGACATGGGCTTTGGCGAAGATATCAACCGGGTCATCAGCTATGCCCCCCAGCAGCGTCAGACCCTGCTCTTCTCCGCGACCTATCCGGAAGGGATCGCCCAGATGAGCCGCGGCGTGCAGCGCAATCCGGTCGAGGTGAGCGTGGAGTCCCTGCACGAGGGGAGCGCCATCGAACAGAAGCTTTACGAAGTGCCTGCCGGTCAGCGCCTCGACGCCCTCACCTGGTTGCTGAGCCACTACCAGCCCAGCTCCTGCGTGGTGTTCTGCAACACCAAGCGCGCCTGTAACGACGTGGCCGACCATCTGGCCGCCAAGGGCTTCTCGGCGCTGGCGCTGAACGGCGATCTGGAGCAGCGCGAGCGGGATCAGGTGCTGGTGCGCTTTGCCAACGGCAGCGCCACCATTCTGGTGGCCACCGATGTGGCGGCCCGCGGCCTCGACATCAAGGAGCTGGGCGCCGTCATCAACTACGAGCTGACCTATGATCCGGAAGTGCACGTGCATCGCATCGGCCGTACCGGTCGTGCCGGCCAGCAGGGTCTGGCCTTGAGCCTCTATCAACCGAACGAAGCTCAGCGCGTAAACTTTATCGAAGAGTACCAGCAGGCCCCGATGCCGCTGGGTGATCTCGGCAGCATCGGCCGCGACATCAAGCCGATCGCCCCGCAGATGGTGACCCTCTCCATCGATGCAGGCCGCAAGACCAAGGTGCGGGCCGGTGACATTCTGGGCGCCCTGACCGGTGAAGGCGGCATTGCCGGCGCCGACGTGGGCAAGATCCAGATCTCCGAACAGTACTCCTACGTCGCCGTGAAGCGCAGCGTGGCGAGCGCCGCCCTCAAGCGGTTGCAGGAAGGCAAGATCAAGGGTCGCAGCTACCGCGCCCGCAAACTGGGCTAAGGTTCTTTGCAAGCCGTTAGCCAGACCACAGGCGCCTGACAGGCGCCTGTTTCATATCTCCGATGCCGCCATGCGGCAAGACAGGCACCATGACCCAAGCAATCCAGACCGATGTGAGCTGCCAGAACTGCGAAGCCTGCTGCTGCCGCCTCGAAGTGATGCTCTTTACCGATACCGGCGTGCCGGACCGTTATGTACTGGAAAGGGATGGCGAGATACCGGTCATGCGCCGGCTGGACGATGGCTGGTGCGCCGCCCTCGACCGCAACACCATGATGTGCCGTATCTACGAGGTGCGGCCGCTGATCTGCCGCGAATTCGAAATGGGTGAACCCGACTGTGTTGACGAGCGGGACAAGTGGTTTATCAAGCTGGATTGAGCCAAGGCCAGTCAGGATAAGGGTGGTCAAGCGCTCGCAGGTTCACAGGGAGCTGTGTTGAGCTGCTCCCCCAGCCACTGGATCGCCGCTGCCTCTTGCTCGAAGTAACGTACTGCCCGAAAGGGTAATCCCGTGAAGATATTATCCGCCAGATAGCGCTTGAAGCCCCCTACGAAAACCACCGCCAGAAACTGACAGCCACTCTCGGCACACCAGCCAAACTGGCGACGAAAACGGGCCAGCACCTCGGGCCCAGCCGCTTCAAACTCGGTCGCGACCTCGACAATCCCCCAGGGGCCATCCATCAGACCGGCCAGTTCGTGACGAAAGCGCGCCTCATAGGCCATGGCACCTGCCAGATTGAAGGGGCCACTCGGGCGGCAGATCAGCATCTGGCCCCTGCGCTCCATGTCGAATTGCCCATGTGGCTGCATGACTGCTCCCATTCCGTTACCACCATCATCGCCTGCAAATTGTTACCACAAGGTAATAATTTATAAGGAAAAGTCCAGCAGCAAACAGGCTTTCCCCAAAGCGTGGTCATCCTATCCAGCAAACCGTCGGCACCTCATGTTACCGACATCCCGCACCGAACCGATCTCAAGATGTGTGATTGCAGTTAACGAAACGTTACTGCTATTATCCGCGCCGCCACAAACATTCCACCAGCCGAAAGGTTTAGCACCTCAACAAGGATGTGCAATGAAAAAAAGGGACTCGAGTCATTACCAACGGATCTGGCGCTGGCACTTCTACGCCGGTATCTTTGTCGCCCCTTTCCTGATCCTGCTGTCACTGACCGGGATCGTCTATCTGTTCAAACCCCAGCTCGACAACCTGATGTACCCCGAGCTGATGAAGGTCGCCCCCGCCAGCCAGACCCTGAGTGCCGACCAGCTGCTGGCCAAGGCGATGATGACCATGCCCGATGCCAGCCTGCGTAAATACCTGCCGCCTGTCGCACCCGATCAGAGCGCCCAGTTCATCGTCAATCAGGGGGATCGCGAGCTGACTCTGTTTATGGATCCCGCCAGCGGCGCCCTGCTCGGCACCATGGACAACAAGTGGAATCTGCAAGCGGTGGCTCGCTCCCTGCACGCCGACCTGCTGCTCGGCACCACGGGGGACCGGCTGATCGAACTGGCGGCAGGCTGGGGGCTGGTACTGCTCATCAGCGGCCTCTACCTCTGGTGGCCACGCAAGGGGCCCGGGGTGGGCGGCATCCTCTGGCCCAGAGTGAGCCAGCGCGGACGCCTCTGGTGGCGGGATCTGCACGCCGTGGTCGGCTTCTGGGGCGCCGGTTTCCTGCTGCTGTTGCTGTTGAGCGGCATGACCTGGACCGGTTTCTGGGGCGATCAGTTTGCCGCTGTCTGGAACCGCTTCCCCGCCGCCATGTGGAACGAGGTGCCCAAATCGGCACCGCTGGCCCGCAGCCTGAATCAGGCTCACGAGCAGACCGTCCCCTGGGCGGTTGAGAGCACCCCTATGCCCAGCTCGCAGCCGGTTGATGAGGGGCACGATCACGGTGCCATGAACCACGGCGAGCACGAGGGAGTGGTGATGGCCAGCCAGCGCATTGCGCTGCAACGGGTGGTCGAGATCGCCCATGAGCGGGGAGTCCAACCGGGTTACAGCATCACCCCGCCGGTCGGCGCCACCGGCGTCTACACCATCGCCCTGTTTGCCGACGATCCGCGCAACGATGCCACCCTGCATATCGATCAATACAGCGGCAAGGTGCTGGCCGATGTGCGCTGGCAGGATTACGGCCCGGTCGCCAAAACGGTGGAGAGCGGCGTCATGCTGCACATGGGCAAGCTCTACGGCTGGCCCCATCAGCTCGCCATGCTGCTTATCTGCCTGATGGTGCTGGCCAGCGCCGTGAGCGGCCTCTGGATCTGGTGGTGCCGCCGTCCGCAGGGCCGTCTCGCCGCGCCGCCGCTGCCCGCCAAACTCCCGCCGATGCGAGGTGCCATCGCCCTGCTGATCCTGCTGGGGATCGCCTTCCCGCTGGTGGGCGCCTCCATGGTCGCCATCTGGCTGCTGGATACCCTGATTTTCTCCCGCCGCCCTCTCAGGGTGGCGCGCGCCAGCTAAACCGGCCAAAACCAAAAAGGGCTCCCATCTCGGGAGCCCTTTTCATTGTTCGCCTTGGCGAGCTGCGACCAGCGGTCAGGAGAGCGCCAACCCGATGGAGAGTAGCAGGCTGAACAGAAAGGCGCTGATGGCGGTCTTCTTGAGAGCGCCGGTCAGCACCTCGCCATCGTAGCTTTCGCGCAAGGTGCGGGCCGCATCGCTAAGAGGCTTCATGGCGGGCAGGAAGATCCACGGCCAGAAACTGGCGGGCTGGATCAGGATAAAGGCGATGGTTGCCAGCAACGCCGCCCCCAACAGTACCCAGTGATAAGCGATGGCGCGGTTGCGGCCAAGGCGCACCGCCAGGGTGATCTTGCCACTGGCGGCGTCGGTCTCGATATCGCGCACATTGTTGATATTGAGCACGGCGGTAGCCAGCAGGCCACAGGCGGTGGCCGGTAGCAGCAGATCCCACTCCAGCGTCTTGGTGAAGAGGTAGTAGGAGCCGAGCACCCCCAGCAGGCCGAAGAAGAGGAACACCGAGATATCGCCAAACCCGCGATAGCCGTAAGGGGTCTTGCCGACCGTGTAGGTCACCGCCGCGACAATGGCCGCACCACCCAGCACCACAAATGCCAAAATCTGCAGCCACTGACCGCCGAAGGCACAGCCCAGCAACAGCAGGCCACTGGCCACCGCCGCCAGCGCAGTCAGCCCCATCGCCACGCACATCTGCTTTTTGGTGATAAGGCCGGAGACCACCGCCCGCTGCGGGCCGATCCGCTCACCGTTGTCGGCGCCGGAAACCGCATCGCCGTAATCGTTGGCCAGATTAGAGAGGATCTGCAGCAAGATGGCGGTCAGCAGGGAGAGCGCCATGATGGTGCCATCAAAGGCGCCACGACTGGCAGCCAGCCCCGAGCCCAGCAGGATGGAAGAGCAGGCGAGCGGTAGTGTTCGCAAACGCGCCGCCAGCAACCAAACAGAGAAGGTATTTGTCATTTTGTGATGGCCAAACAATCGGATATTGATCGTGTTAAGGGTTATCGAACCGGATTTGGGTATACTTGGCCCCGGAGAGTGAAGCTCCCGCGGGCGATTTACATGGACGAATGGGCAGATAATATATAGGAAATCATCGCCCTTTGGCATAAACCTACGGCATCCAGCTACCGGATCGCTCGTTACTACCCGGCTCAGACAAGAATCCATGTTGGCTCAGACCCATATCAAGCAACAACTGGACGCCCTGCGTCACAGCAACGTCAGCGGCTTCGTACGGTTGCGAGTGGCGATCGAAATCCGCTCCTTTCTGGGCTGGCTCGCGGCGCAAACCCTCTATCCCCGCATCTACTGGCAGGCCCGTGGAGAGGCTCGTCCCGAGTATGTCGCGCTGGGCGCCATCCATGAACTGACCGAGCCGCACGCCATCAAGCAGGTGTGCACGAACACAGCCAACCAGCATCATGACGACAGCCCCCGCTACTATGGTGGACTGGCGTTCGATCCGGCCCAGTCCGGCTGGCAAGGGTTTGGCCCCTGCCGTTTCGTGCTGCCCCGCATCGAGCTGGTGCGCCGTGGTGAATGCGTCAGTCTCTGCCTCAACCTCTGGCTGGATGAAAGCAATCTCGAGGCCGAACTGCAGGCGGCCGACGCCGCCCTCGATGCCCTGCGCCCGGAGGCCCCGCTACCTGCCCTGCAAAAGCAGCCCTGGCAGCGACAGGATTGCCCCGGCCCCGCCCAGTGGCAGACGCTGGTTGAGCGCGTCACTGCCCCCGATTTTCAGGCGCACACACCCAAGGTGGTGCTGTCGCGGGAGAGCGTGCTGACCAGTCCGAACCACGATGCAGATATCAATCCCTGGGCCATGCTCGACCAGTGGGCCCGCCATGCCCAGGACTGCTTCCACTTCGGTTTTCAATTCTCCCCCGAGCAGGCCTTTATCGCCTGCTCTCCCGAGCGGCTCTACCGCCGGGAAGATCGTCACCTCTTTACCGAGGCGTTGGCGGGCACCATTCGCCGCTCCGGCGATGAAGAGGTGGATGCCCAACTGGCCGCCGAGCTGCTGGCCGACAGCAAGAACCGACTGGAGAACCGGCTGGTACACGCCGACATCCTCAGCCGTCTGGCGCCACTGACCCACGATGCCACCCTGACCGAGCCGCGCATTCTCAAACTGCGGCTGCTGCAACACCTCAAGTGCGATATCGAAGCCGAGCTCAAGCCCGGGGTCTGCGACTGGCAGCTGCTCGACGCCCTCCACCCGACGCCGGCGGTGGGCGGCGCTCCGCGCGAGGCCGCGCTCGCCTTTATCCGCGAGTTCGAGCCCTACGATCGGGGCTGGTACGCCGGAGCCTGCGGCATGCTGAGTCGGGAGACGTCCGAGTTCTCGGTCGCCATTCGCAGCGCCCGTATTCAGCCGGGCAGCGTCACCCTGTTTGCCGGTGCCGGCATTGTCGCCGGTTCCGAGCCTGTCGCCGAGTGGGCCGAACTCGACAACAAGATCGCCAATGTGCTCTCCCTGCTGGGATAGTCATTCACCCTTTTCACGCTACGAGAGCCCCTATGCCCACCCGTAAAGAGCCTGCCAGCGAAGAGCTTGCCTGCACACCGTTTTCGAGCCAGCACGCCACCTTCAACCACGTCTGGTCCTCCCTCTTGCTGGAGGAGCTCTTTCGCCTCGGGGTGCGCGATATCGCGCTGGCCCCCGGCTCCCGCTCTGCGCCGCTGACCATGGCGGCAGCCGCCCATACCGGTTTTCGCCGCCATCAGCATTTTGACGAGCGTGGCCTCGGCTTTATGGCGCTGGGGCTGGCCAAGGGGAGCAACCGGCCGGTGGCGGTGATCATGACCTCGGGCACCGCAGTGGCCAACCTCTGGCCCGCCGTGGCAGAGGCCCAGCTCACCGGCGTGCCGCTGATTATTCTCTCCGCCGATCGCCCTCACGAGCTTATCGACAACGGCGCCAATCAGGCGATCGACCAGCAAGGGATCTTCGGCCGCTACCCCGTCTATCAGCAGAACCTGCCGAGCCCCACCCCGACCATTCCGGCGGCGTTTGTGCTGAGTTCGGTGGATCAGGCGCTGGCCAAACAGGCGCTCACTCCCGGAGTGGTGCACTTCAACTGCATGTACCCCGAGCCCCTCTACCCGGGCGAGCACTATCAGGATTTCTCCGACTATCTGGCCCCCCTCGGCGACTGGCTCGGCTCGCACAAGCCATGGAGCCCGTGGCAGCAAAGCGAGCCGACCTGCCCACCTCAGGCGGAGTGGGAAAGCTTTCGGCAACAGCGCGGCATCGTTATAGCTGGCCGCATTACCGACCCGAATCAGGCACAGGTGGTCGCCGCGCTGGCGGAGCAACTTGGCTGGCCGCTGCTGGCGGATCTGCAGAGCCAGATCCGCTTCGACAGCCGCAACCTCATCCACATGGATATGGCGCTCAACGACCCTGAATTCGTCGCAGAGCTGGGCCGTGCCGAGGTGCTGCTGCAATTTGGTGCGCGGCTTGTCTCCAAGCGGCTTGGCCAGTTCATCAAGCACCATTCATGGCAGGATTACTGGCTGGTGGATCCGCAACCGGCGCGGCTCGATCCCGACTACCGGCTGCGCAACCGGCTGCTCTGCAGTGCCAGCGCCTTTGCTGCGGCCCATCCGGTCACCACACAAGCCCCTTGGCACACATTGGCCGAGCTGCAACACAACGCCAGCCAGCAGATCGCCGCGGCCTGCGAGCACTTCTCCGAGCTTGGGGTCTGCCATCGCCTCAACCGCCTGATCGAAGGCCAACTGTTTGTCGGCAACAGCATGCCCGCCCGACTGATGGATATGCTCGGCGAAACGGGCAAGGGGCCGAGCCGGGTGATGACCAACCGTGGCGCCTCCGGCATCGATGGCCTGATCGCCACCGCCTACGGGTTTGCCCAATCGGCACGGCCGGGCAGTGATGAGCCTACCACCCTGCTGCTTGGGGATCTCAGCGCCCTGCACGATCTCAATAGCCTCGCCCTGCTCAGCAAGGCGAGTCGACCGCTGGTGGTGATCCTGCTCAACAACGATGGCGGCAGCATCTTTCGTATGTTGCCGGTGCCCACCGAAGGGGAGCTGCTGGAGAGCTACTACCGGCTGCCCCACGGCCTCGGCTTTGAACATGCCGCCGCCATGTTTGGCCTCGCCTATCGGGCGCCGACCACCCTGCCCGAGTTCGAACGCGATTACCGCGCCGCCCTCCAACATGGCGTTACCTTGATCGAGATCCGGGTACCGAGCGAGCAGGTGGCCGATGATCTCAAGGCACTGGGGGCCGCCATCCGTGGCAAATAAATATGCCAATGTGCCGCTGGTGCTGCTGCACGGCCTGCTGGGGGATAGCGGCGACTGGCAACCGGTGATCGACCGGCTGCCCGCCATCCGCTGCATCGCCCTCGATCTGCCGGGTCACGGTCAGCATAGCGCTCTCAACGTCAGCGACTTTGAGCAGAGCCACCAGTGGCTGGTCACCGAGCTGGCCAGCCGCAACATTGAACGCTATCTGCTGGCGGGTTATTCGCTGGGGGGGCGACTGGCCCTCTACCACGCCAGCCGCGAGCCCGCCGGGCTGCGGGGGCTGCTGCTGGAGAACTGCCACCCGGGGCTACCAGACAATGAGCGAGCCGCCCGCATCCAGCACGATGAACGGTGGGCGCAGCGCTTCGAGCGTGAGCCCCTGGCTGACGTGCTGGCAGACTGGTACCGGCAAGGGGTGTTTGCCGATCTTGACGATGCGGCCCGGGCCCGCCAGATCGCCCGCCGCCTTGGCAACGACGGTCAGGGCATCGCCACCATGCTGCGCGCCACTTCGCTCGGCAAGCAGCCGGATCTCGCCCCCTGGCTCATGGCGAGCCAGCTGCCGGTTACTTATGTGAGTGGCAAGCGGGATCACAAATTCCATCAGCTGGCTTGCCAGCTGGCGAACCAAAATCGCAGAATCAACCACTTGGTGCTGGATGGCGGCCATAATCTGCACGCCCATCAGCCTGATAACTTTGCCCGACTCCTCGCGGAGTGGGTCAACCAACAAGAAGAGACGAGTCATGATTGAAGCAATGACGGAAGCTGAACTGTATGCACCTGTTCAACATGCCGGGATTGCTCAACTCAGAGTTCAACTCGGTGCTCAACTGCACTCTCCCAGATCAGAAGGAAAAAACCATGATTGAAGCAATGACGGAAGCGGAACTGTACGCTCCGGTTGAGTGGCAGGATTGCTCCGCCGGTTACGAGGACATCCTCTATCACAAGTCCAACGATGGCATTGCCAAGATCACCATCAACCGCCCTCAGGTGCGCAACGCCTTCCGCCCCCGCACCGTCAAAGAGATGCTGCAGGCACTGGCCGATGCCCGTTATGACGATCAGGTCGGTACCATCATCCTGACCGGTTTTGGCGAGAAAGCCTTCTGCGCCGGCGGCGACCAGAAGATCCGTGGCGACTACGGTGGATACCGCGATGACGAGGGAACTCACCACCTCAACGTGCTCGACTTCCAGCGCGACATCCGCACCTGCCCGAAACCTGTGGTTGCCATGGTAGCGGGCTACGCGGTCGGTGGCGGCCACGTGCTGCACATGATGTGTGACCTGACCATCGCCGCCGACAACGCCCAGTTTGGCCAGACCGGCCCGAAAGTGGGTTCCTTCGACGGCGGTTGGGGTGCTTCCTACATGGCTCGTATCGTCGGCCAGAAGAAGGCCCGCGAAATCTGGTTCCTCTGCCGCATGTACGATGCCCAGCAAGCCCTCGACATGGGTCTGGTCAACACCGTCGTACCATTGGCCGAACTGGAGCGTGAAACCGTGCGCTGGTGCCGTGAAATGCTGCAAAACAGCCCGATGGCGCTGCGTTGCCTGAAAGCCGCCCTCAACGCTGACTGTGATGGGCAGGCGGGCTTGCAGGAGCTGGCGGGCAATGCCACCATGCTCTTCTACATGACCGAAGAGGGTCAGGAAGGCCGCAACGCCTTCAACGAAAAGCGTCGCCCCGACTTCTCCAAATACAAGCGGAACCCCTGATGACACTCGCCCTGTATCGCTATCAACTGCCTTTTACCCAGCCACTGACCTTTCACGGCAAGGTGGAGGTGGCGCGAGAGGGGCTGTTGGTGCGCATCAACGACGGCTGGGGGGAAATTGCCCCCCTGCCCGGCTTCTCGAAAGAGAGCCTGCAACAGGCAGAGGCAGAAGCCCTTGCCACGCTGGCAGCACTGGCCGCCGGCGACACCCCGAACCCCGTGCTGCCGTCGGTGCAATTTGGCCTCGACTGCGCGCGCCGGACATGGCCCGAGCAGCGCAACCCGCTGCCGGAGCCCTATCCCCTCATTCAAGGCTCCCCCCAGGAGCTGCTGCGCAACTGGAAAGAGTGGCTGCACCGCACGCCCGGCAAGGCCAAGCTGAAGGTGGCACGCTACCCGATGCGTGACGAGCTGGCGCTGATCCGCCTGCTGTGCGACCGCCTCCCCTCCCTCAAGCTGGTGCTGGATGCCAACCAGGGCTGGACTCGCGAGGAGGCGTGGACCTTCTGCGGCCACCTCGACCCGAATCGCATCGAGTATCTGGAAGACCCTTGCGCCGACTTTGCCGACATCGCCTTTGTCGCCAACCGCACCGGCATGCCGGTGGCGCTGGACGAACTGCTGGCACAAGGCAAGCCGTGGGAACCGATCCCGCAACTGCGCGCGCTGGTGCTCAAGCCTACCCTGCTCGGTTCACTCGCCAACTGCGAAGCCCTGATCGCCCGCGCCCGCGAACTGCGGCTCAAGGTGATCATCTCCTCCTGCTTCGAATCGGATCTGGGCCTGAACCAGCTCTTTCATCTGGCGAGCGAATGGGCGCCGGAACAGGCGCCGGGTCTGGATACCCGCCGCTGGATGGCGGGCAACCTGCTGGGGGAAGATGGCAAACCGGACCTGAGCCGACTGGAGCAACTGTATTACCGTGATTGAACCCACACGTTCACCCGAACAGACACCTTGCCCGGTACGCCACCGGGCAATCACAGCCCCGAACCGCATTGCCATCCACGCCGCCTCGCCCCTCAGTTACCGCCAGCTCGATGCCCGCCTCAACAGCCTGTGCCAACAGCTGAAACAAGCCGGAGTGCGCCGTGGTGAACATCTGGCTGCGGTGGTGCGCGGTGCGCTGGAAGATGTGCTGCTGGCGTGGGCCTGCGTACGCAGCGGCGTGGTGTTCTGCCCGCTCAACCCCGCCTTTCCTCTCGAAAAGCAGAGCGAGCTGGCGGTGCAACTCGATGCCGATGCCTTCTGGTCGGCAGGGGAGATCCCGGCAGGCAACTGGCAGCCCTTGCCGCTCGACTTCACGCGCGAACTGCCGGCAAGCGAGGAAGCGTGGCCGCTGGAATCGACCCAACTCAACAACATGATCCTCACCTCCGGCTCCAGCGGCACGCCGAAAGCGGTGGTGCACCGGCTCTGCAACCACCTTGCCTCAGCACGCGGCTCTGCCACCCTTATTCCCCTCGATGAGGCCTGCGGCTGGCTACTCTCCCTGCCGCTGTTCCATGTGGGCGGCTACGCCATCCTGTTTCGGGTCTTTCTGGCGGGTGCCACGTTGGTGCTAGACGATCGCAGTCAGCCGCTCAAGGCACGGCTTGAACAGCAACCCATTACCCATCTCTCGCTGGTGCCAACCCAGCTCTGGCGTCTGCTGGCAGAGGGTTTTGATCCCGCCCGTACCCGCCTGCGCGAGCTGCTGCTCGGTGGCGCCGCCATCCCGCAACCGCTGGTGAGCCACCTCTGCTCCATGGGGCTCGAACCCAAGGTGAGTTATGGTCTCTCCGAGATGGGCAGTCAGGTCTGCACCGCTATCCCCGGCGATACAGGCGTAGTTGGCAAACCGCTACCGGGACGGGAAGTGTGCATCAGGGAGCAGGAGATCTGCGTGCGCGGCGCCACCCTGTTTGCCGGTTACTACCGAGATGGAGAGCTGGAACTGCCCCTCGATGACGAAGGCTGGTTTCATACCCGCGACAAGGGGAGGTTCACTGCGGCAGGGGAACTGCTGGTAGAGGGACGGCTAGATAACCTCTTCATCTCGGGTGGCGAAAACATCCAGCCCGAAACCATAGAGCAGCGACTGGTAGATCATCCCGCTGTCGCCCAGGCGCTGGTGGTGCCGGTACCGAGCGATGAGTGGGGGCAACGCCCCGCCGCCTTTATCGACTGGCACGGCGAGCCGGTTCCCGACTCAGAAATAGCTGCCTGGATCCGTGCCACCCTGCCCGGCTTTATGGTGCCCGACCACTGGCTCCCCTGGCCCGATCTTGGCGGCAATCTCAAACCCTCCCGCCAACGACTGGGCAAGGTTGCCCGACAACAGACCACCTCGTCACAACAAGCTGAATGAGATCGGACTCACAATTTCCCGATCTGCTCTGAAAACAGAAAAAGAAACATGTGAGTCCTCACTGCGGCGCCAACCCACGATATCTCGATCAGACTCAAAAAATCATCATCTTATTGATTTATCTGATTTTTAATTGGCAATTGATATCCCTTTGGAACTGGTTAAATTGCCTTGCGATTACTCGCAAGACAATACACAAACAAGAACAAAGGGATAAAAATGAACCGTTCAGGTACCGGGTGGCTGCTGCTGGCAGGCCCCCTGCTTTTGGCTACATCCTCGGCGCAAGCCAACTACTCCCCCAATGACTGGCAACAGTATCGGCTGACTGGCGAATCGAGCCGGCAACTGGCCGCTCGCATCACCGAGATCACCTACGAGCTCAAGGCGCGCAGCAGCAATGCTCCTTACCAGCAGCTTAGGGTCTACCGTCGCTTCGACTGGCAGAGCAGCGATCTCGCCGCACTGGCCGAGCAACAGTGTGGCGAGCCGCAGCTCAAGGTAGATGCGGGCTGGCAGATCCGCTTCGTGCGCTGTGAAGATCGGATTCCGGCGGGCAAGCTCATTCCCGCCAGCAGTTATGACTTTGGTTATGGCCTCAAGCAGGGTCGCTGGGAGCAGCTGGCGGGCACGCCGACCGCCCAGCGGCAGGATCGTCTGCCGCTGCCGCAAGCCATCATCCTGGGTCAGAGCGAAAGGGAGCTGGATCGCTGCGAACTCAACGCGCGGGGCCGCTGCGCCGAGTCGGAGTGGCACTATCAGCCGCAGGATTGGCAGCAGTTGCAGGTACTTGAAGAGACCCCGAGCGAGCGGGATGGCCGGTTGGAGCAGATCTTCTTCCGTCTGCAACCGGTGGCAGGCAGTCAGGCTGCCGCTCAGGTCAGCGAGATCCACGTCTGGCGCCGCTATCAGTGGCAGCTGGATCAGCTCACGCCTCAGCAGGAGTGTGATGAGCCGCAGGAGCGCAAGGAGGGGAGCAACACCATCCGCTATCGCATCTGCCGTCAGGTGATCCCCGCAGGCAGCGAGGTTCAGGTAACGTTGCAAGATAGCGGCTACCAATACCCGGTCGCCGGCGGCGAGTGGCAACCCCTGCCAGAGAGCAAAGAGTGGCAGGAGAGCCGGGTGCTCAATCGCCCCATCGTGCTGGCCAGCAAGGAGGAGCAACTGGAGTGCCGCCGCGCCAACGGTCGCCTCTGCTCCGAGCCAGAACAACCTGATGTAGATCTGCTCGACAGCGATGCAGCCAAACTGGTGGCTGACGTGAGCGGCCAGAACAGCCCTGCCTGGCAGGCGGATTACGGCCACGATGACGCCAAGCTGATGGCGGTGGTGCGCGGCATGCGTGCCCTGCTGGCGGCCAACCAGCCGACCCATCCGGCAATGGACAAGCTGCTCTACTATGTGCGCGCCCACAACTACCACGGCGGCGTTGGCAAAGAGAGTGATCAGCCCGCCCGGGCTCTGGCCGGGGTGATGATTGATCTGCTCAACCACCCATTGCTGCTGGGAGCTGAACCGCAGGATCAAGCTGGCACAGTGCTGGAAGCCTGGAGCGTGGCGGCGCAGGGACAACTTGGCCAAGCCGCCTTCCGCCAGAGTGCCGCCCCCATGCTGACCCAGCTCAACCAGGCGCTCGGCTATGCGGTGCAACATGCGGCGCAGATCAATGGCCACAAACCCTGGGCCGATGGCCTGTTCGAGCTGCTCAATCTGGTCGATCAGAGCGCCTCTTACGGTCAGCAGGCTGACTTCAGCGCAGCTGTGCTGCAACAGGAGGCGGCATTGCGCCAGAGCCTGCTGCAACTGGGCCTGAGCGAGCTGGCCCTCTGGAAACAGCGCGATGGCTCACGGGATCTGTTTATCTTCAACAACATCCTCGATGCCCATAGCCGTCTCTACCAGATGATGCGCTACCTCCATCACACCAGCCCGGATAAGGCGATCGCCTATCGCCAACAGCTGGATCGCGATGTCATCGCCATCATGCGCCAGCAGGGGCTGGTCCCGGGCGGCCAGCATCCGGCTGCCATGCTGGAAGAGGTATCCCTGACCCTCTCCAGCTACTACCTCACCTACACGGATCGCACCAGCGAAGCCTGTGTCAGCGGCGAGTTCGCCGGGCTTTGTACCCCGATCCGCATGGAAGATATTCTGCCGTTCGAGCACACCTGCTCACCCACCCTGCGTCTGCGCGCCCAGGATCTGACTCAGGCTCAGGCCGAAGGGATCTGCCGCGAGCTGGGTGATGAAGAGCAGCGCTTCCACCAGCAGATGGAGACTGGCTGGCAACCGGTGGCCGATGATCACAACGAGGCGCTGGAGCTGGTGATCTTCAACTCCTCCGCCGACTGGGGCCGCTACGGCAGCGCGCTGTTTGGTGTCTCCACTGACAATGGCGGCATCTATATCGAGGGGGATCCGGCTCGCCCCGGCAATCAGGCCCGCTTCTTCGCCTATGAGGCGGAGTGGAAACGCCCTGCCTTCCAGGTGTGGAACCTGCGCCACGAGTACGTTCACTATCTCGACGGCCGCTTTAACCAGTACGGCAGCTTCGGCCACTATCCGCTCAACCGCACTACCTGGTGGGCAGAGGGGATTGCAGAGTACATCGCCCACGGCCAGTGCTTTGCCCGTGGTCTGGATAACGTGGCAAACCGCCCTGCCAACCAGCGCCCGACACTGGCGGCGATCCTCCACCTTGACTACGAGCAGGGTGGCGAGATGGTCTACTCCTGGTCCTATACCGTGCACCGCTTCCTCAACGATACCGGTCGCGGCGCCAGCTGGCTGGCGCTGGCACAGGCGCTGCGCAATCCGGATCGGCAGCAGGCGATGAGCGACTTCGAAGGGGAGCTGGACCGGCTGATCGCCAACGACAGCGACGCCTATCGGGCGTGGCTCGCCCGGGATCTGCTGCCCTGGTGGCAAGCCAACAAGGAGTCAGACGCCTGCAAGGGTAACGACTCCGCCCACTGATAGACCTTCACCGACCAGAGGGGCTGCCACCGCAGCCCCTCTCTTTATCCTCCCGCTCTCCCGGCCTATGCTGCGACAACCTCTGCCCGAATGAGGTGCCCGCCCGTTATCAAGCCTGACGCCAGCGGCCGAGTTGTAATAGAATGCCGATAGCCACTCCCAACTTCAGACCCTGACCGCACCGCGCATGAAGAAGTTTGCCAAGATCCTCCTCGCCTGCCTCGTTTTGCTGCTGGCCCTGATTGCCATGCTGCTGGGCTACAGCGAGTGGATCGTCTCGGATGCCCGTCACTACACCTACGATCAGGTGGACAAGGTGCCCTACAACCGGGTTGCGGTGGTGCTGGGTACCTCCAAATACCTCTCCGGTGGCGGCCCCAACCACTACTTCAAATACCGCATCAAGGCGGCGGCCGAGCTCTACAACAATGCCAAAGTGGACTTCATCATCGTCTCCGGTGACAACGCCACCGTGCAGTACAACGAGCCACGCCAGATGCGCCGCGCCCTGATCAAGGCGGGCATCCCCGCCTCCGCCATCTATATGGATTTCGCCGGATTCCGCACCCTCGACTCAGTGGTTCGCGCCAAAGAGGTGTTCGGCCAGGAGCGCTTTACCGTGGTCTCTCAAGGCTTTCATAACGAGCGGGCGATTTTCATCGCTCGCCATTTCGGTATCGATGCGGTCGGCTTCAATGCCGAGGATCCCAGCGCCTATCAAGGGATCCGCACCCGGGTGCGGGAAGTCTTTGCCCGCCTGATGGGGTTGCTCGACCTCTATGTGCTGGACAAAGGGCCCAAGTTCCTCGGCGCTCCTGTGCCCATCGGTCTGCCTGTGCCTTGCCAGTCACTGAGCACCATCGGCAGCCTGCAACCCTGCCTCAAACAGCCCAAACCGGCGGTGGATGAGGCCAAGCCAGCGGCAGTATCTGCCGCGGTTGCCACCGAGTCGGCTACTCCATCAGCCTCGGCCGCGACTGAACAAGTCACTCCTGCTTTATCCGCAGCGGCAGCCACTGAGCCGGTCACTCCCGCCAACCCCGCGGCACAAACCACCGCCGAGATGCCCAGCGCGGCCTTGCCCACATTGCCGATGACCCCTTCAGCCGCCAGCGTCAGCACTGCCACACCATAAACAGACGACCCGCCAACTGGCGGGTCTTGTTATTACAGCGCGGATTGTGGCGGTGAGCCTGCACACCCATACCCAGCGACCAGGTCAGCCTCGCGCCGCCTGATAGCGGCGGGCCACTTCGGCCCAATACACCACCTGATAGAAGGCTGCGATATAGTCAGGACGCTTGTTCTGGTACTTGAGATAGTAGGCGTGCTCCCACACATCCAGTCCCAGGATCGGGGTATGGCCATGCATCAGGGGACTATCCTGATTGGCACTGCTCTCCACCTGCAATCTGCCCGCCTTGTCCACCACCAGCCAGGCCCAGCCGCTACCAAAGCGGCTCAGAGCCGCCTGAGTGAAAGCCTGCTTGAAGGCATCGAATCCCCCCAATTCCCGCTCAATGGCCAGAGCCAGCTCACCACCCGGCTCACCGCCCCCCTGCGGGCTCATCACCAGCCAGAACAGGTAGTGATTGGCATGGCCGCCGCCATGGTTGCGTACCGCACCCTGCAAGGTGGCGGGCAAAGTATCGAAGCTGCGCAGCAGCTCCTCTACCGGCAGTGCGGCCAGCTCGGGCGCCGTTTCCAGTGCGGCGTTGAGGTTGTTGATATAGGTCTGGTGATGACGGCTATGGTGGATCTCCATGGTCAGTGCATCGATATGGGGTTCCAGTGCGTCGTAGGCATAGTTCAGGGCAGGCAGGGTATGGCTCATGATGACCTCTGTTCGGATTAATGGAGCCGGGATGAGGGCTCGCTCTGACACAGGCAGTGACCGAGCGAACGCATGATCCCGGCGTGGCTGCCGTGGCGCTGTACGAACGTCAGCAACTCGGCACGGGTTGTGCGGGTATGGCGCAAAGCAGCCTCTCGCAGGCGAGAGGAGCAAGCGGGGGAGTGACAGGTTGCCAACAGGCAGTCGTGCACATAGCAGAGCAGGTCGGCGGCGCGATCGGGCAGAGTCATGGCCACCAGCAGATCCGCCAGATTGTGGTGAGCCACCACCAGCGCCGCCACCGCCTCATCGGCGTCATGCCACTGCACCAACTGCTGACGAGCCAGCCAGAGCGCCTGCTGATAATGAGCCAACGCCTGATGATACTCGCCGCAGTCAAACAGCCGGTTGCCCTCTCGGGTCTGCTGTTTCCAGTGACTCATGCTGCTGCCACCTTCGGTCGACTCGACCCACCCCTTCACCCAGGTTGCTGTCATATGCTTCACACCAACAAATGATAATAATTATCATTACATGAATCGTATCCGGGAGACAAGGGGCGTCGGGATCGCAGCAAACAGCCAAAACAGCGCGGCCACTCCTTGGCAAGGAGTGGCCGCTTGAGGCAACCGGTCAGTGGATTCGACCGGCCAATGGCAAGTTAATGGCAGGTCAGATGTTGTTGGCGGGCGAAGGCGGGGCAATCCCCAGCAGCATATGGTCCATCATCCCCACCATGCGCCCTATCTCGGGCTTGGTGATGGTATCGTTGGCCCCCAGTTGCAGCGCTTTCTGGCGGTTGTCATCGCTCATCAGGGAGGAGAACATCACGATGGGCATCTCCTTGTAGGAGGGGGTATCCCGCAGACGCTTGAGCAGGTGCATGCCATCCATGCGCGGCATCTCCACATCGGTGATCACCGCATTGACGAAGCCGGTCACCGGCATTCTCTCCTCCTGGGCCAGGCGATCGAAATCCGTCATCATCTCCAGCCCCTCTCCCCCATCCTTGGCCGTGATCACGTTGTAGCCAGCGGTGCGCAGGGTGGTTTCGATCATCTTGCGGATAAAGGCCGAGTCGTCCACCACCAGAATGGTTTTGCCCTGGCGCAGCGCCATCATGCGATCGTCGATAAGCACCTTGCGATCCTGGGTGACGTCGTACTTCTCCATGCTGAGCTCGGGGTTGATATCGGCGATGATCTTCTCGAAATCGAGGATCATGATGAGGTTGCCATCGCGCCTGACCACGGCCACCACGCAGTCGTTCTCCCCCGCTTCCAGAAACTGGCTGGGGGACTCCACATCCTCCCAGGAGACCCGGTGGATCCTGCTGACGCTATCGATCAGAAAGCCGTTGGCCATCTTGTTGAAGTCGGTGACGATCACCACCTTGTGGCTGGGGTCAGGGTTGGTCTTGATGCCGAGCCAACCCGCCAGATCCACCAGCGGGATGAGGCGATCCCGCAGGGAGAAGACCCCCACCATATGGCGCTGGGCATTGGGGTAATCTGTGGTCTCCGGCACCCGGATCACCTCGCGCACCTTGGCGACGTTGATCCCGTAATAAGCGGTTTTTTCACGGCCGTCCGGTAGCTGCTTCTTGAGGTGAAACTCGATGATCTCAAGTTCGTTGGTGCCACTTTCGGTCAGGATAGATTTACGCTCTTCCCCATCTTTGGACATCATGGTGACTCTCATTCTGGTTGCGCGGGCAGCAGACCGCTGCGGTTTTCCCTCAGTATAGGAATGGAATTCACCCAACGGCTCGGATCTCGGCAAGATTGCAGCGTTAACCGCTTGATCCCGCAGGCTGGCACGATCGTATCTGCCACTCAGGACAATATTGGCAGATGGTGAAATCCATCATGTACTCACAAGGAGCCTGAGATGAGTGAAGGTATCGTCGTGATTGGCGCTTCTGGCGGGATCGGGGCGGCTCTGGTGACACACTGGTTGGTGGCGGGTGTTGGGCCAGTGATTGCCATCAGCCGTCAGCCCGCACCAGCAGGAGCCTCTTCGCCGGCCCTGCACTGGCTATGTTGTGACTACAGCGATGAGCAGATGACAGAAGTGGTGGCCCGCATCGCGGAGTTGGCGCCGAAACCACATCGGGTGGTGATCTGCAACGGTATTCTGCATCAGGGGGAAATTCAGCCGGAGAAACGGCTCGAAGCAATAAATCTCGATGCCATGACCCGCCTCTACCAGACCAACGCCTTGCTGCCGCTGCGCTGGATCAGCCAGTTGTTACCGCTGTTTGGCCGCGAGCCTTGCACTTTGGCCGTTCTCAGCGCCCGGGTCGGCAGCATTGGCGACAACCGGGCTGGCGGCTGGTATGGCTATCGCGCATCCAAGGCCGCCCTCAACATGCTGCTCAAGTGTGCCGCCATCGAGCTGGCCCTGCGGGCCCCCGGCGTCAAATTGCTGGCCTTCCATCCCGGCATAGTGGATACCCCACTCTCCCGTCCGTTTCACGCCAATGTACCGCCAGGAAATGTGCAGAGTCCCGAGCTGGTAGCCGACCATCTGATTAACCTGATGAACCGGCTGCAACCGGATGGCGAGCTGAGCTTTCTCGACTGGCAGGGCAAACCTATCGAGTGGTAGAGGAACTCAAAAGACGCGCCAACAGCGCCCGCAACCTCTTGATCACGGCGGGCTTGCCCGCCAGTTGCAACCTAGCGGCCAGTCTTCCCCAGTCGGCATATTGCCAGATGGTGGCAATCAGCAGATAGCGCTCTTCAGGAGTCAGTGAACCCAGCCCAGCCAGATGGCGCGCCAACCACAACTGCAGGCTGGATTGGCTCAGTTCAAACGGCTTGTGATGCAGGGCAAAGCACCCAACCTCATCGCGCTCGAACTCGTCAAGCTCAGCCGCGGTGACGGTGCTGCCTTGCAGACATTGCCATACCAGCTCGGGCTCCAATCCTTTCAGCTCGCCTGCCAGCAAGGTTGGCAACTGGCGTACGAAACGCTGCTGCCACCCGGCCAGCTCGGGCTCATGCTCGGGTTTCAGCACTTTGAGCAGCAGGGCTGCGTGGCAGCCGCTGGCGGCATCCCGTTGCAGACCGATGCGCAGCACCGTCAGTCCGGCCTTGCGCCAGAAAGGGAGCAGGTCGGCGCTGGCCGAAAAAGCCGAGCCGAGGTAGTCGGTGCCAATCTGGCGATAGTGCTCCTCAAGCTTGCCAAGCAGCAGCGACCCCAGCCCGTGGCGATGCAGCTCGGGATGGATGGCGATACGCATCACCCGGGCGTAGCTGCTCCCCCCCGCCGTTTTGAAACCGGCATGAGCCAGCAACGACTGGGGCAGCAGATGGCCGCGCGGACGGCGACGCCCGGCCCAGATCGCCTCGGCCAGTTCGGGCTCTATCTCCCCTTCCCGCGCCACCAGCGCCACACCCAGCAGGCTCGCATCCTGCTCCAGCAGATGGATGTCGAGATCCGGGCTCTCCAGCAGGGACCTGAGATCGCTCGGCGTGGTCTGGTAGTGAGCCAGCACCAGCAAGCCGAACAGCTGGTTGAGCAACGCCTCGTCGCTCGCCAGCGCCTCCTGACAGATAAGACGCCAGCTCGGGCTGGTCGGCGGCAAGGGAGTTGCCACTTCGGCATTGAGGCCGAGCAGGCGGAAAATCAGCGGCTCCAGCGGATCACGCTCACTCCATCGAATGGGTTCAGAGAGGCGGATCTCCTGCCACTCCGGGGTCTGGCTATCGAGCACCCGTTTGAAGCGCAGGTGAAAACCGCGCCCCGTCCCCTCGTAACCGTGCTCGGTGGTGGCAAACACGATGCGGCTGTGGCGGGCCAGCATGGCCTCAAGCAGCGGGGTCGGAATGGCGGCCGCTTCATCCACCAGCAGCAGATCGGGATTCATCGCCTCGTGCACCAGCCGATCCGGCGAGCAGTAGCTCAGTCCGGTCAGCTGTTCAGGCGTAGTATCTAGCCCGCGAGCGGCGTGGGCAAACAGGGTCGCCACCGTCGCCTGCGAGGGGGCCGTCACCACGATGTTCAGCGAGGGTTGCTGGCGCAGCAACTCGGCGGCAGCCAGCCCCAGCAGCGCACTCTTGCCACGACCGCGGTCAGCGCTCAGCACCAGCGGCCGACGGCGATGACCGTGCAACACCTTGTGGATGGCGGGCAGCGCCCGCGCCTGATCGCAGCTCAGCCTGCGTTCGGGCCCAAGCGGTTGCCACGGCTGTGAGCAAAGCGGCGGCTCCAGAGAGAGGGCTGGCTCACCTTCCAGCAACCGCACCAGTCGGGCGATAAAGCCGTGCCCGGCCCGGCCCACCTCCTCCGGCTGGGCCACCAGCCGGATCCGGTCAGGATCCGGCCATGCAGGCCACTGTGCTCTGGGCGGGGTCAGCAGCAGCAGCAAGCCACCGGCGCATAGAGTACCTGCCAGCGCTCCGAATGCGTCGGGGTGAAAGCCGCTAAAGGCATTGAACACCAGCGTGTCACACTCCTGACCGAGCCGCTGCAGCGCCTTGGCGGCGGGTTGCGGGGCATAACTCTCGGGCCCGGCACCCAGCCAGAAGACGGTCTCGCCGAGCAGGGATTGGGCGCGGGCAATGCAGTCGGCCTCCTCCCCCTCCAGCCAGATCAGGCGCCGCTCACCGGCGCGGGCCAGCGCCTCACGCAGCAGGGTGACCTCTTGCAGTGTCATGAAGCTTGGCTGTCAGCCGGTTTGCGGGGCTCGAACATGCGATCTCCCATCTGATCGATAAAGGTGTGGGCCTTCTGCACCATGAAACGTTCGGCATCGGCCGGATTGGCAAACAGATCGGAGCGGATGAAACGGTGGGTTTGCAGCACCCCATCCAGCTCCTTGGTGATGCGGCCCGCCAGCCGATACTGGCCACCTTCTGCCATGAGTTCCGGATAGATTAGATAGCCGGCATATTCGGTCGGGGTCACTTCCACAACCTTGGTCGGCTCGCCCCCGAACAGGGCGCTGAACAGTTTCTTGAGCATGGTGATCTCCTCTGGTTGCCAGCATTGTCCCCAAGGGGTTGCACAGTGGCAAGCAGGGGGTCTTATTACCAATGGTTATTTGCACTACGAACCATTCTCATTTAGATTTCATCTCATTCCACAAGAGGTGACCATCATGTACGTCTGTTTGTGCCGCGGCATCACAGATACCCAGATCCGCAAAGCGGTGCAGTCAGGTAAAAGCGAATTCCGCCAGCTCAAGCAGTCGCTCGAGGTGGGCGCCCAATGTGGCAAATGCGTGCGCATGACCATGGAGATCATTGCCGCCGAGCTCGACAAGATGGAGCAGGAGCAACCCGTGCTCTACTACGAAGTGGCCTGATCCGGACACCTCTTTTCTGATGCGACCCGCCAACAGGGTCCCCCCTTTTCTCAGGCGAGCTGGCTCGCCATACCTCTTGTTGTCACTTTTCTGGACTAAGCTCTAACGATCGAAGCCTCAGGCACGAACCAAGGAGCACTGTCGATGAAAGGAGATCCCAAGATCATTGCCCACCTCAACAAGGTGCTGGCCAATGAGCTGATTGCCATCAACCAATACTTCCTGCACGCCCGCATCTACGATGACTGGGGCCTCAAGGCGCTCGGGCACAAGGAGTATCACGAGTCCATCGATGAGATGAAACACGCCGACGAGCTGGTCAAGCGCGTGCTGTTTCTCGAAGGGCTGCCCAATTTGCAGGATCTGGGCAAGCTGCGTATCGGTGAAACGGTGGAAGAGATGCTGCGCTGCGACCTCTCGCTGGAGATGGATGCCATCCCCGACCTCAAGGTAGCCATCGCCTACGCTGAATCGGTGCAGGACTACATCAGCCGCGACCTGTTCCAGGAGATCCTGGAGGATGAAGAGGAGCATGTGGACTGGCTGGAGACCCAGCTAGACCTTATCGATCGCATCGGGCTGGAGAACTACCAGCAGTCGCAACTGCACCACGGCTCCTGAGCCAGCAGGCCAGCAAATAAAGAGACCCGCCAGCGCGGGTCTCTTTATTTGGACCGCCATATTTGAGTCACATGACCCGAAAACTTTTCGACAGGATCACAGTTAATACGCCCGACACAGCATCTGTCATGGCTTTCGATTAGGATACGGCTCTCTGCCAATAACAATGCTACGGACGATTTCCATGGAACAGATTGCACGCGAGATGGCGCCCCACAAACGGGTGGCACTGGTGGCTCACGACAACATGAAGACCCCTCTGCTGAACTGGGTGATGCGCCGCAAGGAGGAGCTCAAGCTCCACCATCTTTACGCCACCGGCACCACCGGCACCATGCTCGGCAAGCAGGCGCAGCTGCCCATCACCTGCCTCTTCTCCGGCCCGATGGGGGGTGACCAGCAGCTCGGCGCCCTGATCGCCGAAGGGAAGATCGACGTACTGATCTTCTTCTGGGATCCCCTCAATGCGGTGCCCCACGATCCGGATGTGAAGGCGCTGCTCCGCCTCGCGGCGGTCTGGAACATCCCGGTCGCCACCAACGAGGCGACCGCCGACTTCATCATGGACAGCCCCCATATGCGCCAGGCGTTCAGCGTACAGATCCCGGATTACGCCGGTTATCTGAAGGCTCGCACCGAGTGATCGGCTAACCCGTCATGCAAGAGGGCCGCAACAAGCGGCCCTCTTTAATTGGGAAAATGAATCAGCCAGGGACACAAACCGGCGCCGGCTTATAGCGCGCGGGCGAGAATGCGTGCCACCCGATCCGGGTCGATATCCTGCTGCTCACCGAGCGCGGTGCGCCCCACCCGCTTGAGGTTGGAGCAGACCGCCGGAATACAACTTTCGCTGAGGCCATAGTCAGCCAGCCGGGTACCCAATCCCATCTTCTGGAAGAACTGCTCGGTACGGATGATCGCCTCCTCGATGCGCAGGGCCTTGTCCTCGCGGGTCGAATGCCACACCCGCTCGGCAAACTGGGCCAGCTTGTCCTGCTTCTGGCTCGCCCGCTCACGGAGCAGTGAGGGGAGCACCACCGCCAGACTCTGGCCGTGGTCGAGCCCGTAAAGCGCCGTCAGCTGATGGCCGATGGCGTGAGAGGCCCAATCCTGCGGCACCCCGCAACCGATAAGGCCGTTGAGCGCCAGACTGGCCGCCCACATCAGATTGGCCCGCACCTGATAGTTGGTCGGCTCCGCCAGCGCCTTGGGGCCGTTTTCCACCAGCACCTGCAGCAGCCCCTCCGCCAGTCTGTCCTGAACCTCGCCCCCCACCGGAAAGGTGAGGTACTGCTCGGCGATATGGACGAAGGCGTCCACCACACCATTGCCGATCTGGCGCGGTGGCAGGCTGTAGGTGGTGGTCGGATCGAGCACCGCAAATTGCGGCTGCACCAGCGGGCTTCTGAAGGAGATCTTCACATCCCCCCGGCTCACCACCGAGGTGGGATTGTTCTCGGAACCGGTCGCCGGCAGAGTCAGCACGCAGCCCATCGGCAGCGCCTTGTGCACACTCGCCTGCTTGCCGCAGATATCCCAGGGATCATCCCCCTCGTAGCAGGCGGCCGCCGCGACAAACTTGGTGCCATCGACTACCGAGCCGCCGCCGACGGCTAGCAAGAAGTCGATGCGCTCGCGCTTCACCTGCGCCACCGCCTCCATCAACAGCTCGAATCTGGGGTTGGCGCCGATGCCGGAAAACTCCTGCCACGTCACCCCCTCCAGCGCACGGGTCAGCTGCTCATAGACGCCGTTTTGCTTGATGCTGCCACCGCCATAGAGCACCAGCAGCCGGCTGCCGGGCGGGATCAGTTCGGGCAGGCTGGCGATCTGCCCCTCGCCGAAACAGATACGGGTCGGATTGGCATATTGGAAGTTGTACACGGCGGACTCCTCGACTGGCTCAATGCGCGGACATTGTGCGCCTGTGGGGAGGGGAGGTCAAAAGAGGTGGCAGAAGCTTGCCCATCAGCGGTCGACACTGGCCCATCGGTGCCGACCGGGTAGATCTCAGAACGGCGGCAGGATCAGGCAGTTTTGGCCTCATCTTTGGATGAGCTCTTCTTGCCGGTCAGGCGATCCATCGCCTCCTTGAGCATCGCCTCTCGCTGTTCGTTGAGCGGCTTGCTCTGCTCCGCCCGCTCTTCCGGCGTCAGCTTCTTGTTATCGGCGATGGTCTTGAGCTTCTCTTCGATCTCGTTGAACTTCTTGCGATCGAAACCAAGCGCCTTGTCCACCAGCTGCTGCACCACGCCCCCCTTGTCGGAGCTCATATCCAGCGCCGGCGGCAGCTTGTTGTTCTTGGCCAGATGTTCGTAGGTCAGCACCTGCTGGGCCTGACCGGTCATGCGTTGGGTGGAGAGGCTGACCATCTCCTCCCAGCCACCACCCTGACCGCCGCTACTGGCACTGTTGAGGGTGGCGAGGGCGCGGTTGTTGGATGCGCTCTGGGCAAGCTGCTGGCTGTAGGGTTTGATATCCATGGGGGCTCCAATTCGGTGCGCATCTGCGGCAATGAGCACAGGCTGATCCGGTCACATGGGGCGTCAGGCCCCACCATTATCAATTAAACCAGCAAGTTACAGGCCAACTTGTCAGATAGTGCGAGATCCAGAGATATGGCGGATCTCACCACGTCCCCCACGCAAACTGGCGTCAGAATCATGACTCATCTGCTGCCGGTTCACGCTGTTTTGGCACATTTCGCCGTCCGCGCACCACAATGCCAGAGAAAAGTCAGGAACAGCAGCTCGATCACAAAATAAACAACCACTCAGGAATACAATTTTGGCGCACATCACAACCAGCCAGCCGTGTCATGGATGATCTGTTCGAAAAACCAATAACAGGCAGACCAATCTGCCGTGCTCGCTCCGCTGCCAGTTCGGAGTTGCAGCCTCCCCACACCTCATCCCCTCGTCTGACTCTCACTCACCGCAACCTTTCGGGCATAACTATGAAAAAACACACCTTGAGCCTTCTCTCCGCCACCCTGCTCACCCTGCTTGGCACCAGTGCCGACGCCTGTACCGGCCTTATCGTCGGCAAGGGAGCCAGCTTGGACGGCAGCGTAATGATCGCCAGAAACGAGGATTTTGGCGTCAACAACTGGAACAAGTACCTCGCCTTCCGGCCCGCGCAGCAGAACGAGGGCAAACTCTGGAAACTGGGCAACGGGCTGGAAGTGCCGATGCCCAAGGCGTTCTTAGCCTACTCCGCCATCCACGACTGGGATGCCACCACCAGCGATCCGGCAGGCAAATATTATGAAGAGCGCGGCATCAACGAGTTCAACGTCGCCATCTCGGCCACCACCAGTGCCGAGGTCAACGACAAGGCCCGGAAAGCCGATCCGCTGATCGAGAAGGGGGTCATCGAGGCCATCATCCCGACCCTGATCCTGCCGCAGGTCAAAACAGCCAAAGAGGGGGTCGAGCTGCTTGGACGCTATGTGGAGCAATATGGCGCCGGTGAGGGCAACAGCCTCTATCTGGCGGATGTGAACGAGGCCTGGCTGATGGAGATCGGCTCCGGCCACCACTGGATCGCGGTGCGAGTGCCGGACGACAGCTACGCCATGGTGGCCAACGGCCTGCGCATCCATGGCGTCAATCTCGACAGCGCCGATGTGCTGCACTCGCCCAAGCTGCTGGAGTTCGTGCGCGAGCACAAACTGCTGGATAACGCCGACCCGAAAGATTTCAACTTCGCCAAGGCGTTCGGAGTGATTGCCGATCCCTACAACGTGGATCGGGAGTGGCTCGGCCAGAAAATGCTGACTGCCTCCCACAAACAGGCGACCCGGCAGGCGCAATATCCACTGTTTATGAAGCCGGATGCCCCCATCGCCGTGCCGGACGTGGCCAGGCTGCTGAGCGCCACCTATGAGGGCACGCCGCTGGCGGGCAAGGCGGAGCGGCCGATCCGCGTCGATCGCCAGCTGGAATCCCACGTCATCCAGTTGCGCAAGGAGATGCCCAAAGAGCTGCAGGGATTGATCTGGCAGAGCTATGGCGTGCTGGCCGAATCCGTGATGGTGCCGCTCTACAACACCCTGGAATCCTACCCCCTGCCCTATCGCACCGGTAGCGACAGCTACTCCGATGATTCCGCCTACTGGCAGTTCCGCAGCCTGACCGCGCTGGCCAGCGCCGATCCGGACAAGTACCTGCCGCTACTGCGCAGCGTCTGGAGCAAGGAGAGCCGCAAGCTCTACAAGGAGGTAGCGCTGTTCGACAAGAGCCTGAAACAGGCCTACGCCAGCGACAAGGCTACCGCCATCGGGCTGGCCGCCGACTACTCCTATGGCCAGTTGGAGCAGACCTATCAGATGGCCAAAGATCTGCGCTACAAGCTGATGACGGATCTCACCAAGCGCACCGAGAAGAAGTATTCAGAGGAAGAGTTCAAGAAGATCATGAGCCTATGAACGGCTCGCCAATGCAAAGAGGCTCCCTTGGGAGCCTCTCTTATTTCATCCGCAGCAGCCATCAGCGACGGCTGATATGGAGCGGGCCGAAGGTCTGCGCCACCGGCATGATCTCGATGCTGTTGATGTTGACGTGGGCCGGTTGCTGGCTCACCCAGAGCACGGTATTGGCGATATCTTCCGGCTGGATCGAATCCACCCCCTGATAGACGGAGGCCGCCTTGGCATCATCACCGTGGAAGCGCACGTTGGAGAACTCGGTGCCGCCGCACAGGCCCGGCTCCACGTTGGTGACGCGGATGGCGGTACCCGCCAGATCGGCGCGCAGGTTGAGGCTGAACTGCTTCACGAACGCCTTGGTGGCGCCGTAGACGTTACCACCCGGATAGGGGTAGGTGCCGGCAATCGAACCGATGTTGATGACGTGACCGCGATTGCGCGCCACCATGCCCGGCAGCAGCAGTCGGGTGAGCAGGGTCAGACCGCTGATGTTGGTGGCGATCATCTGCTCCCAATCTTCCAGATCCGCCTTGTGGGCCGGCTCCAGCCCCAGCGCCAGACCGGCGTTGTTGACCAGCAGATCCACCTCGCACCACTCGGCCGGCAGAGCGGCGATGGCAGCGCGGGTGGCCGCCTTGTCCTGCACGTCGAACGCCAGCGGCAGGAACTGCGCGCCCAGCTCGTCGGCCAGTGCGGCCAGCCGCTCGGCACGGCGACCGGTACCGATCACCTTGTAGCCCGCCTGCACCAGCTGGCGGCTGATGGACTCACCAAAACCGGACGAGGCGCCCGTTACCATTGCAATCATCTGAACCTCCATTATCTCAACCGATATTGTTATTTATGTTGTTGAAACCAATATGATTTATTCATCGCTCAATTCACGTCCGGTCGCCTTGCGCCAGACAAATACCGCCAGATGGAGCAGCAAAAGGGCCGAGCCACCCAGCGCAAACAGCAGGCCGGTGAGGGCGTTGACCGAGGTGTCGGCACCAAACCACCACCAGACCAGCCAACCGACCATGCCGATGGCAAAGGTCTGGCCGGCGCAGACCGGACAGCGCCCCAGCTTGGCCCTGATGGCGGTGGCAAGACAGTTGTCGCAGCTCATCCTGCTCCTCTATTCTGCTCGTTCAACATGATCAGTTGGCCTGTGAAGAGGGCTTGCGCGCCTGAGTGCGAGCCACTCTGCGCCGCTCACGCTCCTCGTCGCTCACCAGCGGCAGCACCAGCCGGTGGGCGTGCTGGTCGCGGCCATAGTAGTCCGCCAGCCGCTGCTGGGGACGAAATCCCAATCCCTGATAGAGCGCCAGCGCCTCTTCGTTGGCGTCCCCCACTTCGAGACGAATCGCCCCCCAGCCAGCGGCCTTGCCCTCGCGGATCACCTGCTCCAGCAGGCGGCGGGCCCAGCCCAGACGGCGCACCGTCCAGCGGATGGCCAGCGCCTGAATGACCAGCCGATCCCAGCCTCTGTGCTCCAGCAGGCAGAGATAGCCCATCAGCTGATGTTTCTCATCCAGCAGTAACAGGGTGCGCCCCTTGGCATGGGCCAGCAGATAGTGCCAGCGGCTGCGGCCGAAGGCGACTTCGGGGGGAAAACAGTAGCGTTCCAGATTAACGATGGCGCCCAGATCATCGGTTCGGGCCGCTCGTACGGTCAACACGGGGAGTCCTTGTTCGGTTATTTATCCTCAGCACCAAAAATGCGACTTGTATCACAAGTTACCAAGGCGTCATATTAGGCACTGTAACCTCTTGTTTCCCCTCGCGCCATTGTCGTGCTTGTCGGTGCATCGAAGCCCACTGGGGATCCTGCCTGTTCAGGCAGTCTGATCTGTGGAGCCGAAAATATGAGTACCTATGTCATCGTCGAAGAGCTGGGCGACTGGCCTTGCCATGCCGATTATCTGCTGACCGCCCGCACCTATCTGCAACATGGCGTGCCGACCACCGGCGGCCGACCCCGCATCATCAACCTCTGCCGCAATCTGGAACACCTTAGCGCAGGCTACTACTGTTCGCTGCTGGCCCAGGCACGCGGCCACCACTGTCTGCCGGGTCTGCAGGCCATCAGCAGACTGCAACCCCAGCAGCCACCGGCCAAACTGTGGCGCAAGGCACAGGGGTGGCTGGCCCAGCAGAGCGAGGATCGGATTAGAGTGCGCGCCATCTTCGGCCAGTGTGAACAGAGCGAGCTGGCGGGGCTGGCCCGCTACTACTATGGCCTGAGCCAGCTGCCGCTGCAGGAGCTGACCCTCAAGCGCGGCCGCCACGGCTGGTCCGTGCGCCAGCAGCAGAGCCTGTCACCGCTGGAGCTGAGCCCAAGCGAGAAAGAGTTAATGCTGCACCACGCTCAGGCGCTGGTGGGGACCGGTGATGAGGAGCAGGCGGCGCCGCTCTACCAGCTCGCCATTCTGGTCGACCCCGATGATGGCCGTGCCAGCAGTGACGGGCTGGCGCTGGAGCGCTTTATCCGTGCTGCTGCAGCCCAAGGCATCCGGGCCGAGATCCTGCCACCGTCGGCCATCGAGCGGCTGCCGGAGTTCGACACCCTCTGGCTGCGTGCCGAAACCGCGGTCGGCCACTACACCTTCGAATTTGCCCATCGCGCCGAACAGCTCAAGATGCCGGTGATCGACAGCTCCCGCGCCATCCTCGCCTGCAGCAACAAGCTCTACCTCTACGAGCTGATGGTGCGCAGCGGCGTGCCCATGCCGCCCACCATGGTGGTCACCCGCCGCGGCCGCCACCATGTGGATGAGCTGGTACAGCGGCTCGGCCTGCCGCTGATGGTGAAGGTGCCCGACGGGGCGCAGGGGCGGGATCTGGCCATGGCCAGCGACGAGCAGCAGCTGGCTCGCCTGCTGGACGAGGGGCTGGGGAGATCCGCCCTGCTGCTGGTGCAGAGCCGGATCCCCGCCGAGTTCGACTGGCGCATCGGCTTTCTCGATGGATCTCCGCTGTTTGCCTGCCGCCGTTTCCGGCCCGAGCCCGGCAACCGCATCCGCCGCCGCAAGCACCCTCTCGACATGAGCCGGATCGAGGCGCTGCCGCTTAACGAGGTGCCGGAGCGGGTACTGCAGACCGCCCGCCGCGCCGTCCATCAGCTCGGCAATGGCCTCTACGGGCTCGACTTGCGCCAGCAAGGGCGTGACTGCGTGCTGCTGGAGATAGTCGACAACCCCTGGATCCGCGGCGATATCGAAGACAAGGAGGCGCAAGATCTCTACGAGCGACTGGCCCGTGCCTTCCGCCAGCGGCTGGAAAACCGGGGCCAGAGCACCGCATAACCCGCCATGACTTTGTCACCCACAATGACAGAGAGGGCCCCGCGATGGGGCCCTCTCTCATATCAAAGCGTGCTGTGGCTGACTTATTGCAGACGCAGGAAACGCCCGCTCAAGGGCGGTATCTCCACCGTTACGCTGCTGCCGCCGATAGCCAGACTCTCGCCACTTTGCAGATCCACCAGCGCGCTGCCGCTGCGCAGTTTGCCCGTCGGCAGGTTGTAGCTGAGCGCCGTGGTGGAGAGGTTGAGCAGGTAGACTATCTGCTCCCCCGCCGTCTGCTTGATGTCACCATAGAGGCTGCCCTCGGCCACCAGTTTGACTCGCTCCCCCTGATAGAGGGCGGGGTGCGCTGCACGCATCGCCAGCAACTGGGCCAGCCACTCTTTCAGCTCGGCCTGTTCGCTACCCGGCACAAAACCGGTGACAGCGGGCACCTTGCCATCGCTGCGGGCCACATGATCGTCGCACAAGCCCTGTGCCGCACAGTCACCGCTGACCTTGGCAGCAAAACCCGGCACCTCATCGCCAAACTCCTCGCCATAGTAGAAGGTGATGGGGCCGGAGCGGGCAGCGAGGAAACTGAAGGCCGCCTTGTGGCGCTGCCAGTACTCGGTCGACTTGAAATTGCCACGCTCCAGCAGATCACCAAAACGCACCAGATCGTGGTTGCCCAGCATCAGGTTCGGCATGGCGTGATTCGGGTAGTTCTCCACCTTGTTCCAGCTAGCGTCAAGCACGCTGGCCCCCTGGCCGCCCTTGCCGGACTCCTCCACCGCCAGCGCCTGCACGATGCCGTAGCGCAACGGGAAGTCAAAGGCTGAGGAGAGCGCCGGATTGTCGCTGCTACCGTAAGCCTGGGCGCGAATGTCATCAGCACCCTTCCACACCTCGCCCACCATGTAGCCAAGGGTGCCCCACTGCTGACCGGCGGCCTTGCGCGCCGCGCTGGCCTGCTCCACCTCGCTGCGAATGGCGCGCCAATCATCCAGCCCAAGCTGATAGGCCTGATCGAGGCGCCAACCGTCAATACCGTACTGCTCGACCCAATAGCGGGCGACCTCCTTGAAGTAGGCGAGGCTCTCCGGCTTGCTGTAATCCACCAGCTGGCCGGGATAACCCGCACCGCCGCTGGTGAGGGCTGGCAGACGCCCCTCTGGCGAGGGCTTGCTCACCCCCACCTTGTTGACGTGGCCAAACACCCCGTCGAGGAAGACGTAGAGGCCGCGCTGATGCGCTGCATCCACCAGCTGTTTGAGCTTGGCATTGCTGCCAAAGTTGGGATCCACGGTAAAAAAGTCGCAGGCGAAGTAGCCGGTGGCATCGAGCTTGTTATCACCGCCTTGCCCCGCGCAGGAGTCGAACACCGGGGTGAGCCAGATAGCGTTGACGTTGAGACTCTTGATGTGGTCGAGACTGTCGATGATCCCCTGCAGATCGCCGTTGTGCTGGGAGGGGCCATAGCCGACGCCGTAGTTGGCACTGCCGTCACCATCGGCAAACGACTCCACCATTACCTGATAGATGCGCAGGTTGCAGGCGGGTTGATCGTCGCCATAGCAGGCACGACTGGCCGTGGCGACCGGAGGGTGGGTGACCGGCGGATTGACGACGGGGGGAGAACTCTCCCCACCTGAACTACCGCTGCCGCCGCAAGCCGCAAGTAACAGGGCGGCCCCGAGCAGGCCGCCATAGCGTAACGTTCCCTGTTTCATTGTTATGTTCCCGCTGTGAGAGCAGGCGTCTGATACGCCTGTTTTTCACCATGATAGCGATGCTCACACAGCGGTGTCTGTGACTGAAAACGTTATCTGACTCAACTGGTTAGAGCACACCGGCCGAGGCAAAGCGGTAGTTGACAGAGAGCCAGTAGGAACGACCCGGCTCGGGGATGCGGCCGCTCTGCTCGTAGCCCAGCCCGGCCTGACTGCTGTGGACCGACTTGGAGAGGTGCTCGTAGTAGAAGGTGTCGAACAGGTTGTCTACCCCGGCCGAGAGTTGCCACCCCTTGGCAAACTGCCAGGCGCCGCTCAGGTTCATGGTGAAGAAGCCCGGAGTCTCCCCCTGATCCTGACCGGCGACCGTGCCGGAGCCCACATCCACCCGATCCTGCGCCGCCACGGCGCGCCCCAGCAGGGTAAAGCTCAGCGCCTCGTCCGGCTGCCAGCCCAGCGCCAGCTTGCCATCGAGCGGTGGCATCTGGGCCAGCGGCTTGTTGTCGCTCTGGTTTTCGCCGTAGACCACCGCCAGACCACCATCGAGACGCCACTGCTCGGCAAACTGCCAGCGCCCTTCCAACTCGCCACCCCGGGTCTGGGCATCGATATTGCGCACCTTGTTCGACTTGCTGTTGTAGAGCAGGTAGTCCTTGATATCGGCGCTAAAGAGGGAGAGGGTCAGGTCCAGCTCGCGACTGCGCAGGGCCAACCCAGCATCCCACTGGCGACTGCGCTCCGGGTTGAGGGTGAACGGGGTGCTGTCCTTGCTGCGCTCCCAGTAGTCCGGCGCACGCTCTGCCTGCCCCCAGGCCAGATAGCTGGACCAGCGTGGCGACCACTGATATTCGTAGCGGCCAAACCCGCTGTTAAGACTCAGGGTATCGCTGTAGAGGGTCTGTTCACCGGCGCCATAGCGGGTGGTCTCTACCCTATCCTGACGGTAACCGCCCTTGTAGCTGTGAGCCCCCTGCTGACGACCCAGTTCGGCGAAGCCGCCCTGCTGCTCGAAACGCAGGGTGCGCTGGCGATCCTTGGTGGCATAGTCGACCCCACTCCGACTGCGGTGCTGATCCCGGTTGCTGTCTAGCCCGGCGGTCAGCAGCCAGTCTGCTGGCAAGGCGATGTCGTTGGCCCAGCGACCGCCAGTGTTGCGGCGATCCGGGTTGGAGAGCATCTTCATGCCACTGTTTTGCCGCAGGCTGAAGTTGTCCATGATGTGGTCGATGTAGTTATCCCAGAGGGTCAGCTCGCTACGCTGCCAGTGAGTGGTGATCTGCTCCTGCTTGAGCTTCAGCCCGAAGGATTCGCGATCAAACATGGGGCCATCCATGGTGCGGTCCGCATAGGCGGCGCGGGCGTTGCTGCGCTCGGCGGTCAGTTCCAGCCAAGTGTGCTCCCCCGGCGTCCAGCCCAGCTGGGCGGTGCCGTTCTCGCGGCGATAGAAGGAGCGCACCTCGTTGCCGTGACCATCGCGGTAATCGTCGCTATCGGAGTGGGTGAACTGACCGCGCAGATAGCCGTCGGTCGAGCCCGCAGTCATATCCACCATCTGATCATCACGGCCAAAGCTGCCATAGAGGGCCGAGGCATCGGCCTTGAGGCCCGGTGCGGTGAACTCGGGCCTGTCCCGCTCGAACAGCACGGTTCCCGCCAGGGTGGCACCCTGCTCAAGGGATTGCGGCCCCTTCAGCACCCGGATCCGGTCAAAGGATTGGGGGAACACATAGGCCGTGGGCGGGTCCATCCGGCCACCACAGCCACCGGCCAGCATGCCGCCATCCATCTGCACGTTGAGGCGGGACATCCCCATCCCCCGCAATACAGGGTCGCCACCGAGCCCCCCTTTGCGCACCATGCTCATGCCGGTGACATTCTTCAGATAACCGGCGCCGTCGGCAGCGGGCATGGGGGAACCGGGCTTCTTGGGATCCAGTGTCACCTCCAGGGTGCTGGCGGGGCGGGTTGCCACCACCACCATGGGATCCAGCTGTTGAACCGATTCCTGACCGGCAGCGCCGTGACAGGCGAGCCCACCAACCAGCAGGGCAAGGGGTGTGCGCATATGACAAGCCATACATTTTCCTTATGTATTTGTTTTGTTATTTTCATTCAACCGACCAAACCTTTCAGCAAGGGAAAGGTTCACCATCTGGCCGCAAAAAAGGCCTGCGGCGCGAAAGCGGCAAGCCTCTGTCAGGTGAAGCGAAGGCAAGTTGGCAAAATGTTGCGCAGGTTTTACCCAAGTTGGCTCAGAAAGGCAAACGGGCAAACATTCCAGCAACAGGAATCTGGCGTTGGCTCACAAAAAATGGGGATTAGCTAAAGGCTTCCCGCTCATCGATGGGAGAGATGAGGTGATAGACCTCATGGGCAGATAGCGTGCAGCCAACAGGCCACTCCAGCTGGTGGTGACGGTTGATGAAGACCCGGGCGCAATGACGCTCGCTCTCCAGCTTTGCAAATAGCGGCTGGGTTCGCCAGGGGGTCAGATCCAGCACCCCCGTGGTGCCATCCGATAACACCAGAAACAGGCGCCATCCCCGCACATACTCGACATCGATAAAGACCGGCATCCCTTCGGCTCCGATTGAGATAATTCGCGGCAATTATAAACACCAACTCCCCATCCATACACGCTGTGGCTCACATTTTATCCAGCAGATTATGCTGTGCTCATTAGTGGCGCGACATCACATTTTTAGATGATAAATGTGTTAATGCTGACTTTTAACAAACTTGAATGCAACCTTAACCAATTCGATCTGTCATAACCTCACAACAACTAAAAAAACGTCTGTGGACAGACGTTTACAGTCTCATTCAGGAACAAACATGACAGATCTAAAACAGCGACTTGGCCCGTTCTGGCCCTTCGCCGTCTTCTGCGCGCTCGCGCTTTTTTCTCTCTCTTTCAGCCGAATCGCCCTCGGTCTCTGGCAACTGGAACGGGTGGATGCCGTGGCCGGTTGGCAGGAGATGCTGCTGCAAGGGATCCGGGTCGACTTTGCGACCCTCTGCTGGGTCTGGGGTGTCCCCGCCATGCTCACTCTGCTGCTGGCAGGCCCCCATGCCATCGGTCGCGGCTGGCTGCAACTGATGCGAGTGTGGCTGACCGTCGGACTCTGGCTGATGCTGTTTCTCGAAATCTCCACCCCCTCCTTTATCAATGAGTACGGATTACGCCCCAATCGTCTCTATGTGGAGTACCTCATCTATCCGAAAGAGGTGTTCGCCATGCTGTGGGCGGGCCGCAAAGCCGAGCTGCTGCTGTCGGTACTCTTCAGTGGCGCCGTGCTGGCTGTTGGCTGGTGGCTGAGCGGCCGTCTGGTGCGTGGCCTCAGCTTCCCCCGCTGGTATCTGCGTCCTGCCTTCGCCCTGCTCATTCTGGCCATAGGTTTTCTCGGTGCCCGCTCCAGTCTCGGTCACCGCGCCCTGAACCCGGCCATGGTCGCCTTTGCCGAAGACCCGCTGGTCAACTCGCTCACCGTCAACTCCGCCTACTCCCTCTTCTTTGCCATCAAGCAGATGGGCGCCGAGGAGGATGCCGGCCAGTTTTACGGCGAGATGACGGAGCAGAAGGTGCTCGAGGTCATGCGCAAGGAGAGTGGCCGTCCGGCCAGTGATTTCAACTCCGAACTACTGCCCAGCCAGACCTTCAACCAGGCGAGCTTCCAGGGTAAACCGAAGAATCTGGTGATCCTGCTGCAGGAGAGTCTGGGCGCCCAGTTTGTCGGCTCCCTCGGCGGCCTGCCGCTTACCCCCAACATCGACGCCCTGTCGCAGCAGGGCTGGGCCTTCGAGCAGCTCTACGCCACCGGCACCCGCTCGGTGCGCGGTATCGAGGCGGTACTGACCGGCTTCACGCCGACCCCGGCACAGGCGGTGGTAAAACTCGGCAAGAGCCAGACCAACTTCTTCACCATCGCGGATCTGCTCAAACAGCGGGGTTATGACACCAGCTTTATTTATGGCGGCGAGAGTCACTTCGACAACATGCGCAGCTTCTTCCTCGGCAACGGCTTCACCACCATCGTCGAACAGAAGGATTTCGACAATCCGGTGTTCAAAGGCTCTTGGGGCGCCTCCGATGAGGATCTGATGGCCAAGGCCGACGAGACCTTCAAGGCGCTGCACAAAGAGGGCAAACCCTTCTTCAGTCTGGTGTTCAGCTCCAGCAACCACGATCCGTTCGAATTCCCGGACAACCGCATCGAACTCTTCGAGCAACCCAAACAGACCCGCAACAACGCGGCCAAGTATGCGGATTACGCCATCGGCGAATTCTTCAAGAGGGCGAAACAATCCGAATACTGGAAGGACACCCTGTTCCTGGTCATCGCCGATCACGACAGCCGGGTCGGTGGCGCCAGTCTGGTGCCCATCCCCCGCTTCCATATCCCCGGCGTCATTGTGGGCGACGGCATTGCACCGAGGAAGGATCCGCGCATCGTCAGCCAGATCGACATGGCGCCGACCCTGCTCTCCCTGATGGGGATCAGTGCCGACTACCCCATGCTCGGCAAGGATCTGACCCGCATGCCCGCCGACTGGCCGGGGCGCGCCATCATGCAGTACGACAAGAACTTTGCCCTGATGCGCGGCAAGGATGTGGTGATCCTGCAACCGGAGCGGGCGGCAGAGGGCTATGTCTACGACAATGCCAGCGAGAAGCTGACTCTGGCGGCGCAGCCGGACGCCTTGAAGGAGGATGCCCTCGGTCTTGCCCTGTGGGGCAGCATGGCCTATCAGAAGAGTCTCTATCAGACGGCCAAGGATGAACGCACCGCCGCCAATTGAGCTCCCCGTGCAGATTCAACCCATAGCAGAATAGAAAAAACCGCCAGCTGGCGGTTTTTTCTATCTATTCATACTGTCGGCCCACTGGCCGTTATGGCTGGGGAAAGCAGGGCAGGGAGCGGCTGAACTTGTGCTCGAATACCAGCGAGGTTTCGAGGTGCACCACCTCCTCGCGGGAGGTGAAGTGATCGAAGACGAAGTTGCGCAGGTGCTCGGTATCAGAGACACAGAGGTGCACCAGAAAATCATCCTTGCCCCCCATGTGGAACAGACTGATCACTTCGGGCAGCGCCAGAATGGCATCGCGGAAGGCATCGATGATCTGGCGGCTGTGGCGGGCCAGCTGCAGGGAGACCATGGCCTGAATGTGGCCACCGAGGGCCTGATAATCCACTTCGCAGTGCGCCCCCTTGAGCACGCCATCCTGCTGCAGCTTACGCACCCGCTCCAGACAGGTGGAGGGGGCAACGCCCACCAGCGCGGCCAGATCCTTGTTGGTCATGCCCGCATCCCGAAACAGATGGGCCAGGATATCCAAATCCAGTTGATCCAGGTTTCTCATCTTAACTCCTTGAACCGCTCATTTTTTTAGACTCTGCCCGTAAACCGGGGCAAACACAACGGCCATTGACATCCCCCCTGCCCCGCCTATCCTTGGCGCCATTCACCGGCCGCAGCCCTGCGGCCACCACGCGAGGATCCGCCATGCACCCGTATCACCCCTTCTGGAGCCTTGAGGTTCCCCGTGTCGACGGTCAGCTGCTGCTGACCCCCTGCCCCGGCACCCAGCAGGTGCCGCTGACCCTGGCGCTCGATCAACTGCGGTTGGCCGGTGCCCACGGGGTGGTGACCCTGATGACAAGCGCCGAGTTGATCCGACTCGAACTGGCGCAGCTCGGCCAGCAGGTCGAGCACGAAGGGATGCGCTGGTTCCATCTGCCCATCGAGGATGATCTGGCCCCCGATGCCGACTTCGAGGCGGCCTGGCAACAGGCGCTGCCACAGCTGCGCGAGCTGCTGGGGGATGGCAAACATCTGGTCATCCACTGCAAAGGGGGCAGCGGTCGTACCGGTCTGGTCGCCGCCGCGCTGCTGATGACCCTTGGCCAGCCACAGCAAGAGGCAATGGCCGCCATCAAGGCCCACAGACCCAAGGCGTTTACCCTGGCCTGCCACCGCCAGTGGCTCGACCAGCTGGCCGAGCGGCTGGCGCAGGGCGACTGACTATTTGCCTCCCTGGTCGTAGGTAAAGACCTTGCCGATATCCTCCACCCGATAGCTGGTGAGCTGATAGACGTAGTAGTTGAGCCAGTTGGCAAACAGCAGATGACCGTGGCTGCGCCAGCTGGCGCGCGGCGTCCGGCTCGGATCATTATTCGGGTAGTAGTTGACCGGAATGGCCGGGTCGAGCCCTGCCGCCAGATCCCGCTGGTACTCCCCGTCCAGCGTCAGGGCATCGTACTCCGGGTGCCCGGTGACAAACACCTGACGACAATCCTTGGTCGCCGCCAGATAGACCCCCGCCTCTTCTGACTCGGCAAAAATCTGCAAGTCGGTCTGGGCACGGATCAGATCGCCATCAAACGCCGCGTAACGGGAGTGGGGGGCGACAAACTCGTCATCGAAACCGCGCAGCAGCGGCTCGTGCTCATCGAGGCGATGGTGGCGGTAAACCCCGGAGAGCTTCTCGCCGTGGGTCTGCTTCTCCATGCCATACAAGGCTTTCAGCGCTGCCTGCACCGCCCAGCAGAGGAACAGGGTGGAGGTGACATGCTGATGGGACCACTCGATGATCTCGACGATGCGCGGCCAGTAGACCACCTCCTCGAACTCCACCAGCCCGAGCGGCGCCCCTGTGATGATCATGCCGTCGTAGTTGTTGCCACGCACCTGCTCGAAGTCGTGATAGAAGTTCTCCAGATGCGCCTGCGGCGTGTTCTTTGACTCCCTGTCATCGATGCGCAGCAGATCCACATCCACCTGCAGCGGCGAGTTGGAGAGCATCCGCATCAGCTGGATCTCGGTCTCAATCTTCTTTGGCATCAGGTTGAGGATGAGCACCCGCAGCGGGCGGATGTTCTGGGTGACGGCCCGGGATTCCGTCATCACGAAGATGTTCTCCTGCCCCAGCACTTCGGCGGCGGGTAACTGATCCGGGATCTTGATCGGCATGCTTACTCCCTGTACTGCATCGGTAAATATGTCTGGACATCCAGAAGCCTATAATAAAGCTCCAGCCCTGTCATCAGATACCTTTTGTATTCACCCCCGCCTTTGACTAGCATACGGCTCAGTGTGTCTCCTGCTTCCAAGATAATGACCGGTATCAAGATTTCCGTAGATCGACTGCAAGTCGGCAACTATGTCTCCCTGCCACTGGGGTGGCGCGAACACCCGTTCCTGTTTTCCAGCTTCAAAATCAAAAGTGAAGAAGAGATCGAGCTGATCCGCCGTCTCGGCCTGAAACTGGTCACCATCATTCCCGACAAGAGCGACGTTCCGCCCAAGCCCCTCAATCAGGTACAGCCTCAGCAACAAGAGAGCGCAGACGCCGCCCAGCGTCAGGCCCAGATGCAGCAGGAGAAAGATCGCCGCATCGAGCAGTTGCAACTCTATCGCCGCAACCTGCAGCAGTGCGAGAAGCAGTTCCAGCAGTCGCTGGCGCAGGTGCGCAGCGTGATGAGCAAGATCCAGTCCCGCCCCCTCAATGCCATCGGCGAGGCGCAGGAGCTGGTCAACGCCATGACAGAACAGCTGCTCTCGGTGGACGAGATGGTGCTGCATCTGGTCTCCGACAGTGAGGATGGCAACAACCTCTACTTCCACTCCCTCAACGTCAGCGTGCTCAGCATGCTGCTGGCCAAGGAGTGCTGCATGACGGCCGACGAGATCCGTCAGGTCGGCATGGGGGCGCTGTTCCACGATATCGGCAAGCTGAAGATCCCGAGCCAGATCCTGCGCAAGACCGAGCCGCTGACCAAGCCGGAACAGAACCTGATGGCCCAGCACCCGCGCTATGGGCTGGATCTGCTCAATCTGGCCAAGGATTTCCCGGCCGAGGCGAAGGGGATCGTGCTCCATCACCATGAATATCTCGATGGCAGCGGGCCGGAAGGGCTCAAGGGTGGCCAGCTCGATCCGCTGACCCAGATGGTGTCGCTGATCAACGAGTACGATAACCTCTGCCACATGCAGGCCAAGGTGCCCTACTCGGCCCTGAGCGGCCTCTACAAGCAGCGCAAGGCGCAGTTCAATCCGGAGTACCTCAGCATGCTGATCCGGTTGATGGGGATCTACCCCCCCGGCAGCGTGGTGCAACTCTCCAACGGTCAGGTGGGGCTGGTGATGTCGGTCAACGCTTCCCGCCTGCTCTACCCCTCGGTGCTGGTCTACGATCCGCGCATTCCCCGTCAGGAAGCCGCCATCATCGACCTGCAGCAAGCCGAACTGTCGATCGCCAAGGTGATCCACCCCAAACGGCTGCCGCCCGCCGTGTTCGAGTACCTCAATCCGCGTACCCGGATCAGCTACTACTTCGAGCACAACAAAGCCTGATTGTGTTGGCCCAAGACCAACCGTTGCCACCCGTTTAATCCAAGGAGCCTGCCATGCGTATCGAGATCATCAGTACCGGAGACGAAATAGTGACGGGTCTGGTGGTGGATACCAATGCAGCCTGGCTCAGCGCTCTGCTGCTGGAGCAGGGCTGGCAGGTGCGCCGTCGCCTGACAGTGGGGGACAACCTCGCCGACCTGAAAACGGTGCTGCAAGAGAGTGCCAGCCGCGCCGAGGTGGTGCTGGTGTGTGGCGGGCTCGGGCCCACTGCCGACGATCTCACCGCTCAGGCCGCCGCCGAGGCCTTTGACCAACCGCTCACCCTCTTCCCCGACTGGCTCGCTACCATCGAAGCGCGCTACGCCAGCCGTGGCCGCCCCATGGCACAAAGCAATGCCAAACAGGCATGGCTGCCACAGAGGTGCGAAATCCTCGACAACCCGGTTGGCACCGCCTGCGGCTTTGTGGTGCGAAGTGGCCAGAGTCAGCTCTTCTTCACCCCGGGCGTGCCGTTCGAATTCAAGCAGATGGTGCGCGAGCAAATTCTGCCGCGCCTCAAACAGCTGGCCGGTGCGCAGATTGATACCGAGCTGCGTCGCTTTTACACCTTCGGCATCTCGGAATCAGCCCTCAGCGATATGCTGGATGCCGAACCCTGGCCAGCTGGTCTTGAGCTGGGTTACCGCTCCTCCATGCCCCTTATCGAGCTGAAACTGATCGGCCACGGCGCCAGTACCGCTGACATGGAGAGTGCAGAGCGCCGACTGCTGGATACGATCCGCCCCTGGCTGGTTGGCAGCGGAGATACGGAACCGGCGCAGCAGATCCTCGCGCTGCTGCAAGGCAAACCGCTGGCTCTGCTGGAGGGAGATAGTGGCGGCGCCCTGCTGGCGCTTTGTCACGGCCATCCCCGGCTGGAGGCCAACTTCAGTACGCAACTGGCCGATGAGCTGGCGCAACTGCCGACAACCGATGCGGGCCTGCAACTGACCATAGGGCGAGAGGGCACAGAGGGGGTACCACTGCTGCTCAGCGCCGATGGCAAGCACGTCGGTCAGACGGTCAAGGTCAGCCACCCCGACCCGGAGAGTCGCCGCAAGATCCTCGCCTTTGCCGCCCTCGACATGCTGCGCCGCCATATGCTGGGTGAGCCGGTGCTCGGCGATTACCTCACCCTGGCCAGAACAGCCCAGCGCAGCTGATAAGAACCGCCATTCACCTGCCAGCGACCCTAGGTCGCTGGCGCTACGATCCGTCTTTTCACTCCGTTTCCAAACAGCGCCCACATTTATCTGGCCGCCATCACCGATTTGACTTCAATTCATTGACCATTCAGAGGAAATATCTGAATACTGCCCACTCTCAGGGTTGGCGACTCGCTTTATTAATCATTGAGAGATTAAATGACAGTAGAGGAGCGAGCCGATCGCTCCGTTCTCATCCAGCAAGGAGATGCGGTGTTAAGCAAAGAGTGGTTGCTGCTATCAAGCGATATGGAGCTGGTCTGCCTGCGGATTGCCGCCGGTCTCACCAAACCTGTCACGGAACAAGATGTGCAGGCTCTGCTGCTCGCTTCCAACTGTCGCCGCTATCAGCCGCTGCCCGAGGGGATCAAACAGGCTATCAGCCTGCTTAATACCCTGCTCACCAACCCTGCCGCCCCCGTCCCCGCCAACCCCATCCCTGTCGGCAAGCGTCAGGATGCCCGACTCGCCGTAATAGTGGAGAAGGATCGCATGAGCGCCATCGCCCAGATCACTGCCGACTGGGGGGGCAAGTATGTGACGCTGGAACAGCTGAAAGAGGCGATCGCCATCAGCGAAATCAAACAGGGGGTGAGTGATCAACTGCTCACCGCTGCCATCCAGTCGGCCAAGGAGGCCGCCCCCGGCAGTCAGCTCAAGCTGGTGATTGCCAACGGCCAGCCTGCCGTCAATGGTCAGGACACTCGCTATGAGCGGCTGGTGGAGACCCCGGCCGAACGGATCCTCAAACCGCAGGAGTTGGGGCATGGCAAGGTCGACCTGCGGGATCTCGGCTCCATCGTCACCGTCAAGGCCGGCGCTCCGCTGATGCGCCGTCATCCGGCCACCGTCGGGGTGCCCGGTTTTACCGTGACCGGTCAGGACCTGCCCGCCAAAGATGGCAAAGACAGTCCGATGAGCGCTGGCGAGGGCACCTTCATCTCCCCCGACGATCCCGACCTGCTGATTGCCGGTCGGGCTGGCCTGCCCTGTCAGGAGAAAGCGGGCATGAAGGTGGACGAGGTGCTCAGCGTCAAACAGGTGGATGCCCGCCACGGCCACATTGATTTTGAAGGGGGCTTAATCGTCAGCGGCGACGTCAACCCGGGCATGAAGATCAGAGTCAGCGGTGATATCGTCATCGGCGGCTTTATCGAAGGGGGCTGGATCGAGGCGGGGGGCAGCATCACGGTACGCCACGGCATCATTGGCCGCCGCAACGAGCAGGGAGAGTACCTTTGCCAACTCAATGCGCAGGGGGAGATCCACGCCAGCTACGCCCAATATGCCCAGCTGGAAGCGGGGGGGGATATCCAGATCCAGAGCCAGCTCAGCCACTGCTACTCCCGCAGCGGACAAGATATCAAGGTGGGCGATAGCAACATGCGCAAAGGCACTCTGCTGGGGGGCACCAGCATTGCCAATCGCCTGATCATGGCTCCCAGCCTGGGGGCCGAGGCCGCCAACCATACCCGACTGCAGATCCTTGGCGGCTACTTCACCCACAAGGAGCAGGAACACCAGCTCAAGCTGCGCCAGCAGGCGTGTCAGGCCCAGCTGGAGAAAATCAAGGAGCTGGTCATGAAGTTGCTGCAACTGCCCAGCGACAAGCGCAATCCGGATACCTTGCGCAAGCTCAAACCGATCCGGGACCATCAGCTGGCCGAACTGGCCCAGCTCGATGAGCAGCTCACCGCTAACCAGGAGGAGCTACGAAACTTGATGGCTCAGATGGAGGTCATTGCCACCCAGCACCTCTACTCCGGCATCGAGGTCGAGATGGCCAGCTTCAAACGCAAGGTTACCATCACCCGAGGCCCTACCCGCCTGACCATCCATGATGAAACCCTGGAGATGACCCCTTACGAGGGACACAAATAGCTCAACCGGCACGGCCCCATCGCTGAACCGGCCGTGATCCCGCCGCCGATTTTCGCTACACTCGCCACTTCCTTGGCCCCACCGGGCGGGCCACCCAGACTCAGGTAGTGAGAGATGTACAAGCTGATCGCATTGGATATGGATGGCACCCTGCTCAACCCGCAGGGCCAGATTACTCCCCGAACCCACGCCGCCATCAGTGCCGCGCGCGCCAAAGGGGTCACCGTTGTGCTGGCCTCCGGCCGCCCGCTGGAAGGGATGAGCCGCTATCTGGAAGAGCTCGGCCTCACCACAGAGCATGACTATGTCATCTGCTACAACGGCGCTCTGGTGCAGCAGGTGGCCGATCAGCGCATCATCCGCAGCCAGCTGCTGACCGGCAGTGACGCCAGCGCCGTCGCCAAACTGGCTGATGAGCTGGAAGTGAACGTCCACGGTTTCTCGGTCACCCAGGGCCTCATCAGTCCCCGTGTCAGCACCTACACCGAGCACGAATCTCGCCTGATCGGCATGCCGATCAATCTGATCGACTTCGCCACCCTGCCTGCCGACGAGCAGATCATGAAGGTGATGATGATCGACGAGCCGCCCCAGCTCTCCCGCGCCATCGAGCGACTGCCTGCAGAGCTCTATGAGCGCTATACCGTGGTACAGAGCGCCCCCTTCTTCCTAGAGTTCATGAACAAGCAGAGCAACAAGGGAACAGGCGTGGCCGCACTGGCCGAGCATCTTGGCCTGACCGCCGATCAGGTGATCTGCGTCGGGGATGCGGGCAACGATCGCCATATGATCGAGTACGCAGGCCTCGGGGTTGCGATGGGCAATGCCACCGACGAGATCAAGGCGCTCGCCCAGCACACCACCGCCCGCAACGATGAAGATGGTGTAGCTCAGGTGATCGAACAGTTCGTACTGAACGCCTGATCGCAATCGAGCGCCGCTGCGCCCGATGAGGATATAAAAACGGGGAGGCTGTCAGCCTCCCCGTTTTTTCTCTGGTTAGTTATCTGCGTGATGAGCGGTAATTCGTGCGCATCACTGGTTCGCAAGACACTGGGTATGGGAACCCGGTTGCAGGTAAGGCGTCAGCAGAGGAGCCATCCCCTTGAGCACCTGCACCGGCAGCGCCGAGGTGAAGCGGAACTTGTCAGACTGGCTACCCGGTACATAGGCGGTCAGGGTACCGAAGTGATCCTCACCCAGATAGAAAACGAAGGTCGCGGTGCGGTTGCGCGCCAGTGAGCTGGTCACGTTGCCATAACGACCCACGGTTTCAATCCGGTTATCCCCGGTTCCGGTCTTGCCCCCCATCTGCAGCACAGTGCCATCCGGCAGGGTAAAGGCACCGGCAATACGTCTTGCCGTGCCCCCTTCAACGACTTTGGAGAGCGCACTGCGCAGGGCGGCCGCCACCTCTGCCGGCATCACACGGGTACCCTCGGTGTGCTGCGGCTCAAACTCGGTCTCGAAGGGCGTTCCCTTGGCAAACGAGAGGTGCTCGATACGCAAGGTTGGCGAGCGGACACCGCCATTCTGGATAATCCCCATCAGCTCGGCCAGTGCAGCCGGACGATCGCCGGAGCTACCCAACGCGGTCGCCAGCGAAGGCACCAGATGGTCGAACGGATAACCGAGCTTGGCCCAGCGCTGATGGATATCGAGGAAGGCTTCAACCTCCAGCATGGTGCGGATCCGGCTGTCACGGGCACTGCGATGACGGGTCTTGAACAGCCAGCTGTAAACCTCCTGCCGCTCGTCACGACTGGCCGCCACCGCGTCGGCAAAGGTCGTCTTGTCGAACTCCTTGAGATAGGCCAGCAACCACAGCTCCAGCGGGTGAACCCGGGCGATGTAGCCCTGATCCGGCAGTGAATACTTGCCCGGGCCATAGCTCACATAGAGCTGATTGATCCGTTTCGCACTCAGCTTCTCGCGCGGCAGCCGCTCCGCCAGGAAGGCAGCAAATGCGGCTTCGCTGGCTTCCGGCATCAGGTAGCGGTGAACCGCCGCCAGACGTACCGCACTCGGCTTGAGACCGTCGAGGAAGGTATCGAGTTGCTCCTCGGGGGTCTTGCCGCGATATTTGCGCCAGAAGCGCAGCAGATAGGTCTGGCCCTCTTTGTCGGCAAATTTGGCCAGATACTCCTGACGGCGGGGATCCTTGTCATCCTTCAGCAACTGGGCACGGTTGCCCTCCTTGTAGAGGCTGTAGCGCACGATATCGCGCATCAGCCGCACAAAGGGCAAGTTAATCGACTCACGCAGAGAGTCACGCAACGTCGGAATACGATTGTTATCCTCGCGGCGGAAGTTGTTGAAGGTGTGCATGCCGCCACCGGTAAAGAACCCTTCGTTGGGGCTGGCGGAGTATTTGCGATCCAGCGCCGCTTCCAGCATTACAGGCAAGCTCTTGTCCTGAGCCGTCATCAGATAGGAGATGGCCCAGCGGCTGAGGTTGTCCTGAGAGACGGCAGCCAATTTACGCAGATTATCGACCGGCATCCCGGCATAGTTGTCGTGCAGCTCGGCCACGATCTCCAGATAGGTAGTCAGCACCCGAAGCTTGGCGGTTGAGCCCAACTCCAGCTTGGAGCCTTCGTTAATATCGAACGGCTGATCAGTGTTGTCGGTCTGCACCCGCACCTTGAACCCTTCCGGCGACTTCTCGAACAGGGTGAAGCTGTAGCGCACATCGCCCGTCTTCTCAGGCGAGAGCAGGCGCTCACCAAACAGCCCTACCTGGGCGGCAAACGTCGGGTCGGCCAGCTGTTGCAGATAACGGGAGATTTCGTTCTGCAGCGGCATGTTGAGGCTGGTATCGGCAGTCAGGTCCATCCGATCGAGGTCATAGAGCTGCACCCCGAGCTGGCGGCTCAGGCGAGTACGGGCAACTTGCAACCCCTTGTTATTGTTCACCCGGGTGATAGCCGGGGACTGCAGGAAGTCACGGAACGTAATCTTGGCCTTGAGCGCCGCCTCCATCAGAGATGGCGTGATCATCCCCTCCTGCACAAACAGGCGCAGGTAGCTGTCGGTCAGGGTAGCCAATGCCTCTCGCCCTTGAGCCAGATAGTAAGAGGGACGGCGGTGCGCAATCATCAGCGAGACAACCTGACGCAGGGCAAGTCCCTGTTCGGCCAGCGGCGCATTCTGGTTGCGGGCGGGATCCAGCAGACGGTTCACGTCATCGACGTTGGCACCAAACCAGACCCAGAGACCATCTCCCAAACCATGCACCTCACCATATCCCGGCGCAGCCGAGAGCGGCACCGAGTTGAGATAGGCCCAGGCGACCAGTTTGCGCGCTTCGAGGGTTTCCGGCCCGAGACGATAGGCCCGCACGCTGGCAGAGGCCATCTGACGGATCTTCTCGGTCGGCGACAGGGTCAGGCCATCCGGCGAGTGGCGATACTTCTCCACCTGGGTCGCCAGGGTACTGCCACCGGCAGATTGATCCTGCATATCGAGCGCCTTGCCCACCTGGGAGAGCGCCGCCTTGGCAAAACGGGGCCAGTCGACCGCCGGGTTGGCCAACGGCTCTTCATTGCTCAGCAAGTCGCGGTTCTCGATAAACAGCAGCGACTGGATGACGAGCGGCGGAATGGAGTCAAAATCCGGATAGTGATGGGTCGGATACTTGAATTGATAGAAGGGCTCGGCGCGGCAATCGTGCAGCGTCAGCCCGGCCTGTACCTTCTCGGTATAGGGCACGAAGAAGCCACGACTGGCGTAGTCATAGAGTGCGTCGGAAAAATGCACCTGCTTGCTGACTTCATAACCCCGTTGCAGCAGACGCTCCTGCATCATCGGCAGTTGCACATAGCCGAGCCGCTTGTCGAACGGGCCATCCTCAGGGAAGGCGATCTGTTTGCTCTGGCCTGGCTCGACCTGATAGGTGAGCTTGGCAGCATAGCGGGAGATCTCCTGAGATTGCAGCTTCGAGGTTTTCATCTCATAGCCAACCAGAGCGATCACCGCCCCCAGGCACAATAAAAAGAGAAAACAGAACAGCCAACGCCACCAGGGACGACGCTTGCGCTTTGGGTTCCCGTCCGAGGTCTGGACAGATGAATCGTGAGATGCCACTTGTGTCAAATCCGTCTGTTCTGATGCGCCCATATCAGCCCCACCATGGTTGCGCAATTTATTGTGTTTCACTCAAGCTTAGTCTTTTCAAGTCAATGGCTTGAAACTATTGACCGCTTTGTAGTGATGGTAACAGGGCAATTCTAAAAAGGGGAGCCGATTGTTGCAGGAGTGGCAGAGATCCGAGCTGATAACAAAACACCGGCCAGTGGCCGGTGTCTCTTAAGCGAAAGCTGAACGCTTATTTGTGAGAGCTCATGCCCTTCAGCTTGGTGCTCAGCTCTTTACGCTCTTTGGAGAGCTCGGCGTTCTTGATGATGTGGTCATCCACGCGCTCTTCATAGTCGGCACGCATGTTGGCGATGATCGCCTGTACATCATCAATGCTCATGCCCGGCTTGATGTAGTCGCTCAGGTTGTCGAGCAGCAGTACGCGCTTCTGGTTGTCACGGATCTTCTTTTCGTTATCCGCAATTTCACGCTTGAGTTTGTTCTGGCGACGGGACATACGCACATATTCCAGTACATCGCTGAAGGTGGACTTGTTTACTTGTTCCATATCGATACCACTGACTTAAGGTTGATAAAAACTGGCCAAGTTACACCTGGAACCCGGCAAACTCGGCACGGGACAGGCAAACTCAAGATGCCCTTACTCTACCGAGTTATAAGCGAGATACAACCCTAATCGCGCACCATGAACAGAGTTTGGCCAAAAGTAAACCAGTTAAAATGGCCAGCAATCCATCAGATAAGATCTTGATATAGATAGAAAATGGAGGAGATGACAGGGTTTTAGTTCTCTTCCTCTAGATAAATGCTAACACTGGCTGTTTAACACGCTAAAAACACCAACGCGCGGTCGTGAGACTGGGCTTTTGTACTCGTTCTTGCGTACAAATCTGTGGGACTTATGGGCAAGATCGCACATAGCAAAAAGGCCTTCCCATCAGGGAAGGCCTTAAAATTAGTGGCGGAGCGGACGGGACTCGAACCCGCGACCCCCGGCGTGACAGGCCGGTATTCTAACCGACTGAACTACCGCTCCGCATTCGGTTAGCTTTCGCTAAATCTTTTGCTGCTTCTTCTGAGGTGTCATCCTCGCAGCCAGTGACGTGATTCTTCACATCGCTGTTTAATTGGGTGCCTGGCAGTGTCCTACTCTCGCATGGCGAATGCCACACTACCATCGGCGCTACCGCGTTTCACT